>JAOAAV010000019.1 GCA_026418715.1 Clostridia bacterium
GTTTAATTAAGGGCAGGATCACTCTGAAGAAAATACCGTATCTGCCGCATCCGTCAATTTTAGCCGCCTGATCGAGTTCACCCGGAATTCCGCTGATAAACTGCATGATCAAAAATATGAAAAATGCACCGCCGCCAAATGCCGGAACAATCAGCGGAAGGTTCGAATTTGTCCAATTGAGTTTATCAAAAATAACAAACTGCGGAACCATGATAATCTGATAAGGTAGCATCATAGTAAGAATCATACAGGTAAACCAAAATTTTTTCAGAGGGAATTTGATTCTTGCAAAACCATATGCCACAAGGGCGGATGCTACAACTGTACCGATCGTGGCTGTGAGGGATATGAAAAACGAATTTGTGAAAAACGTCTTGAAAGTATTGTTTCCGACACCCTGCCAGCCATTTACATAATTCTCAAAATAAAATCTGTCTGAAAAAAACTTTGTGGGAATGGTCATAACTTCTCTTGGATTTTTTAGTGAGCTGAATATCATCCAAATAACGGGGTAGAGCATAACAAGACCGAATATGACCATGAATATGTGATATATGGTGGTTGATACAATTTTTCTTGTTCTAATCTTCATGTCAATCACTGCTCCTTGGACTCATAATACACCCATGCACTTGACGATTTGAATATAAGCGCCGTAAATACAGCAATGATTACAAGCAATACCCACGCTAAAGCGGAGCCGTATCCCATCTCGTAATATTCGAATGAACGCTTATACAAATATACCGCATAAAATAGTGTGCTGTTTAACGGATCGCCTCCGTTCGTAATTATAACTGCCTGTGTAAAAGCAATGAACCCGTTAATAAGTTGGTTTACAAGGTTGAAGAAAATAACGGGCGTAAGCATGGGCAGCGTAATTTTAAAAAATTGTACGCTTTTGCCTGCTCCGTCTACTCTTGCCGCCTCGTAATACTGGTCGGGAATTTGCTTGAGGCCCGCAAGAAAAATCAGCATGGATGATCCGAACTGCCAAACAGCAAGCAAAATAAGTGTCCAGATTGCTGTTTTTGTATTGGTCAGCCAGCTGATATTGCTTGGAAGTCCGACTTTGGCGAAAATTGCGTTAATCACACCGTCTTTTAAAAACAGCATACGCCACATAACAGCTACGGCAACACTGCCGCCAACAATAGACGGAAGGTAAAACAAAGTTCTGTAAAGTCCGGATGCCTTCGTTCTCCTGTTTAAAAGCACCGCTACCCACAGCGCAAACACAAGCCTGAGCGGCACAGACACAAACGCATATAAAAATGTTACCTTAAGTGACTTCCAAAACAATGGGTCATTAGTAAACATTCTGATAAAATTATTCAAGCCGACAAATTTCGGCGGGGAGAATAAGTCATACTTTGTAAAAGAGAAATAAAAAGAGGCCAAAAAGGGTATCAAAGTAAATGAAAAAAAGCCGATAAGCCATGGCAGGATAAATACATACCCCGATATGCTGTCTTTTTGAAAAAAATCGCCCGCTTTTTTCATAAACCCTTCGGATTCTTTCATGTTTTTTACATCCTGTTTCATAAGGCTTCCTCCAATGTGAAGAAACCCCTACCCCGCAAAGTGTTTACGCTTCGCAGGAAAAGGGGTCCCCTTTTCCTATGCTTTATTTTTCGCTAAGATTTCATTTGCTGTCTTCATGAATTCTGCGGCACCGTCTGCGGGAGTTTTCGTTCCATATATGATTTCTTGGAAAATGGTTTTAAGAGCCTTTGAAACTTCGCCGCTGCCCGACGGTTCGGGTCTGTCAATCGGTGTGCCGATTTTTCCGACAAGATCAATATAGTCATAAACCTTCTTTTCAGAGTCGCTAAGATTCGGTTTTAAGGCCTCGCGAATCTTGCTTGATACCGGAACACCTCTTTCACCGGCTAAAACCTTGTTTGCTTCTACGTCATTTACAAAGTAGTTGATAAACTTTGCAGCCGCTTTTTTATTTTGAGATGTGTTTGAGATGGAGAAAAGCATGGACGGCTTTAAATATACTCCTGATTTTGCGGCCGTGTCAAGTTTTGGCACTACGGTAATAGCCAAATCAAATCCTGCCTGTTTTGTGAGCTTTTCCGTGGGAACGAACGTGTTGCTCCACGCCATGCTGCCCCATACCTTTTTCTTTATGATAAGACTGTCCTCAATATTTTGAACGGAATAAGCCAAATCCTTATCAACTGATATTCCTTCTTTTACTAAATCATACTGAACCTTAAGAGCATCTTCGACTATTTTCGCATCGTCAAAACCGAGACCGGTTCCGTCTGCGTTATAAAATGTTTTGCCGAGTTCGCGCACTCTTTGTTCCACAAAAAATTTAGGATCGTTTGAGAGAATAAGATCTGTATCAAAGCCTGCCGCCTTCATTTTTTTGGCATCCGACATGAACTGGCCCCATGTATAGTTCTCGTTCGGCATACTGAGTCCCGCAGCCGTATAGGCAGCCGGATTATACATAAGTGAAAGTGCATTGGTTCCCAAGCTGATGCCGTAAATTCCGCCGTCTATATTTCCACCGATATAATTTTCGCTTATATTCGAAAGATCAATAACTTTGGAGTTTACGAATTCGGTCAAGTCCGCAACTTGATTTTTTTGCTTCCACTGTCCTAAATAAGCGTAGTCCTGCTGAATTACGTCTGGAAGATTTTTTGAGGCCATTTGTGTCGCAAGCTTATCCCAATAGCCTTTCCAATCAGTGTATTCCGTTTCGATATTGACATTCGGGTTTGCCGCCTTATACATATCAATTACTGCAATGGTCGAATCGTGACGCGGCTGACCGCCCCACCATGCGACTCTTAAAGTTACTGCCTCATTGTCACCTTTTTCAACCGTTTTGGCGCCACCGCAGGCCGACAGAGAAACAACCGCCGCCAGAAGACAAGACATAAATACAATCTTTCTTTTCATTCTTAAATCATCCCTCCAAAACATTAGTTGCTATCATTTTACCATAATCTTCTTTACATTTCAACAAATAAATAGACATTTAAAATAAAAAATAAGTGAATTTCGCACAAATCAGAAAAATACACATGTGCCGTTTCAATATGCTTAATTTGCACTACTACAATTATATCCTCTTAAAATTTAAACTATTCGTTTTTATTAGGAAACTGCGGTATTGAAAAATAGTTTAGTTCATACGTCATTATGCCGTATTTTTTATGAAAGCAGGCTTTCCTAGTTTAAATTCGGCGCCGTGTTGTTGACTTTTTTGTTTGGTACGGATATAATCTAAATGTACACTCTCAGGCAAATAACCCTTTTTACAGCAAAGGAGATAAATATGCTGCTTTCTATAGGTATGATTATAAAAAATGAAGAACAATATTTGCGCCAATGTTTGGAGGCGCTTGTTCCTATATTGGAGCAAGTTGACAGTGAGTTGATTATTGCAGATACCGGCTCAACCGATTCTTCCGTCGAAATTGCAAAAGAATTTACAAATAATGTATTTCACTTTGAATGGTGCGATGATTTTGCCGCCGCAAGAAATTCCACTCTTAAAAAAGCGACGGGGGAGTGGTTTATGTTTATTGACGGCGACGAAATTATTGAGGATGCATCAGAATTGATTGAATTTTTCAATTCGGGAGAATATAAAAAATATAATTCGGCTACGTATGTGGTACGCAACTATTCAAATGAAGCCATGTCGATTTATTCTGATTTCAATGCGGGAAGATTGGTTAAAATAACTCCTGAGACATGTTTTAAAAAACCTATTCATGAATTATTGATGCCGTTTAATAAGCCGTATAAAATTTTGTCTGTTGTAGCGCGGCATTTTGGCTATGTGTTTACGGATAGAGAATTTGCGGAGGCAAAGGCTGAAAGAAATATAAATCTTTTATTGGATGAACTGAAAAAGACACCCAAAGCGCCGCTTCTTTATTTGCAGCTTGCCGAAGCATATTCAGTCAAAGAGAATAAGGGAAGTCAGGAAACGGCGGTTGAATATTGCGTCAAAGGGCTCGAATATGCAAAAAATGAAAATCGCGCTTTATTTTGCGCACTGTATGCCATTTTAGCTTCTTGTTATTATTCTTTGGACAGGCACAGTGATGTTATAAAGGTTGCCAGAGAATATTTTGACTCAAAAAAGGAAAAAATGGCAATAGATGTAGAAATGTATGTCCGTATGGGGTTTTCGCATATGGAATTGAAGGAATATTCAAAAGCCATTATTGCATTTGAAAATTATGTCGCTTTGTATGAACTTTTTACCAAGGGACTGCTAAACACATCAGACACACTGTATCATTCCATCAACTGTGTATCACCTGAATTTTACAGAAAGGCCATTTACGTCTGTGTAAATGCATATAAAGAATTGAAGGACTACAAAAAGGCATTTTTGTGGATAAGGAAACTTCCAATAGGTGATTTTTCGGGATCGGAGCCCGATGTGGTCACAAGAATAAAATCTGAATTGGATTTGATGTGTGAATCGGGTGATTTTTCTGGCGTTGTTGATTTGTACAGATCTTCTAATGAAAAAACAGTTCTTATACTGCAAAAGCTGATTGACGGTTTATATTCAAAAAATGATAAGAACGCATTTTTGCTTTTGAGTGCCTTGTGTGATGGCAATCTTTTGGAAACGGCTTATGTTAAGCTCTTAAAAATTCGCCTTGCGGACATGGAAAACAGTGCCGATATTTCGGATAAGATAAATCAATTTTTTAAAGATGGAGTTTCTTTATCAGAAAATTATAGCGATGTTTTATATTTTATGATTAAATATAAATTTCCTTTTGACACTCTTTCTGTTTCAGTGGATGCTTTTGATTTGCAGTCATTTGTAAACAGCATATGCAAGCGGTTTTCTGATGCTCCAAAATTGATTTTCAGGTATATAGAAGAAACCGTAGATATATACAATTTAAAAGAGGCGTCTTGTGCATGTATGCTTTGTGAGGCATTGTTTGATTTTGCCGATGCTTTGGAAGAAGATGAAGCAGTGCGTCTTTTCTCTTCTTATGCGGAAGTGATGGACCATTATCTTGCAAATGTGATTTTGGCTGATGTGCTGAGTGATGAAAATATTGATTTGCTGCCGCGTAATTTAAGGGGCGGATATTTTTGCACACTGGCTCTTGCGGCGCTCAATGACAAGGCTATGTCACTCTACATTGAGCATCTGAAATCGGCGCTTAAAGCGAACCCCAAGCTTAATAAAATTATAACTCTTTTAAGCAGGGACTTAAAACAAGAAGTGACGAAGAAAGCAGAAATAGAAACCGAATTTGAAAAATACGCTCGTGCCATAAAAGATAAAATAGCAAACTTTATCAGCTTGCGTCAAATTGAAAATGCAAGGCAGACAATTGCGGCATACGAACAAATCAATCCCAAAGACGGAGAAATCGTCATGCTTAAAAAGCAATTGGAATCACTTGCGAGATGATAGTTTGTTTATGCGCATTGTTATGGAATTTTTATGCTTGAAAGGAATGTTTTATGGTCGGAATTATAGGTGCAATGGAAATAGAAGTGGAACAGCTTAAGAACATGATGAAGGACGTTGTTGTCCACATGGTTGGCAAACTTGAGTTTTATGAAGGAATTCTTTTAGGAGTTAGAGTTGTTGCAGCGATTTCGGGTGTGGGAAAGGTAAACTCCGCAGTTTGCACGCAAACAATGATTTTAAAGTTTTCGCCTGATGTTATCATAAATATAGGAGTTGCGGGAGGTTTAAACAATCAACTTAAAATAGGTGATATTGCCATTGCCACCCAGGTGGTGCAGCATGACATGGATACATCCGCATTGGGAGATCCTATAGGTTTTATTTCTGGGCTTGATATTGTTCAAATACCCTGTGCTCCTTGGGCGGTGGATATATTTAAAAAAGCTGCCGACAAAATAGATAGTGTATCGTCAATGACAGGAATAATAGCATCGGGAGATCAGTTTATTAACAGGCTTGAAAAAAAAGAATGGATAAAGGAAAATTTCCATGCAATTGCAGTGGAAATGGAGGGCGCTGCCATAGGACAGGTATGCTTTATCAATGGTGTTGATTTTTGTGTGATCCGCGCCATATCCGATTCTGCGGATGATGATTCCCATCTGTCGTTTCGGGAGTTTGCCGAGATGGCGGCAAAAAATTCGATTTTTATGATATTGTCCTTTTTGAAAATTATGGAGGAGAAGTTTCGTGGAAAAAATTAAAAGCTTTTGTGTAGATCACAGAAAATTGAATGAGGGTGTGTATATTTCGCGCATAGACGGGGACATTGTGACTTATGATATTCGTGTGTGTAAACCGAATACTGGTGTTTTGCTTGACAATGTTTCGCTGCATACAACGGAGCATATGTTTGCTACTTTTGTGCGCAACAGCGACATTGGGGGCAGTGTGATCTATTTTGGGCCTATGGGATGCCAGACTGGATTTTATCTTTTGGTCAGGGATGATGTATCAAAGGATAAGGTTCTCGAAACGATTAAAAAAGTTTTGTGTGATATTATTTCATATGACGGGGAAGTGTTCGGCAAGAGTGAAATAGAGTGCGGAAATTATCGTTCATTGGAGCTTGAGTCCTCGAAAAGTCTTTGCAAAGAGTATCTTGAGAAAATTAGGTATCTTGATGAAATTGTAAGTTATGAAATGCTATAACAAAAAACCGCTAAAGCTTAACGCTTGAGCGGTTTTTTTGAGCTAAGGAGCTAATTTGAACCTAGACAGAGTGAGTATGAGTTAAAAATAGTCTCACATATTTGTTTACAAGAACATTTAAACCAACAAGCTAACGCTTGAATGAGCGTATTTTGTGTTCAAATTTGCGTGGCAACTGGTTTACCTCATATCATGGGAATTTTTCCGCTTTGTTTAAAGGACGGTAATTCTGCTTGATTTTTAACTAACGAATCAGAACTCAGTATTTAGTTTTTGATTATTCGGAGATTCGATGGCACAGGACTTTACATACTTTACTTTGTGTTCGGCAACTTCACACTTAAATTGCAGACCTCATTGAAAAGCAAAAATCCCTGCCAAAACAAGCAGGGTTTTGCTTTTCAATTTTTAGCGGCATCCACACGTCGGGTCATCTTCAAAGGCATTTCTTTCCGGAGGGAAGAATTCATCAACCGGGAAACTGATTCTCTCAAACAAATCGCACGGGTTGTCTTCTGTTGCGCTTACGCATTCTTTATGAGGAATGCAGAAATCATATGAAGGAATAAGCAGCTGAACACGCCTTTCAAGCTTGATAATTGAGAAAATACCAAGCGAAACCAATACTTGCTTTTCTCCTCCTCCGAGAACCAAAGGTTCCTCAAATACTCCTGCCACGGAACTCGGTACTGATGCAAGGTCAAAAGGCTCGTCATGATGGTGCTTGTGGCAATTGTTGTTATCCCTAACATCAACGACCTTTGCCCCCAAAGCGATAGGATCAACAACCTCCACTACGGCATTAGGCATATTTGTTTTTCTCCAAAGCTGGGGATCAAACGCATCCTGCTTATACTTTGACCTGAAAATCTTTGCATTTCCTTCGGAACCGAACAAAATAACCTTTTTATCAAAGGTTGCCAAGCCGCGAACCTCTATAGGCCTGCTCAATCCGGTAAATACCGCTAAGGTTATGCAGAAGAAATATTTTAGGTCAACGGAGTAAAATCCCCTATTAAAGGGTACTGCTTCCACGTCTGAAAATACCCAAATAACTTCCGCCTTCGTAACCTTTACATTGATGGCATTGTCAACTGCTTCTTGTCCGCATGCAGTCAAATATACACGGATGTTTTCAAGGCAATCCTTATCACGACAGGAATCATAAACTTTGTCTGTGTGAATGCAAACAGCTTCTCTGAAGCCTTCGGTAGGACATTTTTTTTCGCTCATATTTTTACCTCCTATACTATTAGGTGCAGCCTGTGGTATATATGTCAAGCTTTTATACTTCAACATTTAAGTATAACAGGTGACGGATGATATGGCCGCTCCTTAGTTATAGAATATGTAGCAACTGATTAAATGTGACAATCTGCTTTAAAGAAAAATCAATACATTTGCAAATGTAATAATAGGTTATGCTGAATAGAATTAACTTGTATTGAAACATAAAAAAGAAGATATTTTGTTGTGATGATATTTTTGCAACAAAACAAAGAGGGGGAAAAATAATGCTAAATTTAGATGACAACAATAAAGCGTGTTTGATTGGTAAAGTTATAGACGAACTTGTATTTAATCACGAAATTTACGGAGAAAAATTTTATACGTTTACGCTTCGTGTTCCTCGTCTAAGTGAAACAAACGATTATTAAAGTTACAGTATCGGAAAGACTACTTGAGTAATTTCCCATATACCAAAACGGTCTGCTGGAAATTACGGGACAGTTTCTTTCGTATATCATTATTCACTGCCATTTTAACCCGCAAAATCCCGCAAAATCCCACAAAATTCCACAGCAAGTTGTAAAATAAATTGCCCAAAGATATAAAAAATAATATCCATTAGGATCAAAACCAGTTATACTTAAGTTGCATACAAAAGTGACTGGAGGAGATCGTAATGGATCAAATAAAGTATACCACAGAAAAGAGGAAATGGAAACACCTATCGGAAGTAGAG
>JAOAAV010000032.1 GCA_026418715.1 Clostridia bacterium
CAGATCTTGCTATGGCGTCAATACAACACTATGCCTGTGGCTGTTTTTGGTTTACGAAACCTGCGGATTCCGGAACATGAAAATTCTTTATATCGCCAATGAGATTTCAAGAAAAAACGGCTGGGCGGTTATCAATTATTATACCGCCAGGGAAATGGCACGGCTTGGACATGAAGTACATGTTGTAACGGCAAATAAAGCAGTAAATGAAAATATTGATAGAGTTAAACAGTATTCGCTGCTCACTTCCTTTGCAGATGGGTATTTGAAGCCTGTGCGGGTGACATGCGATGCAATTAGGGTGAAGAAGTTATTTCACGCTGCTGGTGTGTTTGACATTGTTCATGTTTTGGTGGAACCGTACTTGCCATTGTTACCTTTTGTAAATGGCCGGAAGAAGATTTTTAGTATTGTTGGAACATACGCTGTTTTCCCGTTTCAGCAGGGATTTAACAAGTACTTTTATCGGATGGCATTGAAGTCCGCAGAAAGAATTATTGCTATAAGTCACTATACTGCAGAACGGTTTGCAGAGAACAATCATGCAAAGAGACCGGTGCAGGTTGTGCCACTCGGGGTTGATGTTGAAAGGTTCGGTGGAGATACGGTAGAGGCTGAGATAAAGGAGAATGCTTTTTGTTTTGTAGGGCATTTGAAGCCGCGGAAGGGGCTTTTGTATGCGATAAAGGCTATTGAGCGGCTCATGTCCGAATCTCCATCGGTGAAACTTTATGTAATCGGTGAAGATGATTTTAAAGAGTATGCGCAGAAATGCAAAACATATGTGCAGAAACATGGCCTTATAAATAATGTAATATTTTTAGGATTTCTGCCTCAGCATGAGATAACAAAATATTACCGAAGGTGTCTTGCAAACGTGCTCCCTTCGGTAAATGAGGGCAATTATTTCGAGGGTTTTGGCCTGATTCATCTTGAGGCAAACGCTGCCGGTATACCGACTATCGGCTCACGCGCTTGTGGCAATGAATCAGCGATCGTGCATGGTGAGACTGGATTTTTGTGCCGGCAGAGAGATGTAGATGATTTATATAAAAAGATGAAATTGATTCTTGCCATAAAAAACACTCCTTCGTATGCAATAATGTGCCAACGATGCCGAGAACATGCGCTTCAAAACGACTGGCAGGTTTATGCAAGGAAACTTAATGATTGTTATCTTGGAAATATAACGCGATTTCAGTCTTCTCAATGACCCTCCTTCTTTTCAATCTCGCAACCGATGCCGATGATCCGGTATTCATAATAATATGCCAAGCACAAGAGAAAGTTAGCCCATGAAACTTCTTATTATTACGCAAAAAGTTGATCCGCTTGATAATGTGCTAGGTTTTTTTTGCGGTTGGATTAAGGCGTTTGCTCAAAAATGCTCTTTTATACGTGTAGTCTGTTTAGAAAAAAGAAACAATTGCCAATTACCCTCAAATGTTCAAGTACTCAGTTTGGGTAAAGAATCAAAATTATCCCGATGGCACTATCTTTTGCGATTTTATCAGTATATTTTTACCTATCTTGACCAGTATGATAGCGTATTTATCCATATGAATCCAATTTATACATTGCTAGGCTGGTGGATATGGATGCTTGCAAAAAAAAAATATTGCCTTTGGATTAACCATCCTTACGGAAGCTTGCTGGCTCGTTGTGCTATTGCTTTTACACCAACGGTTTTTTGTACTTCTCCTTTCGCTTTTGCTGCTCGTTACAGTAAAACAAATTTAATGCCTGCAGGGATTGACACATCATTTTTTGTTCGACGGCACAATACCAAACGACTTGATAGGTCCTTTTGTTATTTGGGGAGGATTTCCCCTATAAAAAAAATAGATGTACTCATAAGAGCTGCTAGCATTTTAGATAAAGACGGCGAGAATTTTGTTTTAAATGTCATCGGCTCACCAATGACAGAATCTGATATTGCATATTACAATAAATTGTATATTCAAGCTGAAGAATTAAGGAGGAAGGGGAAACTGTGCTTTATGCCAAAAATAACCCCGACTGAAACATTAACTATTTATAACAGTTACGATGTTTTTGTAAATATGACACCTACTGGATCGCTGGATAAAACAATTTTGGAAGCGATGGCGTGTGAATCAATAGTGCTTGTTGCAAATAAGTCATTTTGTTCAATCCTGCCAGAAATGTGCTTTTTTAATGAGAATGATTCTATAGATTTAGCAAAAAAAATGAAAATTTTGCTTCATGTGGATGCAGATATCAAAAAAAAATATGGTTTTGATTTTCGACGTTTTGTCATCAAGGAACATAGTCTTGATGTGCTTATGGAAAAGCTTTTCCCTTTTTTGAATACATGAATAACATCGGAAAGTTGAACAAAAAGAAATAAAAATAATTGGTAGATTTTTAAAAGCGTTAATGAAGCGAATTAGTTTACCAATATGCTTTCTTTGCGCATTCCGTCTTTTTATGGTTTTTGGCTTCTTCAACGGCATTCCCGAAATAAGGTATGATGGCATGCGCTTTCACCAAGGT
>JAOAAV010000044.1 GCA_026418715.1 Clostridia bacterium
GGCTCGGAGATGTGTATAAGAGACTGGTATAAAGGAGATGAAGAAGCTTCCTGGAGCAATGTTCGTTGTCGATCCTCGCAAGGAAAAAATTGCTATTACAGAAGCTAAAAAGTTGGGTATTCCGGTGGTAGCTATTGTTGATACTAACTGTGATCCGGATGAAGTAGATTATGTAATTCCTGGCAATGACGATGCAATCAGAGCTGTAAAACTTATTGCGTCCACGATTGCCAATGCGATTATTGAGGGCAGACAGGGCGAGCAGATTGGCTCTGTGTCTGCGGATTCTTCTGAAAAAGAGGAAGATGCGCAAAGTGATGAGTAATTGTATTTGATGCTGGTAAAGGCAGTCTTTAAGTCTTTGGATAGAAAGACTGACGGACTGTCTTTTTTAACTGTGATAAAACCTATTGAATAAACTTAGGAGGAATAGAAGAATGTTTAGTGCGCAAGATGTAAAAGAGTTGAGAGAAATGACGGGCTGCGGCATGATGGATTGCAAAAAAGCTCTTGCCGAAGCAAATGGAGACAAAGATAAGGCTGTTGAAATACTAAGAGAGAAAGGTTTGGCTGCGGCTGCGAAAAAATCGGGCAGGATTGCGGCTGAGGGTATAGTAAAGGCTTATATTTCGGATGACGGAAAAACAGGTGTGCTTGTTGAAGTTAATTCAGAGACAGATTTTGTTGCAAAAAATGCTGAGTTTCAGACATTTGTTTCTGATATAGCAAGACATATTGCTGCGCTTGCTCCATCTAGCGTTGAAGAGCTTCTTGGTCAAAAATTCTTTGAAAACGATGCCGTGACGATTAGTGATATGCTTACCGAAAAAATTGCTAAAATCGGTGAAAATATGTCGATAAGAAGATTTGAAAGATTTGAGGGGAATGTATTTTCGTATATCCATGGAGAAGGCAGAATAGGTGTTTTGGTTCAGTTTGACACTGATGTTGCACAAAAAGCTGAATTTGCTGATTTTGCAAAGGATATTGCTATGCAAATCGCTGCCGCATTCCCACAGTATTTGGATAAAGCGCAGGTGCCTGCAGAGGTTGTTGAAAAAGAGAAGGAAATTTTGAGAGTGCAGGCTCTTAATGAGGGCAAACCTGAAGCGATTGTAGACAAGATGGTTATGGGTAGAATTAATAAGTTTTATAAGGAAGTCTGCTTACTTGACCAAGAATTTATCAAAGATCAGGATATGAGCGTTTCTAAGTATATTGAAGACAGTGCAAAAAAGATGGGTGGCAAAATTAGCATTGTAAAATATGCAAGATTTGAGAAGGGCGAAGGCTTGCAGAAAAAAGAAGAAAATTTTGCAGATGAAGTTGCAAATATGATAAAATAATGTTGATTTTTTGTTATAAATAAAAGGTCGTTATGAAAATAACGACCTTTTATTTATAAGTAACCTCAAATGCGTTGACAGTAAATCATATAAAGTGTTTTTTCCTAAGATTGTCGCAGGATGCTATATGACCTGTTTTATTTTTTATTGGTATCCTTTATGCCCTGAAAGACTTGCTTAATTTGGGTCGCTAAAAAATCGGTTACACCTTTGGGATTTTGAGCTTTAATAATGGCATAAGCTATTTTAGGGGTGAATACTTTAGGATAATATACAAGATATCTGGGTTCCCAGCAAGTCGGATTATACTTTTTCTTGTACTGGTGAAGTGTTTTGAAGCCGTAGAAGTTGTTCATATGTTCATAAATAAACTCTAAAGCACCGTCCACCAAAGTTTTTATACCTTCATTTTCTTTAACGTTTGCCAGCGGAGCAAGTCCGAGGCTTCCCCATGCAACTCCTTCAGATTTCATTATTTCAAAGGCAGATATAACAATCTTCTCCATAACTCCTATTGGAGCAGATTTTCTTCTTCGGGTCACGTCAGCGTAATAACCATTTTTGCCATTAAACGGTGTGAATACGACAAATCCTTGTATATCCTGCTGCCGATCAACAGCAACAAAATATCGACGGTCCATCGGGTTGTCAAGTCCTACACTCCCCAGCATAAACGACAGTTCCCCACTTTTCTTAAACGAAAGCCATTCCTTGGATACATCCAATATTTTCGTTTCAAGTTCCTTATTTCTGCCTTCCAGAGGCTTATATTCAATCACATCTATGCCTTCCCTGTTGGCATTGTTAATTGCCTGCCTTACTTTAGCTGCCTTCCCTCCTGAGATAGTATAGGTTTGGAGGTCAAACATGGCCTCCTCACCATATTTTTTTATGCCAAAGCCCATAGATCTAAAACATGGTAAAAACTTTTCCGTTGTTTGGCAGAAGCAAATATCAAGGTCGTTTTGTTTGCAGTATGTTATAAATTGTCCCAATAAAACGGCATAATCTTCTTCCCTGCAAATTGGGTCGCCGGCACATACTGCGACTCCGCTAACTGTGACATAAGCTATGGCTCCTTCAACTTTATTTCCAAAGAAATATTTTTTATCATTCTCCACTGCGACATAAGATATCGGATTACCCCCATAAAGAAGTAAATAGTTTCTTATTTTTTCTTTGTCAAACATTGTCAAAATCGGCTGGTAAACCAAAGGCTTAAGTATCAGAAACAGACCTGCCAGTATGCTAGTCCAATTAAGAATTATCGCAGACCTGCCAAATAAAGAAGCTACTCGTGTTTTAGGCTCTATTACTGAAATATCCATATAAAACAACAACTGCAGGGAACGTATAAAACAATCTCTAAAGCTATGAATATTGTTGTAATGATTTCTCAAAAACAATAATCCGATTGCTGTATTTAATATTATGAGAAAAACTGATACAAGTGCAACAATTATACCCCATTTCAAATTAATCGGATCTGATTCTTTATTAAAATCCTTATAGCCCATTATAAGAATAATCAATATAATAAATTCAGAAAAGGTAAATATATTTGAAAAATTATGAAATTTTAAAATGTAGAGAATTATTGAAATAGGCAATACACTTACTGCAATCAGCCAAGCAAGTCTCATTCTTTTGTATAGCCTGTAACTTAGAAACAGCAAAATAAAGCCTACTGCCGTAGACATGGCCCGATGAATAGCCATAGTTTCAGGGCTGAAAAGGTTATAGTGTAGTTCAATCGCTTTTAAAATCACATATTTGTGGGGAAGAGACAATCCAATATTCCCTAGACCTGATATGATAATCAGTAAAATAGCCAAGTCGGTTATCATTTTTTTTATTTTAATGATTACACTGTATTTTTTCATTCATTTTCCTCTTTTCATAGTTGTTATGAAAATTATAACAGATCTATGTCTGCAAATGCTTTCCATTTTTATGTATTGCACTGCAAAACCATCATCTTAATATGAATTATACCATGTTTCGCTTTATCTGTCATCAATGAATGGCAGTTCCTTAGAAAAAACGGTACAAGCTGAAATTCATGATATTTTTTAGAGCATAAGCATGGTTTTAGGCTTAGATTGAGGTTTTTATTAACTGTTTTATAAGCGGCGCAGATGGATAAATAGGGACTGATGCTTGGCAAGACGGAATTTATTATGAGGATTGCATGGTATTTGCAACGCCATTGACAGATGAGTGCCTCGTATCTTTTGGACATGATTATACATCCAAAAAATACGAGGCACTGCACTTAAAAGGTGAATAATTTAAAAGTTAAAAACGAGATTTATCAGCGAGAAATTGAGCCGCTGCTTTTTAGAAAAATGCTTCAAGAGATCGGATATCGAAAAAATATCTGGTGAAAAAGCCGATTTTGCCGAAAGCAAAATTTCTAAGATATTTTTACAAATTCGTATTTTGATGTTATAAATCAGGCGGTGTATTAATTTATATTCTCGCCACACCTGTATCAATTGCGGCCTGTTTTACAGCATTTGCCACAGCATCTTTCACCTTTGGATTGAAAGTGTCGGGAATAATATATTCAGGAGTAATTTCACTGTCGTCGATAACGCCTGCTATTGCTTTTGCAGCCGCAATTTTCATTGCATCGTTGATATCGCTTGCACGAACGTCCAAGGCACCTCGGAAAATACCGGGGAATGCAAGAACATTATTGATTTGATTTGGAAAATCGCTTCGGCCCGTTCCAACAATTTTTGCACCTGCCGCAAGAGCCGCATCAGGCATGATTTCGGGAACAGGGTTTGCCATTGCAAAAATAATCGGGTCTTTGTTCATTGATTTTACCATTTCGCAGGTCACGCTGTTTGGGGCAGAAACGCCTATAAATACGTCTGCACCCTTTATAACATCTTCGAGAGTTCCTTTCTTTTTTTCAAGGTTTGATATTTTTGCCATTTCAGCTTTGATATCATTTAAACCTTCGCGGCCGTCGTATATTGCACCCTTTGTGTCGCAGAGAATTACTTTTTTGAGTCCCATGCTCATCAAAAGCTTTGTGATGGCAATTCCGGCGGCACCTGAGCCGTTTACGACAACCTCGATATCTTCTATTTTTTTATTTACGAGTTTTAAAGCATTTATCATTGCCGCCAGAGTAACAACGGCAGTTCCGTGCTGGTCATCATGGAAAATAGGGATGTCGCATACCTCTTTCAAACGTCTTTCTATCTCAAAGCAGCGGGGAGCTGAAATATCCTCAAGATTCACGCCGCCAAAGCTTCCTGCTAAAAGCTCAACTGTTTTTACTATGTCATCTACATTTTTTGAACGTATGCAAAGCGGAAATGCGTCAACATCTCCAAAAGACTTAAAAAGTGCACATTTTCCTTCCATAACAGGCATACCTGCTTCAGGACCTATATCTCCAAGCCCCAGTACCGCTGTTCCGTCAGTTATAACAGCTACAAGATTTGCTCGTCTTGTGTAAGTGTAAGATAAGTTTACGTCTTTTGAGATTTCAAGACAGGGCTCAGCAACTCCAGGCGTATACGCAACCGCAAGTTCTTCACGGTTTGTGATCGGTGCGGTTGTAATAACTTCAATTTTCCCTTTCCATTCAGCGTGTTTTTGCAGAGCATATTCTCTTTTATCCATTTTTATTCTTCCTTTCGTAGTATATTTTTTTATTATGAAACAAAGACTCACTGCTGAGAGTTGATATTTGTGCAAATATCAGATTCCCAAACTGTCGATCATGCCTTTGAGTTGTTTTACGGATGCAGCAAGCTTTTCAAATTCATCATCTGAAAAATCAAAAAGGATTGATTTTTCAACGCCATTTATGCCGACAATGGACGGTGTGCTTATGCATATTCTATCAAGACCATAAGATTCATCTAATATTGTACTTACATTATAGATGCTCTTTTTGTTTTTAAGGATTGCATTGCAAAGTTCGGAAACGACAGAGGCTATTGCGTAGTATGTTGCG
The DNA here is from genome assembly GCA_026418715.1 of Clostridia bacterium. GTDB lineage: Bacteria > Bacillota > Clostridia > UBA1381 > UBA1381 > SKW16. Next base: position 5,329 of record JAOAAV010000044.1, read on the forward strand.
CCTTTTCGCTTGATGACCTCCGCTCCGGAGTAAATAACTTCCTTTTCTATTTCTTCACGGTCGATGCAGATATTGTATTTTTTACAATACGAATCAAGGCTCATACCCGAAATATGAACGGAACTCCATACGGCGAATTGGCTGTCGCCATGTTCACCTGCAATAAAGCCGTGTATATTCTTAAGATCAACACCTATTTTTTCACTCAGCAGATAACGAAACCTTGCACTGTCGAGAGCAGCGCCAGTGCCGAACACTCTTTCTGCAGGCAATCCGCTTTCTTTTTGGATTACATATGTCATGATATCAACGGGATTAGACACCACCATAATAACGCCGCCGTTGTAATACTTCATGATATTTGCTGCAATATCCTTTGCAATTCCCACATTCTTTTTTGCTAAGTCCAAGCGTGTTTCTCCGGGTTTTCTTCCTATGCCTGCAGTGATAATGATGATATCACTGTCGACAATATCAGAATACTCTCCCGCATGGATATTTGTTGCCTCCATTGCCACCAAGCCATGGCTTATATCCATAGCCTCACCTTCTGCCTTATCCTTGTTCACATCGATAATAACCACCTCGGACACAAGTTTTTGCGTAACAATGGAATATGCAGTAGTCGCTCCTACCGCCCCTGCTCCGATAATTGAAATTTTTGAGTGTTTTCGGATCATATATTTTTCCCCTTCTCGATATAGTATTAAATAGCAGCCGATCAATCCAAAAATATCTGCAGCTTATTTTTGAAAAGTCAGCACTTGAAGATATTTTTAATGACAGAAATAAAACTGTGTTAAGATTTTAACACAAAAATCAACCTATGACATTATATCATAGATTTAAAAAAAATCCATTGTTTTTTCTGAAATCTTGACAAAAATTTATGAATATTATATCATGTTGCTGATTGGTTTTTATTAGGGATAGTATATGTAAAATTGTACACTCTATTATAAAGAGGTGAAAAACGTGGAAAAAGCTATGATTGCAATGAGCGGAGGAGTTGATAGTTCTGTTGCCGCATACATTATAAAAAAATCTGGCTATGATGCAATTGGCGTTACTTTGAAGTTGTTTGAAAATGATGGTGAGCGTCATGAGAGAACGTGTTGCTCGCTGGATGACATCAATGATGCGAGGGATGTTGCTACCGCTTTGGACATTCCGTATTATGTATTAAATTTTACTGATAACTTTAAGGAAAAGGTGATTGACCGTTTTGTTTTGGAGTATCGTAAGGGCCACACGCCTAATCCTTGTATAGATTGCAACAGATATATTAAATTTCATCAGCTGATGGAACGCGCAAAAGCTCTTGGGATAGATTATGTTGTTACAGGGCATTATGCAAGATGTGAATATGATGAGGAAACAGGAAGATATCTTCTAAAAAAGGCGGTTGACAAAGCGAAGGACCAAAGCTATGTATTGTATTCTATGACACAAGAGCAGCTTTCAAAAACTCTCTTTCCTTTAGGGGAGCTCACAAAGACACAAGTGAGGGAAATTGCGGATGAAATGGGCTTTCGTAATTTCGACAAGCCAGACAGTCAAGATATTTGCTTTGTGCAAAACGGCAGATATACTGATTTTATAGAAAGTTATTGCGGATTTAAATTTGAGCCGGGAAATTTTGTGGATAGTCACGGAAAAATATTGGGCAAACATAACGGAATAATCGGGTACACGGTCGGTCAGAGAAAGGGACTTGGAATAAGTGCCGACAGGCCGCTGTATGTGATTGATAAGGATGTGGAAAGCAATACCATTACTTTGGGAGATGAAAAGGATTTATACTCAAAGTCGCTTACTGCTTACGACGTTAATTTTATATCTATCGATAAATTAGAAAAGCCTATGCATATTAAAGCGAGAACTCGTTATCATCAAAAGGAGACTGCGGCTGTTATTAAGATGCTTGACGAAGGAAGGGTGCTTGTGGAGTTTGAAGAGCCTCAGAAATTTATTGCAAGCGGACAAGCCGTCGTATTTTATGACGGCGATGTTGTTGTTGGCGGAGGTACAATTGAATAAAGTGGTTGCTAATAAAAGATGCTTTACATTTCATGTAAGGTGTCTTTTTATTTTCAATCTAAATTATATTAAAATAATGTAAATTTTATTGTGCATATTCAACAAAAAATAGACTATTTTTTTTACTTAAAAAATTTGTGAAATTTATATCAAAAGTTCAAATTATTTGTTATAATTAATTTGGTTTGTTTTTTGAATTAAGATTTTTATATAAGGAACCTGTGGATAACTAAAAAAATGAGTTTAGATTTATCGGAAAAACGTGGAGAATGGGTATCGTTTTTTCAAGGAGAAAAGTGTTTTGGAATGATAAATTTTTCGCAAGCTTATTTTTTGGTCGTTAAATTCAGAGGTTTCGTTTTGAAGCGAATGGAGGAAAAAGAGATGAAAGTGAAACCTGTTATGCCTTTTAAGGGCACTAAAATGCAGGAAACAAAGCTTATGGAGATAATTCATAGGCATCAGGACGAACCGGGTGCCTTAATGCCTGTGCTTCAGGAGGCTCAGGAGGTTTACGGATATCTTCCGATTGAAGTGCAGACTATGATTGCGGAGGGGCTGAATTTGCCGCTTTCTGAAGTTTACGGAGTTGCCACGTTTTATTCGCAGTTTTCTTTAAACCCTAAGGGTGAGCATCGCATCAGTGTATGTATGGGAACGGCATGCTACGTAAAGGGAGCGGACAAGATTTTGGAAGGTCTTACGGAAAGGCTTGGAATAGGTGTTGGTGAATGTACTCCCGACGGATTATTTTCTATTGATTCCACGCGCTGCGTCGGTGCGTGCGGATTGGCGCCCGTTATGATGATAGACGATGATGTGTACGGAAGAATGACAGTGGAGCAGTTAGATGAAATACTTGACAAATACAAAGAAAAATATAAGACGAAGAAGAAATAAAGCTAATGCTATTATTTCCGTACAAAAAAATAAAACACTGCAAATAGATATATCTGCCGGCAAATATTTGGATTCAGGTGCAGGTATTACCGAGTTTGCTGGAGGTTTAACAAAGAGAGGAAGGAAATCGAATATGCTGACGGTTGCAGAGCTTGCAAATATAAAAGCGAGAATGGAAAAGATTGTGTTGGTCAGAAAAGAAGTAGGCGAGCATGAAAAGGAGCTTGTAAAGGCTTCTGGTTATAGGGCGCAGGTGCTTGTTTGCGGCGGTACGGGGTGTACTTCATCCGGTTGTCAGGCTGTTTTGACCGTGTTGAAGCAAGAAATAAAAAAGCATAATTTAGAAAACGACATAAGAATTGTAAAAACAGGCTGTTTTGGACTTTGTGCACTTGGTCCGATTATGATTGTGTACCCTGAGGGCAGTTTTTATAGTGCGGTAAAACCTGAGTCTATTCCTGAAATTGTTGAAGAGCATTTGGTAAATGGTAGGGTTGTAAAGCATCTTTTGTATAAAAAGACCGTATGTGAGGATGGAAGTGTAAAATCCTTGAATGAAACGGATTTTTATAGAAAACAGCTTCGTGTATCACTTAGAAACTGCGGAGTGATTGATCCTGAAAATATAGAGGAATATATTGCACTTGGAGGATATGAGGCTCTTGCTAAAGTGCTCACTGAAATGACCCCTGATGATGTGATAAAAATTTTAAAGGATTCAGGACTCAGAGGACGGGGAGGCGGAGGTTTCCCAACCGGAATGAAGTGGGAATTTGCGAAAAGATCCGAGGGCGATCAAAAGTATGTATGCTGTAATGCGGACGAAGGCGATCCCGGTGCGTTCATGGACAGAAGCATATTGGAAGGAGATCCACATAGCGTTATTGAGGCAATGGCAATCGCAGGCTATACGATAGGTGCAAATCAGGGATATATTTATGTTCGCGCGGAATATCCGATTGCGGTTGAGCGTCTTAAAATTGCTATTGCTCAGGCTCGCAAAATAGGACTTTTAGGGAACAACATCTTTGAAACCGATTTTTGCTTTGATATAGAATTGCGTTTGGGAGCAGGAGCTTTTGTATGCGGAGAAGAAACGGCGCTTTTGACGTCCATTGAGGGACATAGGGGAGAGCCACGGCCACGTCCGCCGTTTCCTGCGATTAAGGGGCTTTTCGGCAAGCCTACGGTATTAAACAACGTTGAAACCTATTCCAACATTCCTCAAATTATATTGCGTGGGCCTGAGTGGTTTGCAGGTATGGGAACGGAAAAGTCAAAAGGAACTAAAGTTTTTGCTCTGGGCGGAAAGATTACCAACGTGGGATTGGTGGAAATTCCTATGGGAACGACGCTTCGTGAAATTGTAGAAGAAATCGGAGGGGGAGTGCCCGGAGGAAAGAAATTTAAAGCTGCTCAGACTGGAGGACCTTCAGGAGGGTGTATTCCAGCATGTCATATAGATGTTCCGATTGATTATGAAAATTTAACATCTCTTGGTTCTATGATGGGTTCGGGAGGAATGATTATCCTTGATGAGGGGAATTGCATGGTGGATATTGCAAAGTTCTTCCTTGAATTCACGGTGGATGAATCCTGCGGCAAATGTACTCCGTGCCGCATCGGAACACGCAGACTATATCAGTATCTTGAGAAGATCACGTCAGGCAAAGGTGAGTATGAGGATTTGGAGAAAATTGAGGAGCTTTGCATGCATATGAAGTCCACTTCATTATGTGCACTTGGACAGACCGCGTCTAATCCTGTTCTTTCTACCTTGCATTATTTCCGTGATGAATATATTGCCCATGTGGTTGATAAAAAGTGTCCTGCAGGAGTTTGTAAGGATTTGCTCTCCTATGAGATTTTGCCGGATAAATGCAAAGGCTGCACCGTATGCGCAAAAAATTGTCCCACAAATGCGATTTCAGGGGAACTTAAAAACCCGCACGTTATTGATAAGAAAAAGTGTATCAAGTGCGGAATGTGCATGAGAAAATGTAAATTTGAAGCGATTGTCAAGAAATAAGGGGGGAAGAGAAATGGCAAACGTAAAATTGAAGATAAATGGTATTGAAGTTGAGGTGCCTGACAATTATACTATTTTGCAGGCGGCAAAAGAGATTGATATAGAAATTCCTTCCCTGTGCTATTTGAAGGATGTCAATGCAATAGCATCTTGCCGTGTATGTGTTGTGGAAGTAAAGGGAAAGCGTGGGCTTGTTGCTTCTTGTGTGCATCCGGTGGAAGAAGGAATGGAAGTGTATACTAATACTGCAGCAATACGGACATCAAGGAAGATGACACTTGAGTTGATTTTGTCAAGCCATCATAAAAAGTGCCTTTCATGTGTGAGAGGCAACAATTGCGAGCTTCAGAAGCTTGCATTTGACTACGGTGTGGATGAGGACCGCTTCAGCGGTGAGGAAATTAAATATGACATTGACGATGAGTCCCCGTATGTGGTGCGTGACAATAATAAATGCATTATGTGCCGCCGCTGTACTGCTGTTTGTACCAAAATGCAGGGTGTTTCTGCGATTGGAGAGATCAACAGAGGATATAAGCTGCATATTGATTGTGCATTTGAAAAGAGTTTAAACGACGTTGCCTGTGTCGGCTGTGGACAGTGTATAGTTGCCTGCCCTGTTGGGGCGCTCAGCGAAAAGAGCAATATAGATGCTGTTTGGGATGCTATTGCTGATCCAAAAAAGCATGTGATTGTCTTTACGGCGCCGTCTATTCGTGCAACCTTGGGAGAATGCTTTGATATGCCTATAGGTACGAATGTTGAAGGCAAGATGGTAAGTGCTATCCGCCGTTTGGGTGTTGATGAAGTATTCAATATGGATATTGCGGCTGACCTAACAATTATGGAGGAAGCGAATGAGTTTTTAGAGAGGGTAAAAAATAAAGGTATTTTACCTATTATGACATCCTGCTGTCCTGCTTGGGTAAAGTATTGTGAACATTTTTACCCCGAGTTTATTCCCAATTTGTCTACGTGCAAATCTCCTCAGCAGATGTTTGGAGCTTTGCTTAAGACGTACTATTCTCAAAAAACGGGAATAAAACCTAAAGATATGTTCATTGTGAGCGTTATTCCGTGCACGGCAAAGAAGTTTGAGATTACACGTCCCGCCGAAAGAGCATTTGAATTTCAGGATGTTGATGTTTCACTCACCACACGTGAAATCGCGAAGATGATTAAAGGTGCGGGTATTAAATTTGTTGACCTTGAGGATGAAAAGTTTGATAATCCGTTTGAGATAGCGTCGGGAGCTGGTGCAATTTTTGGCGCAACAGGCGGTGTTATGGAGGCGGCTCTTAGAACTGCAAGTGAGAAGCTTGACAGCGAGCTTAGGAAAATAGATTTTAAAGAAGTGCGCGGTACGGAGGGCATTAAAG
>JAOAAV010000057.1 GCA_026418715.1 Clostridia bacterium
AGATGTGTATAAGAGACAGAGGTATGGCTGCAAGCATGGGCGCTTTTTTGCTTGCCGCTGGAACAAAAGGAAAAAGATATGCGCTCCCCAACAGTGAAATTATGATTCATCAGCCTTTTGGCGGTATGAGAGGGCAGGCTACGGATATTAAAATCCATGCTGAAAGATTGCTTAAAATCAAAGAAGAACTCAATCGTATTTTAAGTGAAAGAACTGGTCAGCCGCTTGAAAAAGTTAAGGAAGATACTGAAAGGGATAAGTTTCTGTCTGCTGTCGAGGCTAAAGAGTATGGTTTGATTGATGAGGTTATCGACAAAAGAGAGCCTAAGAAGGCATGACAAAGAGGTGTTTTAATGGCTAAAATTGATGATAAAAAACAGATGCGGTGTTCGTTTTGCGGAAAGAGCGAAGATCAGGTTATGCAGATCCTGTCAGGCCCAGGGGTGTATATCTGCAATGAATGTGTTGATCTTTGCGTAAAGATGATCAGTGGAGATTATGAGGTCAACTCTTATAGTGTTGATACGAGCGAACTGCCGAAACCGAAGAAAATCAAAGAATTTCTCGACCAGTACGTAATAGGTCAGGAAGACGCAAAAAAGATATTGTCAGTTGCCGTGTACAATCATTACAAGAGAATTGAACACAGCATGACAATCAGCGATGTGGAGCTTCAAAAGAGCAACATATTGCTGATTGGGCCCACAGGTTCAGGGAAAACTTTTCTTGTTCAGAATTTAGCAAGAATGTTGAATGTTCCTTTCGCAATTGCGGACGCTACATCGCTCACTGAAGCGGGCTACGTTGGAGAAGACGTTGAAAATATTTTGCTCAAGCTTATTCAGGCAGCCGATTATGATATAGAAGCAGCTGAGCGTGGAATTATATACATTGACGAAATTGATAAAATTGCACGCAAGTCCGAAAATACGTCTATCACTCGTGACGTGAGCGGCGAAGGAGTACAGCAGACATTGCTTAAAATACTGGAAGGAACTATTGCTTCCGTTCCGCCTCAGGGCGGCAGAAAGCATCCGCATGAGCAGTTTATCCAGATTGATACCACAAATATTTTGTTTATCTGCGGCGGCGCGTTTGAAGGCATAGAAAAAATTATTCAAAATCGCATAGGCAAAAAAGCTTTAGGCTTTGGCGCAGAGATTGAGAGTAAAAAAGATATGAAAATCGGAGAACTTCTAAGACAGATTGCGCCTCAGGATTTGCTTAAATTCGGACTAATTCCTGAATTTATAGGAAGAATACCAGTGATTGCAAAACTTGATCAGCTTGACCGAGAATCCCTGATACGAATACTCACAGAACCTAAGAATGCTCTTATCAAGCAGTATCAGACACTTTTTGATATTGACGGGGTGTCGCTTGAATTTGATAGAGATGCGGTAGAGCAAATTGCGGATGAGGCACTCAAAAGAAATACCGGCGCAAGAGGCTTGCGTGCCGTTATAGAAGAGGTTATGACGAATATTATGTTTGAGGTTCCCTCAGACCATACAATTGAACGTTGTATTGTTCATAAGAACTGTATTACGGACGGAGTTGAACCAGAACTTATACGCAATCCCAATAAACCTATGATTGACGGATATGTCCCCAAGGTAAACAAGGAAATCAGTTAGTATATTTTTAGATTATTAGATTTATGACGGGACTGGCCTTTAGTCAGTCCTCGAATATTATGCAGCGGGTGGAAGGTGAAGAAATGTTTGTATCCGATAATTTGTCTGTAAATGAAAAAAATCATTTAATGATTGGTCAAAATGATACTGTAGAACTTGCAAGGGAGTTTGGGACGCCTTTGTATGTAATGGATGAAGACTTAATACGTAAAAACTGCAGAATATACAAACAAGCAATCGACAGGTATTATGACGGGAAGGGACTTGTTCTTTATGCAAATAAGGCGTTTTGTTCCTTATTTACCTGCCGTATCGCGAAAGAAGAAGGGCTGGGCATAGACGTTGTATCCGGCGGCGAGCTATATACGGCAATAAAAGCGGATTTTCCTATGGAGAAGGTTTGTTTTCACGGAAACAACAAAACTTTGGATGAGCTTGAGCTTGCAATCCGATATAATGTTGGGCACATTGTGGTGGATAATGTTTATGAGCTTGAACTTTTAAACGAAGTCGCCGCAAAGCACGATAAAAAAATGAAAATTATGTTCAGGATAAAGCCTGGTGTTGAGGCTCACACTCACAGTTTTATAAAGACAGGCCAAATAGACTCCAAATTCGGCGTTGCCCTTGAAAACGGCGAAGCTTTTGAAATTATAAAAAGAGCTATGAGTATGTCAAATGTGGAAGTTTCCGGACTTCACTGCCATATTGGTTCGCAGATTTTCGATATAGAGCCGTTTTGTGCAGCGGCGGAAATCATGATGAATTTTATCGGAGATTTAAAGGACAAGCTCGAATTGGAAATAAACGAGCTGAATCTCGGCGGCGGCTACGGGATTATGTACACTGAAAAAGATGACCCCATTGAATATGACAAATACATAGAGCATGTTTCAAAGGTTGTAAAGTCTGTTGCGCAAAAGCGCGAAGTAAAGCTTCCGTTTATTTTCATGGAACCGGGACGTTCCATCGTTGCATCAGCCGGAATTACACTTTATACGGTAGGCGGGGTCAAAGACATTAAAAATGTGAGAAAGTATATATCCGTAGACGGAGGAATGACGGACAATCCCCGCTACGTTATGTATCAGTCGGAATATACCGCAGTAATAGCAAACAATGCAAATGCAAAGCCTTGTGAAAAAGTAACCATTGCCGGAAAGTGCTGCGAATCAGGAGATGTTCTTTTGAAGGATGTCATGATGCCCGAAATCAAGGTGGGAGACGTTTTGGCAGTGCTGGCTACCGGTGCATATAATTACTCGATGTCCAGCAATTATAACAGAATAGCAAGACCTGCCGTAGTTGCTGTTTCTCAAGGAGCGGCAAAAGTTGTTATAAAGAGAGAAACATATGAGGATTTGATTAGAAATGATTTATAATTCATAATAAGGATTAGGTTTGAAAAGATTTGTGTGAAAAACTTGACAAGTTTTCTACACAAATCTTTTTCATTTTCGTATTTATTACAAAAGTATATATGATTTATTACAATTTGTCGATAAGTATCGAAAAAGGTGTTACAATAACTCTCGGCTAACAATACCATTATCCCTCATATAAAGCACTTATTTAGCACATTTGCTTCATAAGTGTTTTATTTTTTAATCTGCGTTGCCAGACTCCTAGCCACATTTCAAATTAGCTCTCGCACTACCTCAGCATACCTTATTTATCTGGACAATTTTATAACTTTGTTCATAATTGTGATTTTATATTTGACAGATTACTTTGCATTATTTGTGTAAAATTACTGACAGCCTATTTCCTATTTATAGTAAAATTAAAAAGCACCTAACTTGGTTAGATGCTTGTTTCCTGTACCATCATTTCTTAGCAAACTTCAACATAAATAACACTTATATGTAACGACACTGTTTCCTTTACGTTTTTGATTTCTTATGTAGCGCTACTGCCATTGCAGACTTCTTCCTCAGCTCTTACCAATTCAAGCTTGCTGATAGAAACCTCATATGCTGTTTTTGTTACAATTTCATCCTCCGATATCCTTTTTTGATAATCTCTAGACTGTATTCTTCCCCATATTCTTATATTATCCCCTACACAAAAATTTTTGCAGTATCGTGCATTTCTACCCCATGCAATGATTGGAATATAGTCCGATTTATTATACGTCCGATTGACTGCAATGAGCATATCAGTAATTTCTCTGCCGAAAGGCGTGGTACGAAAAATAGGTTCTTTGCATATAAAGCCATCTAGGAAAATAGAATTGGAATTTTTGTTTTTTGATAAATCGGCATAACTTAAGTCTTTTGCGAAAAGTGTAAGTATAAGCTTGTTCTCGCTCGCATTAGAGTTGTTATAAGAACGAAATTGTCCTGTAATTTCCAGCAAACTACCCTGATATACTGGAAATTCCTCAAGCAGTCTTTCAGACACCATAACTTTAATATAATCGTTTGTTTCGCTTAAACGAGGAACACAAAGCGTAAACGTATAAAACTTCTCACCGTAAATTTCATGATTAAATATAAGTTCGTCTACAACTTTCCCAATCAGACACGCTTTATTGTTGTCCCCTGAGTTTATCATTATTTTGCCCCCTCTTTGTTTTGTTGCAGAAAAATATCATCCGCAGCAGAACAGCTTCTTTTTATGTTTCAATACAAGTTAATTCTATTCAGCATAATCTATAAATATGATTACATTTGCAGATGTATTGATTTTTCTTTAAAGCGGATTGTCACATTAGTTGTTACATATTCTATAACTAAGGAGCGGACGTATTATCCGTCACCTGTTATACTTAAATGTTAAGGTATACAAGCTTGACATATGCGCTACAGGCTGCACCTAACAATACAGGAGGTAAAAATATGAGCGAAAAAAATGTCCTACCGAAGGCTTCAGAGAAGCTGTTCCCATTCACACAGATAAAGTTTATGACTCCTGTCGTAAACGGGATTCGGTAAGATAGATAAAAACGCATATGATAGAATGTGAAAGAATTATAGAAATTTAAGTTTTCTGTAATCACTGGGAGACATTCCTGTAATTTTCCCAAAGTACTTGCGAAAATTTGAAAGAGAAGAATAACCGCATAAATGACATATTTCCGTAATAGGATATGAACTTTCAGCAAGCAGCCTTTTTGCCTTTGATATGCGCAATTCCATAAGATATGAGGATACATTCTTTCCCGTGGCTTTCTTAAAATATCTTGATAGATATTCTGGAGAAAGATGGATTTGAGCTGCCAGCAGGTCCAACGTTAAATTCAAATGTAAATTTGATTGCATATACTCTATTAAATTTTTAATTTCATCATTTTGATTTGTAATCATATCGATTTTAAAATCACAAATTCTGTTTGCTTCAATCAAAAAATTCTGAACTAAGTTCTTTACGGCCGCATCAATACAATTTTTACCCAAATCGTATTCATATTTCATAGACCAGATATATTTTTTTACGGTATGAGCCTCATTGTCAGACAAATGCAAACAAAACGGAACAGAACTGTTTACCATGCCATAAAATGATGTGTTTTTAAAAATGTCAAACTTTGAATATTCCCGTATGCAGCTATTAAAATAATTTTTGTCGAATAAACCATTACATATCCTAATCCATGGTGCTTTACTATCCTCAAGAGATGTCACGGAATGTTCAAACCCGGGAGACAGCAAAATAAAATCTCCCTCTTTCAAAGACTTGACTTCAAAATTTGTATAATGTTTCCCAGATCCTTCATATACATAAGCAATTTCATAAAAATCGTGTGAATGCATATGTGGAGAACGCGCTTCAGCACAACAGAACAAATGATAAGAACTGTTTCGGGGTATAAAATCCTCAGTTTTATAAATAGGCATCTCTTTTCACCTCACTTCATATAGTAGCACATATATTGTGAGAATGACAACACAAACTTTTCTTTTTTAATTTTGGGAATAAATACATAAATATTTTGTGAAGAAAATCAAATAATAAAGTAATAATAAAGCACGGGAGGGGATTTTTAGTTGAATTCAAAAAAATCTCAAGTTGAAATCGGATCACCGCAGACAGCAGTATTAACTACATCATTAAAGAAAAATATAGAATTAATAAAAGCACTTTTTAAAGATAATGATACGTTAATTGTAAGGGAAATTGAAAACCTTGACGGAGCAATGAAATATTGCATCGTATATTTTGACGGTGTTGTAAATTCAATAATCATCAATGAAGATATTGTAAAGCCTCTCATGAGAACGGACATAAAAAATTTAGACGGAACTTTAATTGATATTTTAATAAAAAAAGTAATCTTAATCAATGAAGTAAAAAAAACTGAAAAAATCGGGGATATAATAGAATCCGTCACATACGGTGATACTATTTTATTCGCAGATGGCGCCGCTGAAGCAATCATTTTAAACTCTAAAGGCTTTCAGACACGCTCCATAAATGAACCCGAAAGTGAGAAAATACTGAGCGGTCCGAGAGAAGGCTTCTGTGAATCACTCCTTTTGAATCTATCCATGATACGCCGAAAAGTCCGTTCAACCGAACTGAAAATGAAGTTTTACAGTTTAGGCAGAAGAACTAATACTCAAGCATGCATCTGCTACATTGACGGGCTTGTAAACAAGGATATTTTATCAGAGCTTTACAGCCGCCTTGATAAAATTGACATGGACGGGGTTATAGATACAAACTATATTACAGAAATAATAAAAGATGCTCCTTTTTCGCTGTTTAAAACGATAGGCAGTACAGAAAGACCCGACGTGGTCGCAGGCAAACTCCTTGAAGGACGGATTGCGGTTTTTGTCGATGGATCTCCTGTGGTTCTTACCCTCCCCTATTTATTCATCGAAAACTTTCAAAGCAACGAGGATTATTATCTCAATTTTTATTACACGTCCTTTTCAAGGCTTCTGCGAATTTTCGCTTTTATACTGACAGTTTGCGTGCCTGCTTTTTACGTTGCTATTGTTGCTTTTCATCACGAAATGCTGCCCACTTCTCTGCTTATCCATGTTGCTATGGAAAGAAAAAACGTACCCCTCCCCGCTGCGGTAGAAGCATTTGTCATGCTCATTGTTTTTGATATTTTGCGGGAGACTGGAATTCGAATGCCAACAGGCGTCGGACAGGCATTGAGTATAGTAGGAGCACTGGTAATCGGTCAAGCTGCTGTGGAGGCAAAAATGATAGCCGCACCGATGATTATTATTGTAGGAATAACGGGAATTACAAACTTACTGGTTCCAAAGCTTAACACATCTGTTATATATCTTCGTTTTTTTCTTCTGGCATTGTCATCTGTTCTGGGATATTTTGGATTTATTATAGGAGTGTCGCTTATTTTGATCCATATTCTGAAACTTCGCAGCTTTGGTATTCCTTCCATGGCAATCCCCAATATTAAATATCAAAACATGAAAGATATTTACATCAGAGGGCCTTGGCAGAAAATGATTACCAGAAGAGAAATTATAGCACAAGACAATATCAGAATGAATATTTCCGGCGGTGATAAAAATGAATAGAAAAGCAATTATCTTACTGATTGCCGTCCTTTCTACTTTTTTGACAAGCGGCTGCTGGAATTACAGAGGCCTTAACGAGATGGCGATTGTGTCCGGCTTGGCAATTGACAAGGGTGAAGACGCAAGAGGATATAAGCTGTCGTTTGAAATACTGGATTTAGGTGGTTCGAGTAAGGAGGGCGGCGTTAAAACAAAATTTGTTGAATCTACTGGCAATACTATTTTTGACGCAATACGAAACGCAAAAAAGAAAACGGAAAGCAAACTGTATTTCGGCAATGCCCGTATAATCATCTTAAATGACAAGTTAGCAAGAGATGAGGATATCTCGCAGCTTATGGATGTTTTTTTAAGAGCAAACGAGGTTCGGGAAACAACAAATGTAGTAATAGCGAAAAATATGAGTGCAGGCAAAGCAATATCCTCAAAGACACTAACTAATGCAATTACTTCCTTTGAACTTCAAAAAATAATTGCAGAAGATAATAAAAACACCGCTTCAACTATGGATAACCAATTATATAAAATATACAATATCCTAAAAGCTCCGGGCGAGTCCTTGGTTTTGCCCGCAATATCCGAGGTGCAAAACGGGAAGGAGCCTGTGCTTGAAATTGACGGCTTGGCTGTTTTTAACGGGGAAAGATTAGCAGGATATTTAACACCCGAAGAAAGTAAATATTATTTGTTTGCGGCAAATGCCATTAAAGGAGGATTGTTGACGCTAAGTGTGGAAAATCAAAATGCGGACAGTCTTTCTCTTGAAATTGTAAAAAACAAAACAAAAGTGAAAAACGTTTATGATGGGGAAAGAATTAAGCTGATTATACAAACGGAAACAGATGCATATTTAAACGAATTAGCTGAAAATATCAATGTTTTGGATGAGAAGCAAATAAACGAAGTTTGTCTTAAAGAAGAAGAAAAGCTCTCATATTTGATATCCAGCACGATAAAAAAGGTACAAAACGATTACAAAACAGATATTTTCGGTTTCGGTAACAAAATTTACAAGCATAACACAAAGCTTTGGCAGCAAGTGGGCTCTGATTGGGATGAGTTTTTTGGGTCGGCGGAAATTGAAGTGAAATCTAAAATTAATATTTTAAATACAGATTCAATAAAAAAACTTTAATTGTGAAAGTGGGCGAAATTGTGGAAACGGCTATCGTTGTAATGTTATATGCTGCTGTTGTTATTTTTGATTTTTTGCCTCTAATAAAACAGAAGGACAAAAAAGAAATATGGATTTATTCTGTTTTCCTGTCTGCAACATTTTGCGTACTACTTTTAAAAAGCATAGGATTTAAAATGCCCTTACCATTTGAGTTTATTGAGAAAACCATCAAAAAGCTGTTAGCTATGCCGACATAATCTAAATATAAAATTTCAATGCAAGGAGGAATATATATGCAAAAGGAAACTGTGTCCGGACGCCAGTTTGTGTATATGATTATTTTGTTTCTACTTGGCAGCAGTCTTATCATAGGAGCCAGTACAAAGATTGGACAGGATACATGGATAGCTATTTTTTTGGCTATGCTCATGTCAGTGCCGATTATTTTAATTTATGCGAGAATTATTCATTTGTTTCCCGAAAAAAATATTTTTGATATATTTACAGAGGTGTTCGGAAAGGTAATTGGTAAAATACTTACATCACTCATTATTCTTTATGCAATTCACCTCGGCGCTTTGGTTGTACGCAATTTCTCCGAATTTCTTCAAATTATGACTATGCCCGAAACACCGCAGCTTCCGCTTATGATAGGAGTACTTTCTGTCACAATATTTTTGGCAAAGAGCGGTATTGAAGTTCTTGGAAGATGGTCTGCCATTATTCTCGCTGTGGTGATTTTTGTCATTTGCTTTACTATCGCATCTTCCATAAATAAAATGGATATAGAAAATTTCTATCCTGTTTTGACACATAATTTTTTCAATCTGCCAAAGGATGCGTTTGCTATTTTTTCTTTCCCGTTTGCAGAAAGCGTGTTATTTTTAGCGCTTGCGGCGTCAATAAAAAAGGAGTCAAGTTCTTATAAGATTTATTTTTCCGGTATGCTTGCAGGCGGAATTATATTGACGGCCGCAGTGGCAAGAAATATTGCACTTCTTGGCGCAGCTATGGTTGAAGACAGTTATTATCCATCCTATTCTGCCATCAGAATTATCAATATCGGCGAATTTTTAACGAGAATAGAAGGGTTTGTATCTTCAAATTTTATTCTAACGGGTGTAACTAAAATAACAATCTGCGTTTTAGCAGCGTCATATGGAATAAAAAGCCTTTTCAATTTAAAAAGCGAAAAGAACATTATTCTTCCCGTTTCATTGTGCGTTCTTGCATTATGCTATATTGTATACAACAATACTATGCAAATGCTTTCATTTAATGAAATTTACGCATTTTATGCATTCCCGTTTCAGGTGCTGATCCCCATAGCTTTATGGATTGGATGTGAAATTAAGAAAAAAAGATTGTGACGAAATTTCCATTTCGCCACAATCTTTTTTTACCTTAGCTTAAACTTTGCTACAACCTGATTGAGAACATGAGCAAGACTTGAAAGTTCTTCACTCGCAGCGGCACTTTCCTCAGCTGTTGCCGAATTCGTTTGAACAACTCGCGAAATTTCATCTACGCTGTTTACAATCTGCGATGCCGCCATAGCCTGATCGTTAGATGCCTCAGCTATGCTTTCAACCTTTTCCGATATTTCATTTACCAATTCCACAACTCTGTCAAAAGATTCTCCCGCCTCTTTTGACAGCAGAACACCACTTTCCACAATCTGAACCGTATTTTCAATAAGTTCATTCGTTTCCTTCGCCGCTGCCGCACTCTTATTAGCTAAACTTCTGACCTCGTCGGCAACAACTGCAAAACCGTGTCCATGAGCTCCTGCCCTTGCCGCTTCCACGGTTGCATTCAGCGCCAATATGTTTGTCTGATATGCAAAATTATCGATTGTTTTAACAATCTTCTTCATTTTAGCGGTTACCTCATTTATGTCTGCCATGGCATTTCTGAGATTTTCCATGCTGTCCTTGCTATTTGACACAATCTCGTACGAATTGTTTGTTAATTCGCTTGCCAATGCCGCATTTTGAGCATTTAGAGATATCTTCTTTGTAACGTCCTTAATCAGACCAGACAACTGCTCAACCTCACTTGCCTGCTCCGTAGCGCCCTGTGAAAGAAGCTGTGCTCCTGAAGATACCTGATCAGCTCCGCTTGCAACTTCATTTGCGGATACATTAATCTGCTTCATGGACGAATTCAAAGATTCCAATATGAGAAGGAACGCCTCTTTTATATACACAAGGTCTCCCTTATATTCAACATTGGGCTCAACGGTCAAATCACCCTGGGCCATGTGATTTACAACATATGAAATATCTCCGATATATGCTTTCAGCATCTTCACGGTATTTTCGAGCGCACTTGCCAATTCCCCTATCTCATCCTTTGATTTGATATTTAATGTGATTTCCTCATTTTCTCTGATTCCCATTTCACCTTTGCTTATTTTGTTGGCTAAACGAGTTACCTTATATATCGGTTCACTAATTGACTTTTTGATATAATAGAGTCCCGCAACCAAAGAAAGCAGTACAAGGAATATTGCCATAAGCGTAGACGCAAACACATTCTTATCCACTCTATCCATGATTTCGTTAATCGGAACGCCACTGTAAAGAATGCCTATCACATTTCCTTGACTATCCTTAAACGGAGTATACACCGATGCATATCGTTTTCCAAATAATACGTTCTTCAGATAATACGTCTGTTTCCCTTCCAATACTCGCTTGCTGACATTTTCTCCTATCTTAGTTCCCACGGCTCTTGTCCCATCCGTATTGATAAGTGTAGTGTTGATTCTCTCGTCACCAAGGAAAATAGTATACTCGTTTCCCGTTTCGTTTTTCAGCACGTCCAAATACTTCGATGCAGTCAAATCAGAACCCAAAGAAATTGCGCCCACTATTTTCCCGTCCGCATCTTTGACGGGAAACCCCGTATACTGCCCTAAAGAAGAATCAAATCCCTTCTCTATTGCAACATTTGTAGAACCGCTTAGTGCAATTTTTATATGGGAAATTTGGCTCAGATTAACACCCTCGTTTTTAGAGTTTTTCGACGCCAAAACCTGACCGTTTTTGTCTACAACCGTCGCAAAATCCAATCTTTTATCCTTAAGCATAAGATTTAAATTGCTTGACAGCCCTGTGACATTTCTCTGCTGTATGTACTGAGCAAAGCTTTGATCGGTGGCAAACAGATTTGCATACCCCGCCTGCATATCTTCAATATCTGAAATCTGCTTTTCCAGTTGGGTCATGCCTGATTTACCCAAAGTCTCCATTTCGCTGTCGATAATCCAACGGTAGATAACACCCGATATTTGAAGATTTGCAAACATAACCACTGATATAACAATAATCAGTACGGATAATTTATATCCTACTTTATTTTTGCTTTTGCCTTTTTTTAATATACCTTTTTTCATACCTGCATCTCTTTCCCAAATTATTTATTTTAATACCTTGCTCGGATCAAAAATCTTGTCAGGTTCCAAAAGCATTACCATTTTACCCTTTAATTTTGAAACGCCAAACACAAATTTATTCGCAAAGCTCTCGGACGCCTTGGGCGGCTGAGCAATCTCTCCTTCCTCAAAGCTTACAACTTCCGAAACACTATCGATAACAAAGCCATACTTATGATCATTAAACTCCGTTATCACACAATATATCTTCCTGCTCGCCGAACTGCCCTTCCTAAACAGTATCCGCAAATCAATAATCGGCACAATCTCATCTCTAAAATCAATCACGCCCTTTGCAAAGTCCGGATAATCAGGTACTGACGTGATATTTTCCACTCCCACAACTTCTATTACATGTTTGATGTCAATACCGTAAAGTTCCTCATCCAATACAAAAACAAGGTACTGGTCAAGATCTTCCTGCTCATAATCCTCATCAAACAAGTTATCCATGCTATCCATGTTATCAACTCCTTCGATTATTTTTACACCATCAATGTTTTTGCAAATACTCAATCAAAACCCTCGATATCTCATTAAGACTTGCCTGTACTCTAACAGCGCCGATATTTTGGCTTACCTTGGGCATCCCGTAAACCACACAGCTTTTTTCATCTTGTCCGATCGTATACGCCCCTTTATTTTTCATATGCAGCAAACCACTAGCCCCATCACTTCCCATTCCAGTTAAAATGATGCCCACGGCTTTCTCCCCCACGGCATCAGCCACCGAATGAAACAAAACATCCACGGATGGAGCATGACCGCTCACTTTCTCACCTTTTTCACAGCTCACATAGTAACCGTTTTTATCTTTTTTCACCTTCATTTGCAACTCTCCGGGAGCTATCAACACAAGTCCCGTTTCTATACGATCCCCATTTTGTGCCTCTTTCACCCTCATTCTGCAGATTCTGTCCGCCCTTTCCGAGTACATTTTAGTAAACCCTGCGGGCATATGCTGTACTATGACAATGCCCGGAGTATTCTCCGGTAAATCCTTAATAACCGATAATATCGCTTCCGTCCCACCAGTGGAAGCACCTATGGCTATGACAAAAACATCATCCACCTTTTGCACATTTGGCAGTGTTTTCTCTGTGTTTTTCAATCCGCTCTCTCTATTTAATTTCGCAATGGAAGCAATTTTTGTTTTTATTATAAGCTCTTTCCCAAACAAGTCCGCCTTTTTTCCCTCAGTAGGCTTTGTGACAAACTCCACCGCACCGGCGTTTAATGCATCAAACACATTTCCGCTTACGGAGCTTACAACCACAACGGGCATAGGAGATTCTGCCATTAACTTCTTTAAAAAATCAATACCGTTCATTTTGGGCATATGCACATCCAAAGTCAAAACGTCCGGTTTTAGCACCTTGATTTTATCCATTGCCTCAATTGGGTCTGCCGCCGTACCTACAATTTCGATATTTTCATCTGCGGACAACAACTTTGATATAACCTCTCTAAAAACAAGCGAATCGTCTATAACCAAAACCCTAATCCTTTTGATATATATCACCCCTTTTTATATACCGCCGGCATAACATAATCATACTCTATAGCATCCTTATCCAAATACTCGGAATGCCCTATGAACAAATATCCTCCCTTCTCCGTAACTTCATAAAACTTGTTTACCAGTTCAAGCTTTGTTTTGCTGTCAAAGTAAATCATTACATTTCTGCAAAAAATAACATGAAACTTCCTTTTAAAACGGAATTCATCCATAAGATTAAATTTTTTATATATAATATTATCTCTTATTCTATCCAAAAACATATATCCATTTTCACAAGGCTTCATATATTTTTTTCTATATTCTTGAGGAAATTTTTCAACCGCTTCAGCTGAATAAACCCCTTTTTTTGCAATTTCGAGGACTCTATCGGAAATATCCGTTGCCAAAATACGTGTATCCCACCCTATTTTTCCATAGAAAAATTCGTCATTTAGCATGGCAAGCGTAGACGGCTCCTCTCCCGTTGAACAGCCTGCACTCCATATTCCAAGACTCTTATCGGAAACCGTATTAAAAAGCTCGGGCAAGACCGTATTTTTATAATATTCGAAATGCGCATTTTCCCTCATAAAATATGTATGGTTCGTGGTCAGTCTGTTTAAAAGCTCGGAAAGCTCCGCGCCGCTTTTGTCATTATACACATACTCAAAATATTCCCGAAAACTGCTAAAACCTCTTGCAGCAAGTGAATTTCCCAGTCTTCCTTCGATTAGATGTTTCTTTTTAGTCAAATCAATGCCGTAATTTTTATAAATAAACTGCTTTAATTCTTCAAATTCTTCCTGTTTTATGGTAAGCAATTTTCAATAGCTCCCCCCGTGTTAGAATATAAATTTATGCAAATATAAAAAGCAACCACTAACCAAAAATTTTTTGAAAGATTTGGTTTCAAATATTGCCGAGCAAAGCACTCTTTTGCTTTCTTTCAGCGTTTTCTCAAACACTAAGCAGCTTTTCACAGTCAATAAATAAAATAACTCCTTCGTTTATTTTCGTTATCGACTTTATATATTTGTTGCCATCCGTATCCTTGTAAACAGTCATCTGTTCTTCATTCACTTTTACGACATCATTTACGGCATCAACCACCAAACCTACGGACATATCATTATAATCCAAAATAATAATACTTGTCTTTAGCGTATACTCAGCCCGCTCCAAACCAAACTTTTTTCTCACATTTACAACAGGAACAGGCTTCCCTCTGAGGTTAATAACACCCTCCAGAAAATCCGGCGCATTCGGAACCTTCGTCATTGGTTGAACACTTATAATTTCCACAACATATTTAATATCAATCGCAAACATATCCTCATTTAAGGGAAATGTAAGATACCTATCTTTTAAAGCAGATTGCTCCTCCACACCGTTATCTATGTAAGCCATTTAAAATCCCTTCTTTCACTATGAAATATCCCCACAGCCAAGGATTTATAATTCATTTGTATTAATAATAAACCCGATAGTTCCGTCACCCAAAATTGTACAACCAGATATGCCGGACTTAGCCCCAAGCAAACTCTGCAAGTACTTCGGCAACGGCTTTATTACAACTTGCTGCTCTCCCAATATCTCATCAATAAACAGACAAACGGTATTTTCATTGTTTTCTACGACAAGCAAAATACCATCTTCCAAATTCTCAATTTCGGTATTTATGCCAAGTTTCCTATGCAGTCTTATAACGTCGTAATATCTTCCCCTCAAGGAAATCATCTCTTTCCCGTATGGGTCACGCGCAATATCCTCCGTCTTACAACGAAATGCCTCCTGCACAGAAGCAACGGGAATAAAAAATGACATTCCGCCAACAGCTATATTCATTCCGTCTATTATTGCGAGAGTAAGCGGTATTTTTATCGTAAATACGGTTCCTTCCCCAGGCTTGCTGTTAATGGATATGCTTCCGCCTATGCTTTCAATATTTTGCTTCACAACATCCATTCCCACCCCACGGCCGGAAAATTCCGTAACCTGCTCTTTTGTGGAAAATCCAGGAAGCAATATGCACTCATATATTTTTTGATCGGGAATATTTTGTGCATCGCTCGGAAGAAGGTTTTTTTCAATAGCTTTTCTGAGGATTTTATCCCTATCAAGACCCTTTCCATCATCAGAAACAGTAACAATAACATTATTTCCGTTGTTATATGCCCTAAGCATCACCTTTGCTTTTGAGGGTTTCCCACTTTTTACCCTTTCCTCAGGAGTCTCAACACCATGATCCATACAGTTTCTGACCAAATGCATCAACGGATCCGACAAACTGTCAATAATAGTTTTGTCAACCTCTGTTTCTTCACCCTTGATGACCAATTCAACATCTTTATTTAAGGTTTTACTCATATCTCTGACAATTCTGTTCATCTTATGAAAAGCAGACGCTATCGGGATCATCCTAATCGCCATGGCAACATCCTGAAGTTCCTTTGTCAGCTTTTCAAGTTGCTCAGCACTTTTGTAGAAATTTGGCAAATTCAGACCTTTTAGTTCAGGATTCTGTATAACCATAGACTGCGCAATTACAATTTCACCCACAAAATCTAAAAGCGCATCCAACTTATCTACATTTACATTGATAAGACTCTGTTTTGATACAACCGTCTTTGCGGGCGCACTGCTTTGCTTTCCCTGTGCAGATGTATCGTTTTTATTCTGTGACGGAGCATTTTTTTCGCCTGCCTCCATACTTTGGATGGAAACACTCTCAACGCACATTTGCTTGAGCAGTATTTTCTCAAGCTTGTCACGAGAAAGTTCAGTCTGAATATATAGTTCGAGTCCGTCCTTTGCGATGACATCACTGCTTGTAGGATCTTCAAACAGTTCCCTTGGCTTTGAGTCTATATTCTGACAATGCTTGCTCAGTTCATTAATAAGAGAGAATGCACGAACGTTTTCCATCTTGCAGTCAGGTTCAAAACGAACCAAAACCTTAATTCCTGAAAATCCTGTATCTTCATTTTCATCCTTGATAGTTTCTTTTGAAGCTTCAACCGGAGCACCGTTCATCTCGCCAAGCAACTCGGATATCTTGGCAACAAGCGAATCTGCAGACTCGTCTGCCGCCTCGCCGGACTCTATCTTTGCCATCTGACTTTTTATAAAATCAGTGCCTTCAAAGACAATATCGCACACTCTTGAAAACGCATCGCCGACAGAATTATTCTCCCTTATTTTGAAGAATAAATCCTCTATTCGGTGAGCAACCGTTGAAATATTGTCAAACTCCATCATCGCCGCAGAGCCTTTAATGGTGTGCATTGCACGAAATATCTCATTTATATGCTCTTCGGATATATCCCCTGCCTGCTCCACCTGAAGCATAATATCCTCCAGCTGCTCAAGCAGTTGATTCGTCTCAAAAATGAACGTATCCATGATAGGATCTCTATTTTCCAACCCCAATTTTCTCACCCTTTACTATATTACTTTCAATTCAAAAACATCGAACTGTTTTGATTTTCTTTCGTGTTCTATGGGCAAGTCAGGGTAAAAATCAAAACAGCATACAAAGCATCATTTTTATAAATTACCAAGTGCCTTAATAACAGCTTCCTCCTTGAATGGCTTAACCAAAAAGCCCGAAGCTCCCGCCAAGATAGACTCCTTTACCATGCTCTCTTGTCCCATTGCCGAAATCATGACTACTTTTGCATTAGCATCAATACTCTTGATTTTTTTAAGAGCCGATACCCCATCCATCTCCGGCATGGTAATATCCATAGT
>JAOAAV010000068.1 GCA_026418715.1 Clostridia bacterium
TGGTCTCGTGGGCTCGGAGATGTGTATAAGAGACAGGTTTTCAACAATGTTATACTGTTCATAGAAAATAGCTCCTTTTGATACTTTGTTTTTTGTCACTGAACATTATATCATATTGGAATCTATTTTCTTTTTTTGCCACCCATAAATTGTATCATAACAATAGAAAATCCCTCCCCAAATAAAAAGGGGAGGGATTTTCTACTAAATTTGAACCAATCTCTTGGTATCAATTGCAATCATCAATTCTTCGTTTGTCGGAATAACCAATGTTTTTACAGAAGCATCCGATGCCGAAATATCAATTTCGCCTCTTGTGGAATTCTTTTTCGAGTCAATTTTGATGCCCATAAATTCAAGACCTTTTACAATGTCTTCCCTGATAAAACCGTTATTTTCGCCGACACCTGCCGTAAACACAACAGCATCAATTCCACCCATAGCTGCAGCATATGCACCGATGAATTTTTTTACACTATATGTGAACATATCAAGGGCAAGTTTCGCCCTCTTATTGCCCTCATCGGCTGCAGCAATCAAGTCTCTAAAATCGCTGCTGATACCCGAAACGCCAAGCACACCTGATTTTTTATTCATGATATCGTTTACTGCCTTTGCGTCAAGCTTTTCGTTTTCCATTAAAGATGTGACAACAGCAGGATCCATCATACCCGTTCTTGTTCCCATAACTACACCGTCAAGCGGTGTGAAGCCCATGGAGGTATCCACTGATATTCCTT
This sequence comes from Clostridia bacterium, assembly GCA_026418715.1. Lineage (GTDB taxonomy): Bacteria > Bacillota > Clostridia > UBA1381 > UBA1381 > SKW16. Next base: position 741 of record JAOAAV010000068.1, read on the forward strand.
TGTCAACCGCAGTAATAGACGAACCATTTCCAAGGTGGCAGGTAACAATTTTAAGCTCTGACAAAGGCTTGCCTAAAATTTCCGCAGCCTTCTGCGACACATACTTATGGCTTGTTCCATGGAAACCATATTTTCTAATTCTGTATTTTTCATAATATTCATAGGGAAGTGCATACATATACGCCTCTTGAGGAATAGTTTGATGAAATGCAGTGTCAAACACAGCAACCTGCTTTACATTCGGCATAATTTTCTCGCATGCCTCTATGCCGATTATATTTGGCGGATTATGAAGCGGAGCAAGCGGTGTGCACATTTCCAGCGCTTTTTTTACACTTGCATCTATAACAACGGAGTCACTGAATTGCTCGCCTCCGTGAACCACTCTGTGTCCTACCGCGCCAATTTCATCCATGGAAGAAAGCACACCATAATCTTTGCTGATAAGCGCATCAATAACCATTTGTATCGCATCTGCATGATTTTTCATGGGTTTTTCTATTTTAACCTCTTTTTCGGCAACAACATTCTTGTGCTGGAGATTAGAACCTTCAATACCGATTCTTTCACATAAACCCTTAGCTGCAACAGTTATGGTGTCCATATCAATAAGCTGATATTTGAGTGAAGAACTTCCGGCATTAATAACCAAAATTTTCATAATAAAAGCCTCCTCTTATTTGTCCTGCATCTGTGCCTGTACACAGGTAATTGCTACAACGCCCGCAATATCTTCTGCTGAGCAGCCTCTTGAAAGATCATTTACGGGTTTTGCTATTCCTTGAAGGATAGGCCCGTATGCTTCTGCTTTAGCAAGCCTTTGCACTAGCTTATATGCAATATTGCCCGTATCTATTGTCGGGAACACAAGCACATTGGCAGTTCCTTCAAGCGGACTTTCTGGAGCTTTGGACTTTGCTACAGACGGAACAATCGCCGCATCTACCTGAAGTTCACCGTCAATTAAAAGGTCAGGTCTTTTTTCCTTTGCAAGTTTAGTTGCAAGCTGCATCTTTTCAACCAAATGACTTTTTGCGCTGCCATAGGAAGAATAAGATGTCATGGCAATCCTTGGCTTTGCTCCAACTAAAGTTTCAAACGATTTAGCTGATGAAATTGCAATTTCCGACACTGCATCCGCATCGGGATCCTCGTTCAAAGCGCAATCGGAGAACAAAAAGGTTCCGTTCTCACCGTATTTGCAATCGGGCACAACCATAATGAAGAATGCGGATACCAGCTTTGTGCCCGGTGCCGTTTTCAAAATCTGAAGCGATGGTCTGAGTACATTTGCAGATGAATTTACGGCGCCTGCCACCATGCCGTCTGCATCTCCTTCCTTAACCATCATAACACCATAATATAGTGTATTTTTAAGGGTTTCTAACGCTATATCCATTGTAACCCCTTTGTTTTTTCGGAGTTCATAAAATTTTTCGGCATATGCTCGATATTTGGCACTTGTTTCAGGATTTATAACGGTAATTCCCGCAATATCAATGCCTTCCGCATCCGCTTTTTGTCTTATTTTGTCTTCGTTTCCCAAAAGTATGATCGTCGCATAGCCTTCCTGTTTTACAATTTGGGCCGCTTGTAGCGTTCTGATTTCTTCCCCTTCAGCCAAGACAATTGTTTTTATGTCTTGCTTAGCTCTTGCTTTTAATTGGTCTGTAAAAGCACTCATTTTTTAACCTCCAAAATTTTATTTGCTCCGCTAAAAAACTATTTTTTTATTTGTCCGCACAACTTTACAAAAAATTGTTCAGACAACCAAAAAAATAGCGAATTTTAGCTTGGAATTAAATTATATTTTTTGTACAAAATACAGAGTCATTATACAACTAAATTTTTATTTTGACAAGAGAAATGCCTAAATTACAGCAAATCAAAACCAAAAGCGACAGCCACATTGCCGTCGCTTAAATTTCAATGGGAAATTACTATCTTTTGCTTAGTACATCCTTTTCATATTGCTTGATCTCAGCAAGCCATGCCTCTCTTACAGGAACACCTCTTGTTTCGCAATAATAATCCCAAACTGCAGAAGATGGATAGCCTTTCAGTTCTTCAAGCATAGCGAGTCTTGACGTAAAGTCGCCTTCATTTTCAAATTTCTTAAGCATTTGTGTGGGTTCACATAAAGCAGTTAAAACAGCTTTCATGGTATTTCTTGTACCGATTGCCCAAGCCGCAACTCGGTTGATGCTTGCATCAAAAAAGTCAAGCGCAATATGAGTTTTAGACAAGAAATCCCCACGCACAAGCTCCTGCGCAATCGCATTTAATTCATCATCGAGTATGACAACATGGTCACTATCCCAACGAACCGGACGGCTTACATGCAAAAGGAGCTCGTCCATATATAAGAAAATAGAAGAAATCTTATTGGAAATTACTTCTGTGGGATGAAAATGTCCCGCATCAAGACAAAGAAGCTTATTGTTTTTTATTGCGTAACCCATGCAAAACTCATGTGAACCCGCTGTATAGCTTTCAACACCAATACCGAATACTTTACTTTCAACAGCGTCTACATTATATTTAGAGTCAATCTTATCCGCAAAAATCTGATCAAGAGAATCCTTATACAAAGCTCTCGGCGCATAACGATCCACCGGAATATCCTTGTATCCGTCCGGAATCCAGAAGTTTGTTACACACTTTTTGCCTAATTCTTTTCCAAAATACTCACCGATTTTACGGCATCTCTTTCCGTGTTCAATCCAAAATTTTCTGATATTCTCATCTTTATTTGTCAACGTGCCGTTTTCACTCAATGGATGCGAAAAATACGATGGATTAAAGTCAAGCCCCAAACCTCTTTCTTTTGCCCAGTCAACCCATTTCTGGAAGTGCTTCGGCTGAAGTTCATCTCGACTTACATTCTCCCCATCTGTTTCAGCATAGATAGCGTGAATGTTGATTTTATGGTTTTTACCTGGAACTACGGTAAAAAGTTTATCTAAATCCTGTCTCAACTCTTCGCCGTTTCTTGCCTTGCCAGGATAATTACCCGTTGCCTGAATTCCTCCGGACAAACTACCCGCATTCTCAAAACCGGCAACATCATCCCCCTGCCAGCAATGAATTGATATGGAAAGATTATCAAGAGCCTGCATTGCCTTATCCGTATCAACACCCAAAGCGGCGTATGCTTCTTTTGCCAATTGATAGCTTTTCTCAATATTACTCATTTTCTTCCTCCGTTTTCTTAATTTTATATGTACCTGACATAATAAACAAATGGAATACATCCCAGCAAGCTGTAAAGTATGCTTGCTACATTTATTATATTGGGCAAATATATAAAAGTCAATGATAAACAGATGTATATTTTAGAAAAATACATGCCTTTTCTTGAAAATTACATCTCCTGTCTGCCTTCCAACGCTTTTACCAACGTAACTTCATCCGCATATTCAAGGTCCCCGCCGACCGGAATTCCATGGGCTATTCTTGTGACCTTAACACCCATCGGATGCAAAAGCTTGGAAATATAAACAGCCGTAGCGGTCCCATTAACCGTCGGATTTGTTGCCAGGATAACCTCTTTTACAACTCCACTTGACACACGAAGCAAAAGCTCCTTTATTCTTATGTCATCCGGCGATATGCCGTCCATAGGGGAAAGACACCCATGCAAAACGTGATAAAGACCGCGATACTCCTTGGTTCTTTCTATAGCTGAAACATCCTTTGGGCTCTCTACTACACAAATAACAGAAACGTCACGCTTGAGAGAGCCGCATATACGGCAGGGGTTTACATCTGTAAGATTTTGACATACATCACAGAACATTATGTTGTTTTTTGCATAAATAATTGCATTTGCCATGTCTTCGGCTTTTTCTTTCGACATTTTATCCAATATATAAAAGGCAATTCTTTCAGCGCTTTTTCGTCCTATACCGGGAAGCTGTTCAAATTTTTCTATCAGCCGTTCAATCGGCGGAGCATGCATAAAAAATCATCCTTTTATCCTTAAAATAAACCCGGAATGCTCAGTCCGCCAGTGATGGCGCTCATTTGCTCCGTCATCATATCATCGGCTTGGCGAATAGCATCATTTACTGCAACCATGACCAAATCTTCAAGAGTTTCCACGTCATCGGGATCAACTGCCTCAGGCTTTATCTTTATGGACAGAATTTCTTTTTTGCCGTTTGCGGTAACGGTTACCACACCGCCGCCGGAAGTGGCTTCAACAGTTTTTGCTTCCATTTCCTCCTGAACTTTTTCCATTTCCTCTTGCATCTTTTGAGCCTGGCGGATCACATTGCTGATATTTTTGTTCGTATTCATACCCGAACCTGAAAATCCTTTATACTTTCCCATATATAAATACCTCCAAATATTAAAATTTCCTAATCATCCAAAAATTCCTCATTTTCGTAATAAATCTCTTCTATAGAGGACTGTTCAAAATGCTCGTCCTCATAATTGATAAAATCACTGTCATCAGTAAATTCAACAATCTCAGGAAAATCCTCTGCGAGTTTGTCAAGAGGGTCAATATGTTCTTGTGCCTGTTCTTCCAAATATACTGATTCATCCTCTGCCTTTATGTCCCAAAAATCAATGATGTAATCCTCTATATCCGTGCGAAATGCTGTTTTAACACGCAAATTAATACCTGAAGTTTTTACAGCTTTATCCTCTATAACATTGATATACGTATCTGCAATATGCTTCGACATTTTTTCGGTTTGCTCAAACAAGATGATGATGCCTTCTCCGTCAATCGTAACACTTTTCCCAGATAACGGACCTATTAAATGAGGAGCACTTTTTCCGATTGCCTGCACCATCTTGTCCCATTTTTTAGCAGCAGTCACAATCGGACTGTCGGCAGTAAGACTTTTTTTATCTATGGGCTTGAATATTCTCTCTGATACTTTTTTCTTTTTCTCGGAATGAGAAATTTTTTCTTCCTTCTTTTCAACAACGGACTCATTTAATGGCACGCCGTTTTTTAGCTTTTCTTCCAGCTCGCTTACTCTGTCCAGCAAGGCGTCCGCCGAGCTATCGAGTTCAGGCCGACAAAGCTTGATTAAACCCAGTTCATAAATTATCCGAGGAGATTTTACCCATTTGGCGTCTGCCTTTGTTTGAGACAAAAGCGTGGTGGCATTTGAGATTTTCTCAAATGTAATTTTTTCACACTGCGTCTTCAATTTTACCAAAGCTTCTGCACTTACGTCAAGTATTTGTTCGGGTTGTGAAGATATCTTGCATACAAGAAGATTGCGGAAGTGTTCAATCAAACTGTCTATAAACGTATGAAGATCTCTGCCATCAGACATAAGAGCATCTATGATAGAAACCGCTTTTGAGGCATCTTTGTTTATAATTGCATCGGCTACTTCAAAGGTCGTTTCGGCAGGGGATATACCGAGAACCGATATGATTCTTTCTGCCGTCAGATTGTTTCCGCAGGAAGAAATACATCTTTCCAAAATGCTGAGCCCATCACGCATGGAACCGTCGGCAAGCTTTGCCAAAAGAGCATAAGCATCTTCGGAAATAACGAGCCCATCGCCTGCGGCAATCTCCTTCATTCTGACAATAATATCTGAAGCAGGTATCCGTTTGAAGTCAAATCTTTGACATCGTGAAAGAATGGTTTGAGGAAGCTTATGTGCCTCTGTGGTCGCCAAAATAAATATCACATGTTCAGGCGGTTCTTCCAGAGTTTTCAGCAGAGCATTAAAAGCGCCTGTTGACAGCATATGCACTTCGTCGATAATATAAACACGGTATTTTGTTTGGGCCGCAGAGTAGGCAACTTCATCACGAATTTCACGAATGTTTTCCACCCCGTTGTTTGATGCCGCATCAATTTCAGATACGTCGAGAATGCTTCCGCTTAGTATCCCGCGGCAGATATCGCATTCGTTGCACGGACTTCCTGTTGTGTTGTTTAAGCAGTTTACAGCTCTTGAGAATACTTTTGCGGCAGTAGTTTTCCCAGTGCCCCGTGTTCCGCAAAAAAGATAGGCATGAGCAATCTTGCCTGTCAATATCTGATTTTTAAGTGTGCGAGTAATATGTGTCTGGCCAACAATGTCTTCAAATACAAGAGGACGCCATTTCCTGTAAATAGCCTGATAAGACAAGACATTTCACACTCCTTGAAAATCTTTTTTGCCGCATTTTATACAAAAAAACGCCTCTTCGGCGTTATTATATTCAAATTGGCTCAAACCGAGTTTTACCGCAACACATCAAAAGATCCGCTTATTGCTGCTTGGTTCCCCATCTGACAAGGTTCACGGTTTTTAATCGTACGGGACTCGGCTATCATCGCCATATATTATTTACAAAATTACTCCTGCCGAATTATTATAATACATTTTTGTGAAAACTGCAAGCATTATTTTATAGAAAATAATTTTCTGATGTTGAAAACACAATGATGGGTTACACTTTTTTCAAAAAAATAAAAATAATCTCCAAATTGCCCTTGTCAAGGTGGAACGGTGGAGATTTTCGTCAGAAAATACTACCGTCTACCTTGCACAACGGAATAATGATATAAT
>JAOAAV010000001.1 GCA_026418715.1 Clostridia bacterium
TGGATTTGAGGTCATGCCAAAACCAAATGAAACACGCTTTGACATCATACAGGCAATAAAATTTGAAGATCCGGAAAAGGTAATTGCTTTCTGCCAGGGGATACAGCGCGGCGCACCGGTGGACTCCTTTGTTGTGCCCAAGCCATGGGATATGCCGGGATACCAGTCAAAGGTAATTATGGCAGCTGGAGCTTTTGTGCAGGGGGCATCTATTGAATTTAGTGCGGATGCGCCGATTAAACAGCCGTACATTGCCTATATGCAAGGAGGTTTGACATATGAATCCGCAAAGTTGGGAATTCTTATGTCCGTTCAGAATATGAAAAACAGAAGGTTGATTTAGGAGATGATGTACACATGAAAGCCATTATTGATGCGGCAATGGGGCGGACACTATGTGATTTGGCGCTTAAAAATTGCAAAGTTGTGGATGTGTTCGGCAAAAGCATTATTGAAGGGGATATAGGAATTTTAGGCGAGAGAATTGTGGGAGTGGGAAAGTATGGCGGCAAAACCGAAGTGGATTTACAGGGGCAGTATGTCATGCCCGGATTTGTCGATTCGCACGTTCATATAGAGTCAAGTATGGTGTCTCCCGCAGAATATGCAAAAGCAGTTATGCCAAAAGGCGTTACGACCATTATAGCCGATCCGCACGAGATAGCCAACGTCTGCGGCGAGGATGGCTTGTCGTATATGAAGGAAAGCGCAAAGGATGTTCCGCTTGATATTTTGTATATGTTGCCGTCCTGCGTTCCCGCCACGCCGTTTGAACATACCGGAGCAAGCCTTGATGCTGAGAAGGTAAAAAAACTTTTGCCCGATTTTTTGGGACTCGGTGAAATGATGAATTATGTCGGTGTGATTGGCGCAGATGATGAAGTGTTGTTAAAGCTTGCCTGCGAGCATATTGACGGACACGCGCCGCTTTTGTCTGGCAATAAGCTAAATGCCTATATAAGTGCCGGCATAAAGACCGATCATGAATGTACTTGCAGGGAGGAGCTTGCCGAAAAGATCAGCAAGGGAATGTATGTACAGCTTAGGGAAGGGACTCTTTCTCGTGACCTTGTAAACTTGCTTTCCGGAGTCAACGAGGGAAACAGCAGAAGATGCCTGTTTTGCAGCGATGATAGGTATATCGGTGAAATTAAAAGCGAAGGAACTATTAATTATTGTATAATAAAGGCGGTAGAGCATGGCTTGGACGTGTTTGAGGCAATCAGAATGGCAAGCCTTAATGCGGCTGAATGTTACGGATTAAAAGAAACAGGTGCAATAGCGCCGGGGTATTTTGCAGATTTGGTTGTATCACGTAAACTTCTGCCAGAAGACATTACCGCAGTTTACAAAAGGGGTGCTCTTGTCGCACAAAACGGGACTGCGGCATTTGAAATACAAAGCCATGCAGACACAGGCAAAGTTACCCATACTGTGCATCTTCCCAAAATAGATGAAAAGTTTTTTCAATATACTCCGAAGAAGGGTAAAATTACCGCAATACAGATCAATAAAGACACGATAGTTACAACAAAGGTGACGGTTGACTCTATTTTGGATCTTTCAAAGGTATGCGTAATAGAGAGGCATCATAATACGGGAAATAAAGGCATTGGTTTTGTTTCAAACTACAAAATTAAAAACGGCGCCATATCTTCCACAATTGGACATGACTCGCACAATGCGATAGTAATAGGCGATAACGATCGGGATATGGCGCTTGCTATCAATACTTTGGATGATTCAGGCGGGATATGTGTCTGCTCGAAAGGAAAGGTTTTGGCACATCTGCCTCTTCCTATTGCGGGGCTTATGTCTGACTTGGATGCGGATGATGTAATCTCTCTGCATGAGCAGCTTGATAAGGCGGCGAGGGACTTGGGAGTCAATCCGGATATTAATCCGTTTTTGGCGCTTGCATTTTTGCCGCTTCCTGTTATACCGCAAATCAGGATTACCGACAGAGGCTTATTTGATGTGGAGAAATTTGAATTTATCGATTGATAGCGTTATTTTGCTTGCATTTTCACTACCCATGTTATATAATGATAGCAGATGAGATTGGATGAGAAGAGATTAGACGAGTGAAAATGTGTATATTTCAGCCCTCTTCCTGCTCAGAAGAGGGTTTTTGTTTTATATGCAAATTTCTCTTTTACTTTCTCAAAGCAGATTAATTAAAGGAGATTGTTGAAATGAAAAAGGGACGTTATGGTGAATTTGGCGGTCAATATGTTGCGGAAACGCTGATGAACGCATTGCTGGAACTCGAAGAGGCATTTGAAAAATACAAAAATGATGAGGATTTTTTAAAGGAACTTGAATTATTAAACCGTAACTATGCAGGAAGGCCATCACTTTTGTATTACGCAGAAAATATGACAAAGGACTTGGGTGGTGCAAAGATTTATTTAAAGCGTGAGGATTTAAACCACACAGGTTCGCATAAAATAAACAATGTTTTAGGGCAGTGTCTTCTGGCAAAGAAAATGGGGAAAAAGAAGATTATTGCCGAAACGGGAGCAGGTCAGCACGGAGTTGCATCGGCGACGGCGGCGGCATTGTTCGGATTAAAGTGTGACGTATACATGGGTGTTGAAGACATGGCTCGACAGTCTTTGAATGTGTTTAGAATGGAGCTTCTTGGTGCAACTGTGCATGGTGTGGAATCGGGAACGGGAACTTTAAAGGATGCCTGCAATGAGGCTATGCGTGCATGGACGGCAAATGCTGAAGATACCTTTTATGTATTTGGTACTGCCGCTGGCCCGCATCCTTATCCTGTCATGGTAAAATATTTTCAAAGCGTTATAAGCAAGGAGGCAAAGCAGCAGATTTTAAAGGCCGAAAACAAGCTTCCAGATGCCGTTATTGCTTGCGTGGGAGGCGGAAGCAATGCAATAGGAATGTTTGCTGATTTTATTGATGATGAATGTGTCAAGCTTTACGGAGCGGAGGCAGGCGGCGAGGGTGTGGACACACAGCGACATGCTGCAACTGTGTCTAAAGGAAGCATGGGTGTGCTGCACGGGATGAAATCGTTGTTTTTGCAGGATAAGGGCGGAAATATTATGCCTGTATATTCCATATCCGCAGGGCTTGACTATCCAGGTATCGGACCTGAGCATGCGTATATGGCAAAAACAGGTCGAGCTCAATATTTTCCTATAACGGATCAGGAGGCGGTTGATGCTTTTGTGTATCTTTCAAAATTGGAGGGCATCATACCTGCCGTAGAAAGTGCTCACGCCGTTGCTTTGGCAAGAAAAATCGCTCCTCCCATGAAAAAGGACCAAATTGTGATTGTTTGCATTTCTGGCAGGGGAGATAAGGATGTTTATTCTGTGGCGAAGTTTTTGGGCAGAGATATTAAAGAAAATTAAAAGCAAAAACACTGAAATAAAACGGTGGTTTTTGCTCGACGGTGCAGACATAAGTGTTTTTTACTTATGTCTGTTTTATTTTAGCAATTTTTAGATGCAGCCTCAAGTAAAAACCACCCCTGACAGCACATATCGTCAGAGGTGGCTTAAAAGCTTGTGATAGGTAAAACATTGTTAATAATAGATTAATTAAGCTTTATTACCCTTGAATACATTCCTTAGCTTTTGCGGCTTTTTTCGCAGCCTTCTTTTCTTTTCTCTTTATCAATATATCATCTGAAATCGTATAAATTGTAGGAATAAATATCAGTGTCAGCAAGGTGCCGATTGACAATCCGCCAAGCAGTACAACCGACAGAGGCCGAAGCATCTCCGAACCCTCGGCGGATGAAAGCACCATTGGCAAAAAGCCCAAAACGGAGGTGACGGTAGTCATAAGTACGGGACGCATACGTGTTTTCCCTGCGTATACCACAAGATCCTCACGATTGTCAAACCCGCCCTCTTCTTTTGCGGTATTGATAAACTCGATAAGCACAATCGCATTGTTCACAATCATACCGCTGAGCATCAGCATACCTATAACGGATATAACATTAAGCGGATGTCCGTCTATCGCCAAAGCCGCCACAACGCCGATTACCGACAGCGGCACGGATAATAGAACCAGAAGCGGTTCCACATACGAGCCGAATTGAGCTGCCATTACCATATACATTAAAAGGATTCCCAAAAGGATGGCTTTGAGCAAATCGATCATGGAGTTCATCATCCTCTCATAGTCGCCGCCTGCCTCATAGCTGCAGCCTTCGGGAGGAGTAATTTTGGAAAACTCGGAATAAAATTTGTTTGTAACTGTTCCTATATCACTTCCGTATATTTTTGCCGAAACAGTGACACGGCGTTTTTGGTTGTATCTGTCAATGCTGTTATACCCGTTTTCTACCATAATATCGGCAATATCGGCTGCGCTGATCCAGCCTGTTGCAGACTTAATTTTCAATTCTTTTAAATTTTCATACGTGTCCGTATACGAATCCGGTAATTTCACTCTAACATCGTATTCCTTGCCGTCTTCTGCATACTGTGTGGCAACCTGACCCGAAAGCGCCGTTTTAATCAAAGCCGACGCGCTTGAGGCTGTAAGCCCGTATTTTGCGGCCTTTTCTCTGTCAACATAAACTCTTGCTTCGGGTTTTGTATCACTTAGAGAAGTCGTCACTTCTCTTGTCCCATCTATATTTTTCAAAATATCCTTTGCCTGATTTGCGTAGATTTTCAAGGCATCCAGATCATCACCCAGAAGATAAAAGTCTACACCGTTTGAGGATGACATACCGGTTGAACTCGTGGCGGAAATGGTAATTTTAGCACCTGCAACATTGGCAAGATCCTGTCTTATAAGCTCCACAACATCATTGGTTGAAATGTTTTTTCTCTCCTTTTTGTCTACAAGCGTTACCGTCATGGAAGCTTTATTTTTTGAAGCGCTCTGATAAAAGCTTTCACTGCCGCCGACAGACGAGAATATCGTCTTCACGTATTGATTTTTGCTTACGATTTGTTCAATATTTTTTGTGAGTTGGTCGGTATACGAAAGTTCGCTGCCCTGCGGAGCTTCCACGGAAATTGTCAAAGAACCTTCATCGCTTGCAGGCATCAATTCCATGCCCAAAAGAGCCAGTACGCCAAGACTTCCGACAAATAACACAAGTACCGTCGCTACAACAGTCTTTCTGTGATTTAAGGCAAACCTTAATGTTTTTTCATACACAACATACAAACTGCTCAAGAATTTGTCAAACGGCTTGATAAAGATATCCTTGAATTTATTTGATGTCTTTATATTGCTTATTCTGGAGCTTAGCATAGGTACCAGCAGGAAAGTGATAATCATGGATGAAATCTGCGAGAATATGATTGTAAGCGATAGCTGATTGAACATATTCGCCATTATATTATCAACAAAGAGCAAAGGAACATATACAATACAGGTTGTAATTACTGATGCAATCACGGCACCAACAACCTCCGCAGTACCCTTTATGCCTGCCGTTTTGCCGTCTTCTTTATAGCTTGTGCGTCGCCTGTAAATATTTTCAAGAACAACAACAGAATTATCCACAAGCATACCCACGCCCAGGGCCAAACCGCCCAATGACACCACATTTAAAGACATTCCCGAAAAATACATACCCACAAAGGTGGTAAATATGGATGTTGGCATGGCAACACCAATTACAAGGGAAGAGCGAAAGCTTCCGAGGAACAGAAGCAAAATCAAAACCGCAAGAAATGCTCCCGTTACCGCATTGTTTGCCACGGAACTCAGGGCGTTTTCAATATAGCTTGCCTGCTCCATAGTCATGTTGTAGTTGACCTTGTCATTTTTTGCTTTTAAATCGTCTAATACCTTGATAACGCCGTTTACCACATCCACTGTATTTGCGTCGGACTGCTTTTGAATACTTATAGACAGTGCATTTTCTCCGTTTAATCTTGCGTATGTAGTTGCCTCTGTTTGACCGTCGACCACATCCGCTACGTCACGAATGTAAACAGTCTGCCCTGTTGCTGTGGTAATGGGAATACCTTCTATATCCTTCAATGATGAAAATTTGCCTACTGAACGTACAGCAAGACTTTTACCCATGCCTGAAACGTTTCCTACCGAGGTGTCTTGATTTTCCGAAGCCAAGGAGCTTACAAGCTGAGAAAGGCTTATATTGTAGCCGAACAGTTTGTTGCTGTCAACAACAACCTGTATTTCCCTGTCCGTTGCGCCTGTTACAGAAACGGATGCGACACCGTCTACGGCTTCAAGCTTTTTGGAAACGTTGTCCTCCACATATTTTTTCGTTTGCGTCAAATTATAGCCGTCTATGGAAAAACTGAACATAGCGACTGGCATGGAGTTCATATCAAGTTTCATAACTATCGGCTTGTCACAGTCGTCAGGCAGATATTCCTCTAAAAGATCCAATTTGTCTTTAATGTCCTGCGCCGCTTTATCCAAGTCGGTGCTTGCATTAAACTCAGCATAAACGATAGAACTGCCCTCGTTTGAGGTGGAATAAAGATTTTTAATGCCGCTTACTGCGCTTACTGCACTTTCTATCGGTTTGGATACCATTGTTTCAATTTCGGAGGGTGCGACTCCGCTGTAGCTTGTGGATACCAAAATATATGGAATTTTTATGTCGGGCATCATTTCTTTGTCCAGCATGGTCATGGAATACAGTCCCAGAACAACGGCAATCATGACCGCCATGACGACAGCTACAGGTTTTTTTATTGATAATTCATACAGCTTCATATTCTGTCAATCGTCCTTTCCCAGCTATTTTATTCTGTTTGGGTAACGGATAGCCTGTTATTTTCCTCCGTTATAAATTCTTTGCCTGTCAAGACGACATTTTCGCCTATGGATACTCCGGAAAGGACTTGTGTGTAGTTTTTATCGGACATTCCCGTTACAATGGCTCTTTTTTCAGCAGTCCCGTTGTTGTTAACATACACGTAGCTGTTTTGACCGTCCGTTATAACAGAATCGGTGGGAACGGACAAAACGTCCTTAAGTTCTGTCGTTATGATGGAAACTTCTGCAAACATACCGCCTTTTAGAGCGCCCGATTCATTGGGGACACTTATTTTTACTGTAAAGAGTCCGGTTGTGCTGTTTTTAGACGGGCTTACGGCAACAATGGTTCCGTCAATCCCTTCAAGGGATGCGGATTTTACGGAAACGGTTGCGTGCATACCCTGTGAAAGAGAGGAAACAATCGCTTCGGTCACATTGATTTCAACCTCAACGGAGTTCATGTTTACAATTTTCACAGGAGATGAGCCCTGCTGAACATTTTGACCCTTAACTGCATCACAGGCGGTTACATATCCAGAAATGGGCGCGGTGACCTTTGCATTGCTTAATGTGTTTGCAGCTATGTCAAGAGCTGCCTTTGCTGATGATACTTGTGCTTTTGCTGCAACCTCTCTTTCGGGATTTAAAACGTTAACGGTCAAATCTCTGTTTTCTTTTGCGGCTTTTAAAGATTCCTCGGCATTTTTGAGCGAGGTTTGTGCATTATCCAAAGCGGCCTTTGCGTTAACGGTAGCGGTTTTTAGAGCTTCTTCAGCGTTTACAACGGCCGCCTTTGCGGAATCAAGCTGTGACTTTACGCTTGCCTCCACAGTTTGAAGGTTTGCCTGAGCGTTTTTAACTGCGGTGTTTGCATTATCAAGTTCAAGCTGTGAAGCTCCTCCGATTTCAAAAAGAGATTGCATTCTTTTTAAATTCGTCTCGGCGTCTGAAAGAGCATTTCTTGCGTTTATTAAATTAGTATCGTTATTGTAAAGCTCTAAAGTTCTGTTGTAATTTGCCACGGCATTATCATATGCCGTTTTTGCCGTGATAACATTTGAATTGTTCTCATAGAGTTGTTTTTCTCGGTTGTAGTTTGAAAGCGCGGAATCATATGCAAGCTGTGCGGATGTCAAGCTCTGCTCCGCCTGTGTGACGGATTGTTTCTGAGTTCCTCCCACGGTGCTTTCGTAGTTTGACACCGCACTGTTATAGCTTGCAAGTGCTTGATTGTATTGCAGACGGTAATCCGTATCGTCAATTTCAAAAAGTATGTCTCCCGCATTCACATATGTACCGATATCCACGTTGACAGCCCGTACCTTGCCCGATACTTTTGCGGATACGGAAACCTCATCAGCGGGTTTAATTTCGCCGGAATAAGTTACGCTTGATGCAATAGTTTGGTTTGCGGCGGCTTTTGTGGTTACGTTAATCGGAGCTGTCTCATTTTCTGCAGAGGACGTTTTTGATTTGTCTTTGCCGCAGCTTGAAAGAGAGAGCACCATGCAAGAGATGCATAATACATAAAGCAGTATTTTTTTCATAATTTTGTTCCTCCCCAAATTAATCTAAGTCGCTAAATGTCGCCTTGTACGCACGGCCTGCCAGCATTGCGGCAAGTTCGGCATCAATAAGCTGATTTTGCAATGAATCAAATTCCTGTATTTTTTCCACCAAATCAAGGGCGCCGATCATGCCCATATCATATTTTGCGGAAAGTATCTCTATATTTTTTTTTGACAACTCAATGTTCTTGTCAAGCACTTCAAGCTGTTCGTAAGCGTCATGCATGGCATTGTACGAGCTTACGACAAGCAGACGTGCTGAAGAAAGCTGTGCTTCATAGTTTGCTTTTGCGTTGTTGTAATCTGCTATTGCTTTTTCATAAGAATATGTATTTGAGGCATACCATTTCTTGTAAATTTCTGTCAATTCTTCAGTAAGCTTCATATTGTCCTCGGCATTGAGCACGCTGTTGCTGGTTTTCAAATTGTCCATTGCGGTGCTGAGCGGAGTATCGACAATGGGAGCACGTTTAAATTCTCCGATTATCTCCAAATCATCCGAGAGTGGATAACCCATTGACGCTTTAAGATTCATCAGTGCATAATCGCAGTCCCGTATCGCTTTATTTAAATTCATTTCCGAATTTAGTACGGAAAGTTCAAAGCTTTTTAAGTAAAAGTCTGAAATTAAGCCCTGATTTTTTTGCTCCCGCGCCTGATCAAGACGCTTATTTGCATTTTTAAGAGACTCCTCTGCAATTTCTATTTTTTGTTTCTTGCTCAGATATGTATAAAAATTTTGGTTTACATTCGTTTCTACTGAAAATTTTGTATCCTCTAAGGTTCTTTGTGCTATGGCAAGGGCAGTGTTTTGCGCATCAAGCGTATAGCCTATATTAAGCAGGTTTTGTGCGTCCGTCACATATAAAGGAAAATATTCCGAGTTTTTATACTTTTCCGAAACGTAACGCTGATTTGCTTTGACCTCTTTTACTAAGGACGTATTTTTATCTACATTTGCCTGTGCGGATTTTACGCTTGGAGAATTCTCGATTGCGTATAAAACCGCATCATCAATGGTCATTTTTTGAACCTTTGGTGCATCTGAAGTTTCGCTGCTTTGTGCAAATGCTCCGAAGGATGAAAAAAAGCATACGGCTGTAAGTATTGCTGCAAGTGTTTTTTTCATAATTTCAATTCCTTTCCCCATAATATTTCCATTGTTTTTATATTTAAATTTCATTGTTTTCTTTTAATTCTCTCAGGCAAGAAAAAGACAGGTCCATAATTTCAATCAGCTTTTCCGTGTTTTCCTTTCCCAATCTGTCAAAAAGCTTATTCATTATGTGCATATACTGTTCTCCTTCCTGTCTTAACAAATCCATGCCCAAATCGGTCAGAGCAAGACAATACACCCTCTTGTCATCTTTGTCTATTTCTCTTTTTACATAGTGTTTGTTTTCAAGAATATTAATCATTTGGGAGACTGCGGGTTTTGTAATGCCCAGATGCTCACTTAGCAAGGAAGTCGTTACTTTCCCGTTTTCGCCGAAAATTCTTATAAAGTCGAGCATGACAAACTCGCTTCTTGAGGCTTTTTTTCCCAAATCCATATCCAAGAAGAATTTTTTCATGGAATACAGCTGGTAGGTAAATTTATTCAGCAACTCATTGTCCATTTTGTCCTCCGATCGTAAAAACATAACCAAATTAACAATAAAACTACAACATTATTAAGTTACTTAACCATTATAGAGTCTCATATAAATTTTGTCAATTGCAAAATGGAAAATTTCCTGCACAAAAAGAACTGAAAATTATTTAAATAACGCAAATGTTTTTGGCAATATAGTACAAAAAAATAAAAACACAATTATGGAATTTATTTCGATTACTGAAAAAAATGTTGAAATATCAGAGCAATTAGTGTAAAATTACGATAAGGATGTGTTTGTGTATACTTGATGGTTTGCAGGTATTTTCAGATACTTTACAAATCATTGGTGGGGGTTTTATGAAGAATGAGATGTATAAGATTAGCCGTTTTTTATTTTTAAAGCTTGCCGTATCGGATTTTTTGTTCGTTTGCGCTGGTATTTTGCTTGCGTACATCGGTGCCGATATGGGAGGGGAATTTCTCTTTTCAAAGCAATGTCTTGTGTTTGTATCGGTGTTTTTCAGTGTGTTTTGTTTGAGCGCGTTCTTTTTAGATATGTATAAGATTATTCTCAAAAGCGTAAAAGAGATTTTTATAGGCATTGCGATTGCCTGCATATTTGCGGGAGTCATTTCCGTCGCCTCAAGCTATGTGTGGCAATGGGCTGATTTTAGCGGCAAAAGCTTTATGCTTTCGGTAGTGACTACATTAGTTCTTCTGCTGTGGAGGAGCATCTTTCAGTATATGATTATAAAAAAGAGAAAAAGGGAAAGAATGCTTATCATTGAGAATAGTGCGGTTGACATTGCCTTTGCTAAAAAAGTCAAATATTCAAATACGGACTGGTATGATTCATGGTATGTTTCGTCCGATACAAAGAATGGGGAAGCCGAGCATCTTGTCAAAAGAGAGCTTAAAGAATATGACAGTGTTTTTATTACGGCGTCTATTCCGCATGGTGTGAAGGAAAGGCTTATTGACAATGCAATCCGTGAAAAAAAGCATGTATATGTTGTTCCCGGTCCGTATGAGATTGGCATTGCGGGATATTCTTTGGTTCAGTTTGATGACACGCCAGCATTTCGCATAAAGCCTTTTGCTCTGTCTAATACGCAGAGGTTTGTAAAACGCATGATGGATATTGTGTTGTCGCTTGCGGGCATTGTTGTTCTTTCTCCACTTATAGCTGCCTGCGCCTTGGCCGTAAAGCTTGAGGGGAAGGGAAGGGTTATTTATTCGCAGGAAAGAGTGACAAGGGATAAAAAGGTTTTTAATATATATAAATTCCGAACAATGGTTGAAAATGCGGAGGCTTTTTCGGGTCCGGTGCTGGCGGAAGATAACGACTCAAGATTTACCAAAACAGGAAAATTTTTAAGAATTTGGCGTTTTGACGAACTTCCCCAGCTTTATAATATACTAAAAGGCGACATGAGCATTGTGGGTCCAAGACCCGAAAGACCGGTTTTTGTTAATCAATACAGCAGGGAGATTAAAGGCTATGACAGACGGTTCATCGTAAAAGCGGGACTTACCGGCTATGCGCAGGTGTATGGGAAATATGATACGGACGTAAAGGATAAAATTCTTTACGATATCATGTATATAAAAGAATATTCCCTGCTGCTTGATATTAAGATAATTTTTCTGACTATCAAAGCGGTATTGATGCAGGGGACGAATACGGATAAAAAAGCTGCAAACATACAGAAAAAGGAAGTGGAGTATGGAGCCTTATGATATTGCCGTATTGGGCTGTGTTTATCCCGAAAATATGGAAGATGAGATTATAAAAAAGAGCAGGTCATCTACACTTCAATTTTCCGCAAGTGCGCATCTTCGTCTTTTGCTTGCCGGAATGGAACAGGCGCTTGGCTATGGAGTGAAGCTTTTTAATATCTTGCCAGTAGGTTCATACCCGAAAAGATACACCGACCCTTATGTTCACGAATTTGAGTTCCTGCTTGGTAAAAAGAATCGGTGTCTCAACATCGGTTATTTCAATCTGACTGTTTTTAAACAATATGCAAAGACAAAAAAGCTGAAGGAGCATATAAAAAAGTGGGCAAAACAGCAAGGGAAGAAGATTTTGATTGTTTATTCTTTAGAGCCTGAATTTTTGACTGTGGCAATGAAAGCGAAAAAACTGTGCGGCTGTCATGTGTGCCAGATTGTGCCTGATCTGCCCGCTTATACCGACATAGACAAAAGCGAAAAGATATTATACAGGCTTGCCACATGGTGCAGAGTGGCGGTTATGCGGAAAAACATTAAAGCGGCGGACAGCTTTGTGTTTTTA
>JAOAAV010000059.1 GCA_026418715.1 Clostridia bacterium
GATCAAGCATACTGTATACAAACCCGCTGTAAAAGTCAACATTGGCACTCACGCCCTTATAAATTTTACGAACCTCGCCTATCACCTCAGGAGCAAGTCTTTCCACCATCGAATAAAGCTCAAATTCCTCTTTTCTGCCCTTTTCTTCTGACAGACGTTCAACAAAACCTTTGAATATGTTTGCTCTCGGATCTGACAAGGAATATACGGCATGCCCCATACCATATATAAGTCCGGCTCTGTCAAACACCTTCTTGTCAAGCAAATCAACCAAATACTGTCGAACCTCAGTTTCACTCGTCCAATCCTTAACAGTTTTCTTCATGTCCTCAAACATCTGCACAACCTTAATATTTGCTCCGCCGTGCTTTGGACCCTTAAGAGATCCTAATGAAGCTGCAACAGCAGAATATGTATCTGTTCCCGAGGAAGATACCACATGAGTTGTAAATGTGGAGTTGTTTCCGCCGCCGTGCTCTGCGTGAAGCACAAGAGCGACATCCAAAATTTTAGCCTCAAGCTCGGTATATTTGCTATCCGGACGCAGAATATGCAAAATATTTTCAGCCGTGGAAAGGTTCGGTTTTGATGCATGGATAAACAAGCTTTTTCCATCATGATAATGTGCATATGCCTGATATCCATATACGGAAAGAAGAGGGAAAAGAGCAATCAACTCAAGGCATTGCCTGAGTACATTGGGAATCGAAATATCGTCCGCTTTATCATCATAAGCATAAAGCGTTAAAACGCTCCGTGCAAGTGTGTTCATCATGTCATGGCTGGGTGCTTTCATGATGATATCACGCACAAAGCTTGTCGGCAGCGTTCTGTACTTCGCCAAAACATTGCAAAAACGCTCAAGCTCGGAAGCGGACGGCAATTCCCCAAAAAGCAGCAAATATGCAGTTTCTTCAAAGCCAAATCTCTTTTCACTTATGAATCCGTCGACAATCGCCTCAACATCATAGCCTCTGTAGTAAAGTTTCCCTTCGCAAGGAACAGCTTCGCCGTTTATAATGTCATATGCCTTAACCTCACCTATTTCTGTCAATCCCGCCAAAACACCTTTGCCGTTGATATCACGAAGCCCGCGCTTTACCTCATATTTTGAGTAAAGCTCTGGGTCTATCCTGCTGTTTTGTACGCATAATTCGCTAAATCTCAAAATATCATCGTTTATCTCCGAAAATCTGTTTTTAGCCAAATAAAAACGCCTCCCTTCAAATCTTGTGTTTTTTAACCGTCTGTTATTGCCATAAAATCTCGGCATTTATCCGCCGTACATACTTTTTATTATACCACAGACCGTTTGAAAAGACAATAACGATGCATAAGTTTACACGCAAATATTTATGTTAAGAAGCAAGAAATTATTCCTGATTCCTGCTTTTGGAGATGTTTTATATTGACATCTGCGAAAAAATTATATATAATGTGAACTGTATAAAACATAATATTGTGCTAGGGGTGCCGGTTTCGGCTGAGAAAGACGCTGTCTTAACCCTTTGAACCTGAAGCAGCTCGTACTGCCGTAGGAAAGCATCACATTTTAGCGGCGTATGGGCTTATCCTCTTCGGGTAAGCTTTTTTTGCATTTTGGGAGGTTTTTATGATAATTTTTCTAAACGGTGAAAAATGCATAGTTGTTGAGAATACAACCGTTTTGGATCTACTCATTCAAAAGAATATCGATGTTGACACAATTGTGGTAGAGCACAACGCGAAAATTCTTCAAAGAGAAAATTT
Source organism: Clostridia bacterium (assembly GCA_026418715.1). GTDB lineage: Bacteria > Bacillota > Clostridia > UBA1381 > UBA1381 > SKW16. Next base: position 1,750 of record JAOAAV010000059.1, read on the forward strand.
TTCACAAATTACTCTTTGTGAAAATGATGTCCTGGAAGTTTTGCGTTTTGTTGGCGGGGGTTGAGGAGGAATATTTATGGATGCATTGACAATAGGAAATAAAAAATTAAAGAGCCGCTTTTTTGTCGGCACTGGTAAATTTTCAAACGATGCCATGGTTGCCGATGTTTTAAAAGCATCAGGAGCGGACGTGGTAACCGTTGCCCTGCGTCGAATGAATTTCAAAAATCCGGAGCAAAACATTCTAAATTACATATCAGATGAGCATACTCTCATGCCAAATACCTCGGGAGCAAGAAATGCCGAGGAAGCGGTTCGCATTGCAAGGCTTGCTCGGGCTGCCGGCTGCGGAAACTGGATAAAAATCGAGGTCATTTCAGACAGTAAATATCTTCTGCCCGATAATGACGAAACTTTAAAAGCAGTTGATATGCTCGCAAGGGAAGGATTTGTTGCTCTTGCGTATATGTCGCCTGATTTAATGGCGGCAAGACGTATGCGTGATGCAGGTGCTGAGGCGATTATGCCGCTCGGCGCACCAATAGGCACAAACAAGGGCCTTCGTACGAAAGAGCTTATACAAATCCTGATAAATGAAATCGATTTGCCCATTGTGGTTGATGCCGGAATAGGGAAACCTTCAGAAGCCGCAGAAGCAATGGAGATGGGTGCTGCGGCAGTGCTTGTAAATACAGCATTGGCAACAGCTGGAAATCCTGTTATGATGGCAAAGGCTTTTAGCAAAGCGGTTGAAGCGGGAAGGCTTGCATATCTTTCAGGTACCGGAGCGGTGAGCGAATATGCAGCGCCTTCTTCACCTCTTACGGGCTTTCTAAGGTGAGCGTTAAACTTTACCGAAAGGGTCGACAATTGTTATGAGCTTTTACAATACGTACATTAAATATACTGACTTTCCCTCACAAAGTATGACGGATGCCGACGTTCTCCGTGCTCTTGCAAAGGATTCACTGTCTGAGAATGACCTTCTTGCCCTCTTGTCCCCTCAGGCAATGCCCCATTTGGAGGAAATGGCGCAAAAAGCAAAGCGTCTTACTGAACGGCACTTTGGCAAAACCGTCACACTTTTTACACCGCTTTATCTTGCCAATTACTGCGAAAGCGGATGTGCATACTGCGGTTTCAGCCACACAAATCGCATCAGGCGGTGCATGCTCACCTACGATGAGGTTGAGGCTGAAGGCAAGGCCATAGCGGATATGGGCTTTTCGCATATTATAATATTGACAGGTGAATCTCCGTCTAAAACGCCTATTTCTTATATCGCGAACTGCGCAAAAATTCTTAAAAAATATGTCTCGTCAATTGCGGTAGAAATTTATTCTGCCGAAACCGAGGACTATAAAACATTGATTGCATCAGGCGTTGACAGCTTTACAATGTTTCAGGAAACTTATAACCCCGAGCTTTATAAAAAGCTGCACCCAGCAGGAATAAAGAAAGACTATTTGTACCGCCTTGATACTCCCGAACGCGCGGCAAAAGCGGGAATGAACACGGTAAATCTCGGTGCACTTCTCGGCCTTGATGATTGGCGAAAGGATGCTTTTTTCACAGCTCTTCATGCAAAATATATTCAAGACAACTACCCTGCCGTCGACGTTGCTGTATCCCTGCCGAGAATACGCCCGCATAAAGGCTCTTTATTTGTGCCGGAGTCGGTTGTGTCCGACAGCAGTCTCGTTCAGATCATGACTGCTTTAAGAATTTTCATGCCGCGCCTTGGCATTACGATTTCCACAAGAGAAAATCCCGAATTTCGCAATAATATTATCGGACTTGGTGTAACCAAAATGTCTGCGGGCGCAAAAACTGAAGTCGGCGGTCACGCAAGCGAGGAAAAAACCGAACCGCAATTTGACGTTTCGGATGAGCGGGGCATTGATGAGGTTGCCTCGGCAATCAGATCACGGGGATATCAACCGGTGTATAAGGATTGGTTTTAATGAATGAATGAATTCAAGCAAGGACTTTTAACATATCTGACCAATACACAGCTTAGTAAAATAGAAGGTGTAAAAATTGGAATTGCGGGTGTGGGCGGACTTGGCTCCAATGCAGCCGTAAATCTCGCAAGAAGCGGCTTTTGCCGCTTCGTAGCAGTAGATTTTGACGTTGTGGAAGCATCCAATTTAAACAGGCAGTTCTATTTTCTTGATCAAATAGGCGAATACAAAGCAGAGGCTCTCAAAAAAAACCTTTTGAAAATCAACTCCCAAATTGAGGTTTGCCCAAAAATAAATCGGATTACTCGTGAAAATGTCTGCTGTCTTTTTGCAGGCTGCGACATTTTAATAGAGGCGGTAGACAGCCCAAAAGTAAAACCTATTATTGCAGAAGCTGCAGCAAAACTCAATATTTTTTGTGTATGCGCCTCAGGAATAGCGGGATTTGGAAATACGGACGGAATATCCGTAAAAAAAATCAATGATATGCTATATATTGTAGGGGATATGAAAACTCAGGCAAACAAGAACAATCCGCCGCTTTCGCCAAAGGTTGCGATTGCCGCGGCAAAACAGGCGGATCTTGTGCTTGAGTATGTGCTGAAAAAATACTGATTCAGCGTATGAGAGCATAAGATACTACATATGCAGATAATTTGTCTTCTTGCCTTCCGTATCTCAGGCAATCCCTGAATAACTTAAAGATCAAATATTTTTCAAAATTAAGGCACAAAAGTCAGGGTTGACTTTTATGCCTTAATTATTCTTAAACTTTAACACATCATCTGCACTTAAAAAATGCGTTATATGCAAGGTATGCCATATATATGTCACCCTTTGCGGTAATTTCAAACGGCGAGTGCATAGAAAGCACCGGAACACCGCAGTCGATTACGTCAATGTTCATATTTGCCACATACTGCGCTATAGTACCTCCGCCCCCCTGATCCACTTTGCCGAGTTCTCCCGTCTGCCAAACGATATTATTGTCGTCTAAAATTTTGCATACTTGATATACAAATTCGGCATTTGCGTCGCTTGACTCAGATTTTCCTCTTGCCCCTGTATATTTCATAACAATCAAGCCCTTGCCTGCATAAGCACTGTTTCTCTTTTCGGTAACACCTTCGTAGTTGGGATCAACTGCAACTCCGACATCAGATGACATACAAGCAGTATTGGAAATCACTCTGTTATACGTTATCAAATCACAGCTCCCCTTTATTTTATGGACAATTTCAGCCAGCGTCATATCAAAAAATCTTGAAAGCATGCCTGTGTTTCCGACAGAGCCGATTTCTTCTTTGTCTACCAGCACGCATACTGCCGTCTTTTTTGGAGAGGCGGTTGTGATAATGCTTTTTAAAGCGGTGAAAGCACAAACCCTGTCATCTTGCCCATAGGCGCCGACAAAGCTTGCGTCGAGTCCTACATCCCTTGCTCTAAAAGCGGGAACAAGTTCAATTTCAGCACTGATAAAATCTTTTTCAACAATTCCGTAACGCTCATTTAAAAGCTTAAGAATGTAAAATTTGACCTTTTCGCTTACATCGTCATCATAAATACCCATGCCGCCCACTAAAATGTTAAGCGATTCGCCTTCTATTCCTTCCGTCATTTTTTTTGTCATCTGATCCTTTGCAAGATGCGGGAGAAGGTCGGTAACGCAAAATACGGGGTCGTTTTCGTCCTCACCAATGCAAATGTTTATCTTCTCTCCTGACGATGTGTGAATAACTCCGTGCATTGCAAGAGGGGTGGCTGGCCACTGGTATTTTTTAATTCCGCCATAGTAGTGAGTTTTTAAAAGAGCAAGATCGCAGCTTTCATAAAGCGGATTCTGTTTCAAATCCAGACGCGGGGAATCCACGTGAGCACCGATAACATTGACTCCATCTTCAATATCCTCACTTCCAATGACCGCAAGCAGAATATTTTTGCCTCTATTTATTTTATATACCCTGTCTCCCGGCTTGAGTTGCTTTTTGGCATCCATGTTGACAAAGCCGTTTTCAGCCGCCATTTTTTCGGCCATTACAATACATTCACGTTCTGTTTTTCCACTGTTTAAAAAAGTCTTGTATTCCTCGCAAAAAGCGAGCATTTCCTGCTTTTGCTCATCTGTCAGCTTTTCATATACGTTTTTTCTTTCATACGTAAGCGATTTATACAGTTCCTTTTGTGTCATAAGCCATATCCTCCTGTTTTTTATAATCAAGCTTGAAATGGCCGGCGGACTTGTCTGCCATTTCAATGCTGAGCAATTTTTATATGAGTATATCATATGTGTTATAATTTTTCTATAGATATCTTATGAATATTTTCATATATTTCCACTGTATACGCGATTGCTGATACTGCATTTATATGCTATAATAAGCCAAGCTGTTTTTTGGGGGTGATTGCATGAATATTGAGCAGTCAGGGAAGAATTTAATATTGCACGGGGTTAAGGATTTTTATATTTCCCATACCTTTGACTGTGGCCAATGCTTTCGATGGGACAGATTGGATTCTTGCAGCTACATAGGAGTCGCAATGGGAAAGGCGCTTAAAATCCGACAAATCGATGATAAACTTATTTTCTTTGATACGAATTTTAATGATTATTATGACGTTTGGGAAAAATATCTTGATTTATCCCGTGATTATGGTAAAATTAAGAGGGTATTGTCAACAAATGATTCTATTTTGGCAAAGTCCGTCCGCTTTGGCGGCGGAATACATATTCTTAGGCAGGATGCTTGGGAATGCATGATTTCTTTCATTGTATCCTCTAGCAATAATATCCCTCGCATAAAAAAAATTATTGCATCTCTTGCCGAGAACTTTGGGGGAAAAATTGAGTATATGGGAAATGTTTATCACAGCTTCCCAGCGCCTCAGGCTCTCGCAAAACTCTCGCTTGATGAACTTTCCGTTATAAGAGCGGGCTTTCGCGATAAATATATCCTTGCCGCCGCTAAAGCTGTGGCGTCGGGAAGATTGGATATTTACGGCCTTGACAGCCTGCCCTTGGATAAAGCAAAGGCAAAGCTTTTGGAGATTCCTGGCATCGGCAATAAAGTGGCTGATTGCATATTGTTGTATGGCTTGGCAAAATACGAGTGTTTCCCTGTGGATGTTTGGATGAAGCGCATTATGGAATATTATTATTTTCAAAGTGAACGGAAAATAAGTGATGTTGTTTCGTTTTCCCGAGAAAAATTCGGCTCTTTAAGTGGTTTCGCACAACAGTATTTGTTTTTTTACGGCAGGGAAAACAAAATCGGAACATCAGGTTGATATCGTAAGTTTAAGATATATAAGGAGTTGGCTTTTTTTGCTTTTGGATTATACTAAGGATGTAGCTTATATATGCCCTGAATGTGCGCAAATCAATATCAAGAGGTTGAATATTTTTCAGTTTTCAGGTAACAGGGAGACAGTTCTCGAATGTTCAAATTCATGTGGTCATGTATGTGTCACAATCAAGCCCTTCAAGGCTCAATACAAAATTGAAGCGAAGTGTCCTATCTGCGGCGGCAGGCATTTGTTTGACATAAAGAAGGCCGTATTTTGGAACAGTCCGTTTTTGAGTTTTAAGTGCCCGGCATCAGGCTTTGATATATATTTTTTGGGCAACAATAAAAATGTTGTTGCCGCTGTAAAGGAGCAAGAAGCTCTTTTTGAAGAACTTTCGGAAATGACCGAAAAGGTAATTGATGAAAAAAATTTGTTGGAGCATATGTTCGGCTGGATAGAGAATATGTCAAATACCGGAAGAATGTACTGCTCATGTGGAAGCCGAGATATCAGCATGGATATGAAAAAAGATTCGATTGTTCTCAGATGCAGAAGCTGCGGCGCAAGCAAGGTCATGTATCCTGTTGATGAATGTGTGACATTTTTAATAAATGCAAAGTCCATTGTGTTGGATTGCCCTGCAAAGAAGTAGAAAGTTTAAGAGCTTGCTCTTGCTTTTGATATATTTTTAGGAGGTTTGTAAATTATGTTGGTGACAAATAAACAAATTCTTGACGCTGCGGACAAGGGTGGATATGCTGTCGGTGCGTTCAATGTGAACAATATGGAAATTCTTCAGGCTGTAATTGCGGCTGCTGAAGAGGAGCGTTCACCGGTTATTATTCAAACATCGGAGGGTGCGATTAAATATGCCGGAGCCGATTATCTTTCCGCATTGGTACATTTGGCGGCACAAAAGGCGTCCGTGCCCGTATCTCTGCACCTTGACCATGGCACAACCTATGAAACAATCATTACTTGTATAGCAAACGGCTGGACGTCGGTTATGATTGACGGCTCGCATCATCCGCTTGAAGAAAATATAAAAGTGACAAGCGAGATCATAAAAATTGCACATGCGGCTGGAATTTCCGTCGAGGCGGAACTTGGCAGACTCGGTGGTGTTGAAGATAATATCAGTGTGGATGAAAAGGATGCACGTTTCACAGACCCAAAAGAAGCTGTCAGATTCGTTGAAGAAACCGGTGTAGATTCGCTTGCGATTGCCATTGGTACCGCTCACGGCAAATATAAGGGGATCCCAAAACTCGACCATGAAAGACTTGACACTATCAAAAAGCTTGTAAAAATCCCTATTGTGCTTCATGGCGCGTCAGGAGTAGGGGAAGATGAGATTATCAAAGCTGTTAAATTGGGTGTAAATAAGATTAACATTGATACGGACGTTCGTGTTGCCTTCACTGAGGGTGTTCAGGCAGTGTTTGCAAAAAATCCCGATGAGTTCGATCCCCGTAAGATATGCGGGCCGGCAAGGGATAAAATGAAGGAAGTCGTAAAGGCAAAGATGCGTTTGTTCGGCTGTTCGGGCAAAGCTTAAAAAAAGACACAAGCGAAAGCTTGTGTCTTTTTTTATACCACTATGAAGCTGTTGTCCTTTGCGTCCACTGTAATCTTTGTCCCTTTCTTGATAGTTGAATCAATAATTTTTTCAGACAGCATATCCTCTATTTTGCTTTGGATGGCACGCCTTAACGGTCTTGCCCCGTATGTCGGATCAAAGCCTTCTTTTGCAATCAACGCTACAGCTTCGTCTGTAAATTCTGCGGTTATATCATTTTCCGCAAGACGTTTTGCAAGAGTTGACAGCATTAATTTTGCAATCGCCTTGATATCGTCTTCTTTTAAACGCTCAAACACAATAATTTCATCAATTCTGTTTAAAAATTCCGGTTTAAATGCTTTTTTCACTTCATCAAGCACACGGCTTTTAATCTGCTTATACTCATCTTCATCTTGATTACTCTGAGAATTTGAAAATCCAAGCTTTGTTGTGTTGGCGTTTAAAATATTTTTTGCGCCTAAATTGGAGGTCATAATTATAACGGTATTTCTAAAATCAACACGTCTTCCTTGAGCATCTGTTAAAATGCCGTCTTCCAGAACCTGAAGCAAGATGTTAAATACATCAGGATGCGCCTTTTCTATTTCATCAAACAAAATTACGGAATACGGCTTTTTGCGTATTTTTTCCGTTAATTGTCCTCCTTCGTCATAGCCTACATATCCCGGAGGCGAACCGATAAACTTCGATACTGCATGCTTTTCCATATACTCGGACATATCGATGCGTATCATAGCGTCTTCACTGCCAAACATGGCCTCGGCAAGTGCCTTTGAAAGCTCTGTTTTACCCACGCCGGTAGGCCCTAAAAACAGGAACGAACCCGTCGGACGCTTAGGATCTTTAAGCCCCGCTCTGCCTCGACGTATTGCTTTTGCAACGGCGTCGACTGCTTCATTTTGCCCTATCACTCTTTCATGAAGTACTTTTTCAAGATTTTTAAGCCTCTCACTTTCTTCTTCAGCAAGCTTTTTTACGGGGATGTTGGTCCAGCTTGAAATGATATCCGCAATATCATCTTCTGTCACAACAAGGCTTGCAGATGCTGATTTTCCTTTCCATTCATCAGTGTACTGAGAAATCTTTTCTTTAAGCTCACGTTCCTTATCTCTGATTTGCGCTGCTTTTTCAAAATCCTGTGCGGTAATTGCCTCCTGCTTATCCTTTGTTAAAGCCTCCAATTTCTTTTCAAGTTCCTTTAAATCATGAGGAGCGGTAAGCGAGCTTAAACGCTTTTTAGATGCTGCTTCGTCCATTAAATCTATAGCTTTATCGGGCAGAAATCTATCGGTAATATACCGTGCCGAAAGCTTAACTGCGGCTTTTAGGGCCTCATCAGTAATCTTCACGCTGTGATGAGCTTCGTATTTATCACGTATACCGGTTAAAATCTTGTAGGTCTCGTCAATTGTGGGTTCTCCCACCATAACAGGCTGGAAACGCCTCTCTAATGCCGCATCCTTTTCTATATATTTTCTATATTCTTTTATTGTGGTTGCACCAATTAGCTGAAGTTCCCCTCTTGCCAAAGACGGCTTTAAAATATTCGATGCGTCAATTGCGCCTTCCGCCGAACCTGCGCCCACAATGGTATGAATTTCGTCAATAAAAAGTATAACGTTTCCGGCAGCTATAACTTCCTCAACCGCTTTTTTAAGACGTTCTTCGAATTCACCGCGGTATTTTGCACCCGCAACCATAGACGACAAGTCAATAGTTACTACTCTTTTTTCCTTTAAGAGCTCAGGGACATCTCCTGAGGCTATTTTTTGGGCAAGACCTTCCACAACCGCGGTTTTACCGACACCAGGCTCCCCTATGAGGCAAGGGTTGTTTTTTGTTCGTCTGCTTAAAATTTGCACTACTCTGTCAATTTCGTCATTCCTTCCGATAACAGGGTCGAATTTGTTTTCCGTTGCCATTTTCGTAAGATCTCGCCCGAATTGGTCAAGTGTCGGAGTATTATGTGATTTTCTTTTTGTTCCTGTAAATCCCTTTTGTGATGAGTACGAATCAGATAAAGATTCTCCGTCTATTGCCTTTACTATGTCGGAATAAAGCGAATTCAAATTGACGCCCAATTCCAGCAATATTTTGACCGCAACACTTTCTCCCTCTCTTATAATCGCCATAAGCATATGTTCTGTACCTATATAGCTGTGTGACAATCTTCTTGCCTCAAGCAAGCTGATTTCAAGTATTCGTTTGCTTCTTGGAGTCATGGAAATATCTGAGGACGTAGAAATAGGTGTGTTATAGCCAATTATTTCTTTAATTTTTTCCTTAATCTCCGTTTCGCTAACGTTTGCATTTTCAAGCATTCTCGCTGCTACGCCTGTTTTTTCACGGGCAAGTCCCAGCAAAATATGCTCGCTGCCTATATATTCGTGGCCAAACTCGCATGCGCTTATGTGTGCCAAATTAAGAGCTTCTCTTGCTCTTTCCGTAAAATATGGAGATAACATCATAATCAGTCCTTTCTGTACTTTATTGTTTGATTATTTGATATGAAATTTACCGTAATTTTTGTCTTAGTATATCTGCTCTGTATTTATCACGCTCAGTCGCATTTAAATTTTTGTTTACACTTTTTATAATATATGCGGGTTCTGTAATTACAGAAAGCTCCATGGGATTTATTTCGTCATATGGTATTATACCCATATTCTGACCGAGTCTAACATCAGATAGCAGAGCCTTTGCCTCGTTTGACGAGATAGTGTGAGCATACTTGAGTATGCCATATGACCGCCAAACCTTGTCCTTGATAAATTCGGAATTTGTTTTTTTAAGTTGCTTTTGTGTTTCTCTCTCCCTGTCTATAATTTGTAATACAATACTTTTGAGTTTTTCAATAATTTCGTGTTCATTTGCGCCCATTGTAATCTGGTTTGAAAATTGAAACAGGTTTCCGTATGCCTCTGAGCCTTCCCCATAAAGCCCTCTTACAGCAATTCCTAGTTTTGTGAGCGAATCAATCAGTCTTGGAAGCTGTGAGGAAAGTGCCAATGCAGGAAGATGCAGCATGACAGAAGCACGAAGCCCTGTTCCCGTATTTGTGGGACAGCTTGTAAGATAGCCGAAATCCTCATCGAATGCGTATTCGAGCCCTTCTTCTAACACATTGTCCACCTTATCCGCCAAATTCCATGCCTCATCCAAATCCAAGCCGGGCAAAATAACCTGAAGACGTATATGATCTTCCTCCATGAGCATAATGCTCATGCTTCTGTCTTTGTTTAAAAGTACAAAGTGTTCCGACCCCTCCAGCATCGCAGGACTTATCAAATGCTGTTCCGCCAGGACTTTTTTTTCAATATCTGATAATTTGTCAAGTTCAATCAATTCCAAATCCTTGGATAAAACGCTGTTTCCTTTCATAACGCTGTCTGCGATGTCTTTTGCTGCCATTCGTTTTTGCTCCCTGCTCATTGCGTTGGGAAACGGCACTGTTTTTAAATTTCTTGCAAGACGAATACGGGTGCTGACTGCAACATCACCATCTTTTCCGCATTTTTCATACCACATCATTTCATTTCACCTCATCTTCCATTGCACGAAGCTGTTTATGAAGCTGTGCTGCCTTTTCATAATTTTCGTTTTTTACCGCCTCGGCAAGCTGCTGCTTTAAGTTTTCGTACATTCTTTTTTTCTTTAGGCTGCTTTCACAACGCGAGGGAATCTTGCCCATATGCGATGCATTTGAATGAATCTGCCTTAGCACGGAGGAAATAGGTACACGAAATGCTTCATAGCACTTGGAACAACCCAGTTTTCCCGTCTTCTGAAAATCCTCGTAGGTTCGTTTGCACACGGGGCATACCGCCGTATCATGTTTAACATATGTGGTCGATGGAATCAAATCAAAAGTATTAAAAAAGTCTGAAAAGAAATCATACATAAAAAGTCCTCCCCTTTCAAATAAAGTTTTTATTCCTGCAATATTGCGATTAACATATTTTTAAATATCTCAGCTCGCACATAATCTCTGTCAGGCTGAGAAATGCACAGACTTCTGTCACTTATGCCGCTCAATATCATGTTTGCTTCCTTTTTTGTAAGCTTATCCCTTGAAAACATATATTCAATAAGCATTTTTGCCGAAGAAAAATCAATCATATCCCCTATTTGTGAAATAACCTCACTTACTACCGAATTTTCACCTATATTAAGCTTCTTTATGCGTATATATCCCCCTCCTCCCCGTCTGCTTTCAACCATGTACCCACGTTTTTCATTAAACCTCGTATTCATGACATAATTGATTTGCGATGGAACACAGTTGAAAACCGAAGCAAGTTCATTTCTTTTTATCTCAAGCCAATCATCCTCATTCTTTAACAATTCTATTATAAATTGTTCTATTTTATCGCTTAAACCCATTGAATTTCACCACCTAGACTTTGACTATCTTTGACCTTAGATAAATTATAGTGTATTATTGTTGTTTTGTCAATATATTTTTTTAATTTAAATAAATTATTTTTTGTGTGTATAATTTAACCTCAACACAAGTTTTTTTATATTCTTCACTATTTTCTGCCCATCGCAATTGCTCTATGTGTAATTCTACAGGTGTTTTTTATGGATTATACAAAAAGGCTATTGACTAGGCAGAAAAATTTTGTTACCATTAACTTTAGAGAACAGGATGTCATTTTTTGCGAGAGTATTCTTACAAAAAGTGTCCAATATAATAAGTGAAACTGACAAAGAAGATTCGATCTCTGATTTGGAAGGAGGTTTCTGTTTTGTGCGCCTTCTTCTGGGGCGTTTTTTTGTTTTTAAAGAAAGGTTGTGTGCAGATGAAAAGAATAGCGGTAATCAGTGCGATATTGGAAAACCCTGAAGAATGTCAGCAGGCATTTAACGATACGGTATCTTCTTTTAAAGGGATTGTAAAGGGAAGAATGGGGATTCCTTTTGAAACTGAAAAAATTGCAGTGGTTTCTCTTACAGTGGCTGGGGAGTTGGACGATATTAACTCTCTTACAGGAAAATTAGGAAACATACCCAATGTTTTGGTCAAAACAGCAATAAGCAAACGCGAAATATAAAGAACTTTTTTGATTAAGCTTTAGCGGAAAAGGGGTTTAGCATGAATTTTATAGATAAAGATTATATTGACAAACTGCTGTGTGAGGCGAAAACTGTATCCGATGAAAAAATAAATGAAATACTCAATAAAGCGGATCGTTTTGAGGGACTTTCTCACAGTGAGGTTGCTGCACTTTTGTCAACAGAAAAAAAGGAGCACACAGAGAGAATTTTTCAGATTGCAAACAAAATCAAACAGCATATATACGGAAATCGGCTTGTTTTGTTTGCGCCGATTTATGTGAGTGATTATTGCATAAATAAATGCGCATACTGCGGTTTTAACTGCGAGCATAAGTATGAGCGCAAGCGACTTACTATGGATGAACTTAAAGAAGAAGTTCGCATTTTGGAGAAAATGGGGCACAAGAGACTTGCTCTTGAGGCCGGAGAGGATCCGGAAAATTGCCCAATAGAGTATATTTTAGAATGCCTTAAAACCATTTATTCCATGCATGAAGGAAATGGTGAAATACGCAGGGTGAACGTAAACATTGCGGCAACTACGGTAGAGGAATTTAAGATGCTCAAACAAGCGGGAATAGGAACTTATATTCTGTTTCAGGAAACCTACCATAAGCCTACTTATGAAAAAATGCACCTTGCAGGGCCGAAAAAAGATTATGAATATCATTTGACGGCATTTGACCGTGCAATGCAAGGAGGAATTGACGACGTCGGAGGAGGCGTGCTTTTTGGGCTTGCCGACCCACGCTTTGAAGTTATCGGCCTTATGCTTCACAACGAACATTTGGAAGAAAATTTCGGGGTGGGCTTTCATACTATTTCAGTACCACGTATACGAAAGGCGGACGGGGCAATAAGTACAGCGTTCCCTAATGCGGTGGACGATGAAATATTTTTGAAAATTGTGGCCGTTATTCGTCTGGCAGTTCCGTTTACAGGAATGATTATATCTACCAGAGAAAGTATGGAAATGCGCAAAAAACTAATTCACATTGGCATTTCTCAGATCAGCGCAGGCTCGTCTGTTGAAGTGGGAGGATATGCGGCAAGAGAACGTTCTGAGCCGCAGTTTAGACTTGCGGATGACCGCAGCGCTCAGGATATTATCATGTGGCTTATGGATGAAGGCTTTATACCCAGCTTTTGCACCGCCTGCTACCGCAGCGGCAGGACAGGAGATCGATTTATGTCGCTTGCAAAGTCAGGGAACATCAAAAATGTTTGTCTGCCTAATGCGCTTACAACACTTTTGGAATTTTCCGAAGATTACGGCAGTAAAGAATTTAAGGAAAAAGCAGATAGGATAATACAGCAGGAGCTTTCAAATATTGCAAGTGAAAAGGTTCGGGCACTTGTAACGGAAAATCTTCAGAAAATACGAAATGGAGAAAGAGATTTCTTTCTGTAAGTTTAAAAGGAGGAATGATATAATGGAAAAGACCCCTATTTCGCTTAGGACTCACGTATCAATTTTCGGAAATACCAATGCGGGCAAGTCCGCACTTTTTAATGCCATTGCAGGTCAGGATATGATGATTGTATCTGAAAAAAAAGGAACAACCACCGATCCTGTGGTAAAGGCAATGGAGCTTTTGCCATACGGGCCAATAGCTCTGACCGACACGGCAGGGCTTGGCGATGACTCCGAAATAGGCGCGGCAAGAATGGCAAAGACTGCAAAAATCCTAAACCGCACTGATTTTGCAATTTATGCCGCAGATGTTACGAATTTTGATGAGCAGGCATATGAAAAAGCAAAAGCAGATTTTGAGAAAAAGAAAATAGATCATCTTCTGGTGTTTACAAAAAGTGACTTGGGGTATGGAAATATAAAAGAAAAGTACCCAGACGCAGTTTTCACATCAGTAAAAGATGAAAAATCAATTGAAAGTTTAAAAAATATTATCGTGAAGAAATTGTCGAATTTGAAACCTGAAAAGGAAACCATGATCGGGGATCTTTTACCCGCAGGGAGCACTGTTGTTATGGTAGTGCCGATTGATTCTGAGGCGCCAAAGGGCAGAATAATATTGCCGCAGGTACAGTTTTTGCGTGATTGTCTGGATTATGGAATGAAATGTGTGGTTGTGCGAGAATTAGAACTTGAGGAAGCCTTGAAGGAATTGAGGCATATAGATTTGGTTGTTACGGATTCTCAAGCTTTTGCTATGGTGAGTAAAATTGTGCCAGACAATATTATGCTGACGTCTTTTTCCATGATGATGGCGAAGCTAAAGGGTGACATCAATCCGCTTGTAGATGGGGCAAAAGCAATCGATTTGTTGAAGGACGGGTCTAAAATACTGATGGCAGAAGCGTGTACGCACAACCATACGCATGAGGATATAGGCAGAGTAAAAATTCCTGCTCTTTTGCAAAAGAGAACGGGAAAACATCTGGAATTTGAATACAGCGTGTTTCACGATTTCCCCGAAGATGTTACAAAATACGATTTAGTTGTTCATTGCGGCGCCTGCATGATTAATTCCAGAGCAATGAAAAACAGGGTTGAACTTTGCAAGGAATACGGAGTGCCGATTACAAATTACGGCGTACTTTTGGCATATGTTAATAATATTTTGGATAGATGCACCAGAATTTTTCAGTGTGAAAAAAATCAGTGTTTCAACAAGTCGGAAAGTTTCACATAAAAGTCGGAAATGTATACAAAAAAGTTGTCAAAATGGGTTTGATTTTTATTTTAACTGTGATATTATATATGATAAGGGAGCTATCGAATTTTTTATTTTATGATAACAAGCCCTGAATGTCAGCACAATAAAAAGGAGGAAAAGTAATGTTGAATAATTTCCGCAAAAAAGCAAGAAAAGCTGCGATCTTTTCTTTGGTTTTAGCGCAAATAGGGACTGTTGGAATCATGATGCCTTCAACAACCGTAAGCGCTACAAAGATTACAAGACAAGTTGAAAATCTTGATCGCGGCGTTGTTGCAATCAAAACAGACAATGGTGTATTTGTATCGTGGAGAAGACTTGGTACGGAATCACCCGATACGAAATTTTCCTTGTACAGGGACAATGTACTTGTTACAAGCGGAGCGATTACGAATTACGTAGATCCAAACGGAACAAAGGATTCAAAATACATGGTTGTGACTAATGATAAAACACAGTCAAAGCCTGTATCGGTTTGGGATAAGCAGTATCTTGAAATTCCGCTTCAGGATACGCCGACATCCAGTGAGGTAGATGTATATACCCTAACATATGCTACATATTATCCGGGAGATTCCGCTGTTGGCGATTTGGACGGCGACGGTCAATATGAAATCGTAATGATTTGGGAACCTGGCAATGCAAAGGATGCGGCAACAGCGGGAGCTACCGATAAGGTTTACATAGACGCATATAAGCTTGACGGCACACGTCTTTGGAGAATAGACATGGGCAAAAATATTCGTGCGGGCGCCCATGATACACAGCTTATGGTAGCGGACTTTAACAGCGATGGAAAAGCAGAGCTTGTTGTAAGAACCGCTGACGGAACTGTTGCGGGCGACGGAACTGTAATCGGCGACGGAACAAAGGATTGGGCATCATTAAACAGCGGCAAGAACCTTCAGGGTCCTCTTTATTTGACGGCGTTTGAAGGCGCTACCGGAAAAGTTATAAGCACTGTTCCTTTTGACCCGCAGACAGAAAACTCAGGTGCGGAGTTTGGTGATGGTTACGGCAACCGCTCTGAAAGATATTTGGCTACAATGGCATATTTGGACGGAGTGCATCCGTCAGTTATAGAGCAGAGAGGCTATTATCCAGGCAAAGACACAGGCCCCGGACGTACGGTTATATCTGCATATGATTTAAAGGACAATAAGCTTGTTCAAAGATGGAGATTTGATACAAAGGATTCTGGAAACTCAGTTTATATCGGACAGGGCAACCACTCCATGACAGCAGGAGATGTTGACGGAGATGGCTATGACGAGGTTATTTCCGGAGCACTTGCACTTGATAATGATGGCAAGGTTTTATGGTGCAGCGGATACGGTCATGGCGATGCGCATCATTTGGGAGATTTTGACCCGACCCATGAGGGCTTGGAGTATATGAAGGTTTACGAGTCTGTTTCAGCTACTCCATTTGACGGTGGAACTGTGCATGAGGTTGTTGATGTGGCCGGAGATGGCAGTACAATTAAGGTTGCACAGTACTTTGGACAGACTTTGCAGGATGCGAAAACAGGCAAGATTTTGCAGTCGCATGACGGTATCAAGGATACAGGCCGTGGTATGATTGCAAATATAGGCTACAAAGATAAGTATTTCGTAATGTGGGGCGCTGGAAGCTCAGGCTATTGGGACAATGAAGGAAACAAACTGCCTGATTTAGGTCTTTCCATGAACGGAAGAATTTATTGGGATGGTGGACTGACCGACCAACTCCAAGATGGCGTAAATATCGCTAAATGGAATAACAGCACGAATAAAATGGAAACGATTTTCACAGCAGACGGTAATTCTATAAACGGCACAAAGGCTAACCTCAATGCGCAGGCGGACATTTTCGGCGACTGGAGAGAGGAAATGGTTACCTACAAGCAGACAGGCAGCAAGGAAGAAACCGTGAATGTATACATAGAATCCGCAAAGAAAGAGTATCCTGTTAAGAAGGTCACTCCACAGTATGCTTTGAGAATATACACAACCGTAATTCCGACTCAGTACAACTTCTCAACTTTTATGCATGACGATTTGTATAGAATCGGTGCGGCTACCTACAATGTAGCATACAATCAGCCGCCGCATATTAGCTTCTACTTAAGCGATACAATTGACGGCTATAAGACACAGCCTACTCCAAATGTAACCTTGGTTCCGAATAATTTTAAGGAAGATGCTTTTGATTCGTCTAAGGTATCGGGAAGCGGCGAGAGTCCTGCGGTTACTTCTTCGCCATCAGGTTCTGGTGGATTTACTGATATCGGCGGACACTGGGCTGAAAGCGTGATTATGGAAATGTATAATGCAGGTGTCATCAACGGCATGGATGCGACAACCTTTGCTCCTGATGCACAAATCACAAGAGCACAGTTTATCAAGCTGGTTGTTGCAACATTAGGCTTGGATATCAGTGCTCCTTACTCCGGTCCATGCACCGACGTTGCAGGACACTGGTCTGCATCTTACGTTCAGGCAGCTGAAGCGGCGAATATTATTGATGCTAATTTGGAAACAGGCAATGTTTTAGATCCTGACAAAAATATTACCCGTGAAGAAATGGCATCACTGGTAACTCGTGCAGCTTCTGTGAAGGGGCTGGATGTTAGTGGCGGAAGCATTGATGGCTTTACGGATAAAGCGGATATCAGCGATTGGGCTTCAAACGATGTTGCAGGCGCTGTTAAGCTTGGAATTGTAAACGGTATGACAGACGGTAGCTTTGCTCCTAAAGCAGAGGCTACAAGAGCACAAGCGGCCGCAATGATGAGCAGATTGCTTGCGAAAATTAAATAGGAACATTCAAAAAACCTCCTTGTTCTTTTGAACAGGGAGGTTTTGTATTTTGCTCAGTTTGTGCGTTTTGCCGCTTTATATATCATGTCGCATAGCAGCAAAGCCTCTATACCTTCGTCAATTCCGACATACTCTCCGCCTTTTCCTAAAAGGTGGTTATAAAAATCTAAAATCAAGAACTTATGACCTAATCCCCAGTAGCTTTTCTCGCCGTTCATTACTTCATCTGTGGCGATAATCTTGCTTTCTTCATTAGTGTACAGATACAGTTTATTTTTAAAAAGGCTCATAGAACCTTTTTCGCAATGAATTTCAATGTGAACATTATCATTTTTTGTAAAACCGTTTGTTCCAAAGAAAATGCCGCGCACTCCATTTTCATATTCTATGAATGCTTCTGCGGTGTCCTCTTCTTCAATTATGCCTATATTTGCACGATTGGCGATACTTGCATGAACGACGGCGGGACGGCTGCCCGAGAAAAGATTCATAAGGTCTAATGTATGTATTGCCTGATTCATCAAAAGCCCGCCGCCTTCCTTGTCCCATTTTCCTCTCCAATCACTGTTTAGGTAATAATCTCCAGTTCTTTTCCAAGCTAAAATTGCTTTAATGCCAAGAACTTTGCCAAGAAGATTGCTTTTAATTATTTTATGTGCCGCTTTCACCGTTTCGTTGCATCTGTTTTGAAGTGATACACATACGGCTTTGCCAGATTTTATGTGAGTTTTTTTAACCTGCATGGCTTCTTCATAATACATTGCAACAGGCTTTTCCAAATAAATATTTGAGCCCTTTTCAAGCGCATATATTGCCATTTGCGCATGCAGATAATGCGGCGTACAGATATGCACAACGTCCGGATTTTCAGTGTCAATCATTTCCTTGTAATCCGTATATGCATTTACATTAAACTGTTTTGCAAGACTCTGTGCTTTGTCTTTAACAATATCGCACACACATGTAATTTTTGCTGCTTCAGTATTTAAAATCGCTTTTATATGGATGTCTGCAATGGCACCCAAACCGATAATTCCTACTTTAAGCATAATTAGCCTCCAAACGCTCTATTTTTTTGATGACGGTCTTTTATTTTTCATAAATTACCTGCCCATTGATAATGGTAAACAGCGTTTCCGTATCAAATTCCACAGGTACTTTCGTAAAGATGCAAATGTCCGCATCCTTACCCACCTCAAGGGAGCCAACACGGTCATCAATTCTGCAGTTTCTTGCCGCAGCAATAGTAATTGCTTCCATTGCCTTCTCCTTGTCCATTCCGTATTTAACAGCCATGGCGGCACACAAATACAAGTTTTCAATCGTGGTTTCCGGATGATCGGTGATAATAGCGACGGACACTCCCTCGTCCGACAAAGTCTGATAAGTGTAAAAACTTAAATTTTTAAGCTCCGGCTTACTGCGGTCAGATAGTGTCGGCCCAAGCATGACGGGAATGTTTTCTCGTTTTAATATTTCGACGATAGACGCTCCGTCCGTACAGTGCTCTATGGTAATATCAAGGTCAAATTCCTTTCCGATTCGGATTGCGGTACAAATATCGTCCGCTCTGTGAGCATGAATTTTTACAGGAATTTTTCGTGCAAGCACGGGCAGCATGGCATGAAGTTTCATATCAAAGTCCGGCTTTTCGTTTTCATCGGGGTCTTTTTCATATAGAAAGAGCTGTTCCTGATACTCACGAGCTTTAAAAAGTGTCTCACGAATGAGTGCCGCAGTTCCCATACGGGTAAGAGGCGCTTGGTTTTTTGCGTGATACACAAGCTTTGGATTTTCTCCAAGTGCAAATTTCATTGCGGCAGGAGATTTTAATATCATATCATCTACGCATATGCCATAGGTTTTTATTGCCGCAAAGGTTCCTCCGATTGGATTTGCGCTGCCTGGTCCTGTCACTACGGTGGTTACTCCCGCCTTAATGGCATCTGAGAAAGCTCTGTCAAAAGGATTAATAGCATCAATTGCCCGCAGGTGCGGAGTGACAGGATCGGAATCCTCGTTGCCATCGTCGCCTTCAAATCCCAGAGAATCCTCAAACATACCCACATGGCAATGGGCATCAATTAGACCCGGAGTAACTACGGCTCCTTTTGCGTCAATGGTTCTTTCTATGTCATATTTATGTAGTTCAATGTCAGCATAAGTGCCGACATACTGTATTTTTTCGTCAAACAATATACAGCCTTCGGCATAGTCTTTGCCTGACATGGTGAGAATATTTGCATTTTTTATCAAAATCATGGCGAACCTCGCAAAATACTATGATCATTCTCTGACAATTAAACTTTCTCCCGTCATTTCGGAAGGCTTTGGAAGATTCATCAAATCAAGCATGGTTGGAGCAATATCCGCAAGCTTGCCTTTTTTTAGCTTTACATTGCCGGCACCCAACAGAATAAGCGGAACAGGATTAGTAGTGTGAGCAGTAAAAGCTTCGCCGGTATCCGGATCTATCATGCAATCTGCGTTGCCATGGTCGGCAGTAATGATAATGTGAGCGTCCTTTGCAGAAAGAGCGGACACCACCCTGCCTACGCATTCGTCAACCGCTTCCACCGCTTTTACAGCAGCTTCAAATACTCCTGTATGACCCACCATGTCGCAGTTTGCAAAATTTAAAACAATACAATCGTATTTATCCTGATTAATTAATTCCACACAAGCATCCGCAACAAGATATGCGCTCATTTCCGGCTGCATATCATAGGTGGCAACCTTTGGTGAAGGAATCAGTTTCCTGTCTTCTCCATCATATACGGCCTCTACACCCCCGTTAAAGAAAAAGGTTACATGTGCATACTTCTCAGTTTCAGCAATCCTAAGCTGCTTTAAGCCTTTTTTGCTTATATACTCGCCAAAAGTATTGACAAGTGACTGCGGTTTGAAGGCAACCTCCACATTCGGCATACTTGCGTCATACTGGGTCATGCACACAAAGTGAAGCGGCATGAAAACACGTTCAAAACCTGTAAATTTATCATCAACCAGCGTCCTTGTAATTTCTCTTGCACGGTCCGGACGGAAATTAAAGCATACTACACTGTCACCCGCTTCAATTTTTGCTATAGGCTGTCCATTCTCTGTAATTACGGCAGGAATAATAAATTCATCCGTAATAAGGCTGCCGTTTTCATCCTTTGTTTCGTATGATTTTTTCATCATCTCAATCGGGTTTTCGGCAAATGCACCAATGCCCTTTACCATGGCATTATATGCTTTTTCAACCCTGTTCCAGTTATTGTCTCTGTCCATTGCATAGTAGCGCCCCATAACGGTTGCAATTTTTCCAACTCCTGTTTGGGCCAGCTTTTCTTGAAGTTCGGCGATAAAGTCCACGCCTGATGTAGGAGATACGTCACGTCCATCCATGATGCAGTGTATATATACTTTCTCCAAACCTCTGCGTTTTGCAAGATCAACCAAACCGAACAAATGCTCAATATGGCTGTGTACGCCACCGTTGGATAAAAGACCTATAAAGTGCATGGCTTTATTGTTGTTTTTGCAGTTTTCAACGGCCTTTGCAAGGACTTCATTCTCAAAGAAATCTCCGTCTGAAATCGCTTTTGAAATTCTTGTAAGTTCCTGATACACTACACGCCCTGCGCCTATATTAGTATGCCCCACCTCGGAATTGCCCATTTGTCCGTCCGGAAGGCCTACGTTCATGCCGCTTGCATATATCATGGTGTTCGGATTTTCCGCAAGGTACTTATCCATGTTGGGCGTTTTTGCAGCACGGATTGCATTGCCTTCTGTTGCTTCATTGATGCCGTAACCGTCTAATATAATAAGTGCCATTGGCTTTTTTGTCATAATTTTTCCTCCATCCATTTGCTGTAGAATATAAACATCTAGTGACTGCCGACACTTCGTTGCATTTATAGTACTTTTACTACTATAAAAATCGACATTCGATGTACTTTCTTTTAAATATAGAACAATTGTATCCTAAAAAAGGGACGCAAAAACGTCCCTTTTGACATTTGAATTTCTTAATTTGCGGCTTTTACTATTGTGGCAAAATCTGCCGCTTTAAGACTTGCACCGCCAATCAAACCACCGTCGATATCCTTCATTGCAAGAAGTTCAGCCGCATTCGCTGCATTCATGCTACCTCCGTATTGAATTGCAATAGATTTCGATGTAGATTTTCCATATAGTTCCGCAAGTACCGCACGGATTGCACGACAAACTTCATCCGCCTGTTCTGCCGTTGCGGTTTTTCCAGTACCTATTGCCCAAATCGGCTCATAGGCAATTACCACATTGGCGGCGTCATCTGCTTTTACGCCTTGCAGGGCAAGCTTTACCTGAAGACGTACAAGCTCCGTCGTAATTCCTGCTTCTCTTTCTTCAAGCTTTTCACCCACGCATATAATTGGAATAAGTCCCTTTGAGAGAGCTTTCTTTACCTTTTTATTCACCGTTTCATCAGTTTCTGCAAAATACTGTCTTCTCTCACTATGACCGATAATTACATATTCAACTCCCATATTTACAAGCATGTCCGCACTTACTTCGCCGGTATATGCACCAGAATCTTCAAAGTGCATATTCTCTGCGCCGACCTTTACGTGCGTATCCTTTGCACCCTTTAAAGCCGCATCCAGACATACATACGGTGTGCATACAACAACATCGCAGGTTGCACCTTCTGTAGCTTTTGCAACTTCCTTTACAAAAGCTTCGGTTTCAGAAGGCAGCTTGTTCATTTTCCAATTTCCCGCAATTATATTCTTTTTGCCGGACTGAAGCAGACAGTCAATTCCCGGAAGGATTTTTCCTTCTAAAAATTCAAGGCTTGCGCCGCCTCCCGTTGAAATATGCGTCATTTTATCAGCATATCCCAACTGCTCAACGGCAGCCGCGCTGTCTCCGCCACCGATAATGGTAATTGCACCGTTTTCGCCGGCTTTTGCAACCGCCTCAGCGATAGCCTTCGTGCCGTTTGCAAAATTCGGGAACTCGAAAACGCCCATAGGCCCGTTCCAGATTACAGTTTTTGCCTTTTTGATTACCTTAGAAAACTGCTCTATCGTGGTATTGCCGATATCCATACCCATCCATCCGTCAGGCATTTCATCGGACGGAACATATTTTTGATTGGCGTCGTTGGAAAAGCTGTCAGCCACAATGCTTCCAACAGGCAAAAGAAGATCCACGCCTTTCATTTCAGCTTTTTTCATCAATTCTTTTGCAAGGTCAAGCTTTTCATCTTCACAAAGAGAATTTCCGATGTGATAGCCCTTTGCTTTTAAAAATGTGTAAGCCATGCCGCCGCCGATAATCAAAGAATCCACTTTATCAAGGAGATTTTCGATTACACCAATCTTGTCCGATACCTTCGCGCCACCCAAAATTGCAACAAACGGACGCGCGGGATTTGTCAATGCGCCGCCCATAACTCTCAATTCCTTTTGTATTAGGAATCCACATACGGAAGGCAGATAATGCGAAACACCCTCCGTGGATGCATGAGCTCTATGTGCCGTACCGAAAGCGTCGTTTACGAAAATTTCCGCAAGAGACGCCAACTCTTTTGCAAATGATGGGTCATTTTTAGTTTCCTCCTTATGAAAACGTACGTTTTCAAGAAGAACAACATCCCCATCAGCCATATTTGCTGTGCATTTTTTTGCACTCTCACCTATTACATCCTCCGCCATTACAACAGGCTTTCCAAGTTTTTCTGAAAGTCTTTTTGCAACAGGAGCGAGGCTGTACTTCGGATTAAATTCACCCTTCGGTCTGCCCATGTGTGAACAAAGGATTACCTTTGCACCATTGTCCACCAAATACTTAATGGTTGGAAGCGCCCCTATAATACGGTTCTCATCTGTAATATTTCCGTTTTCATCAATCGGTACGTTGAAATCGCATCTTACAAGCACTTTTTTGCCTGTAACGGCAATTTCTTCTACACTCATTTTCTTTAGCATTATATTTACACCTCTTAAATTAGTTTATTCACGTTCAAACATAGATATTGTATATTAAAAATTTAGGATTTTCAAGTAGAAGTTAGTATTTAAACGATAAAATTTTATCAAGACGGGAGAATAGTGTTGTAATAAATATACAAAAGGCTTATCCGAATATTATGCGGCAGATCCAAACGCTCATGCAAATTCCCGCCATATCTCCAATGAGAGCCGCCGGCAGGGCCACTCTTGTATATTTTACCTTGGTTGCTCGGAAATATACCGCCAAAGTATAAAACGTGGTTTCGGTTGACCCCATGATTACGGAAGCCGCGCGGCCTGTGAAAGTATCCGCTCCAGAAGTGTTTAAAATATCGGTTAACAGTCCGATTGAACCGCCGCCAGATATGGGGCGCAAGAGAGCAAGAGGAACAATGTCCCCCGGTATGCCTAAGAAATCGGTGACAGGTTTTATAAAATAAATAATAAGCTCCATTGCACCCGACGCGCGGAGCATGGCTACTGCGGTTAAAACAGCAAGGAGAATTGGGAAAATTTTAATTACCGTTCGGATTCCATCCTCCGCACCGCTTATAAAGCTCTCATATACGGGCACTTTTCGGAAAAGGCCTGCGGCAATGATACAGCCTAGAATAATTGGAACAGCAAACACGCAAATACGGCTTATTAAATATATATCAGGCATATTATTTATCATTCCTTGAAATAATTTTTGAAGAAGGTACTGGGCATAGTTTTGAAAGAAGCTTCACAGATACAAGGGCGCATAAAATTGCAAATCCGGACGCAAGCCATATAGGAACGATAATTTCAAAGGGTTTTTCGGAGCCTGCCGCGGCGCGCAAGGCTATGATTGTAGTCGGAATAAGCTGAAAAGATGCTGTGTTTAATACTACAAATGTACACATTTCATCCGTGGCATATTCTCTGTTTGCAGACAGCTTGTCAAGCTCGCCCATGGCTTTAAGACCAAGCGGAGTCGCCGCATTTCCCATGCCAAGAAGATTTGCCGTGATATTCATGATTATGGTACGCATGGCGGGGCCTGTTTTTTTCAAACGGGGGAACAGAAAATGTGTAATTGGAGAGAGCAGCTTCCCAATAAATGAAGATATGCCTCCGTCATCTGCAATTTTCATTATTCCCGACCACATACACATAATGCCAGCAAAGGATAAAACAACGGTTATACTGTTTTTTGCTGCATTTATGCCTTCGTTTACGGTGTATTCCAATCTTCCGTTTAACGCGCCTACAACCAGTGATAAAAGTATCATCCAGCCCCAAATATAGTTTATCACAAATTACTTCCTCCTTGATATTCGATTTGTATTAAATTTATTAGGAAATGCTGCAGAATATACCGAAACTATGAAAGCACTGATTTTGATAAAATCAGTGCTTTCTTCATATATATAATCAGCATAACAGTGGCTGTATTTGCTCATCCTCAAGTGCAAGCTCAGCTGCGGGGATGAGCTTTGACATATCGGCTATCAAGGAATTCGGTTTTTTCACACAGTCGTCCTGCCCGAACGGAACAAAATAGATATTCTTATAATTGAGCAGACTTCCAATATTTTTTGCCGCATTCGCAAGACCGTCATTGGTCGATACTGCTATCAGCACCGGCCGTTTGTTTCGCAAATGCGCTTTCACAGCCATTGTTACACTGGAATCGGCAATCCCGTTTGCAATTTTCGCCAAAGAATTTCCCGTACACGGAGCTACAATCAAAAGATCCAATATTGCCTTAGGTCCGAACGGTTCGGCATCCCGAACTGTTTTTACAACTTTTCCGCCGCATAATTCTTCCAATAGGTTGACAAAGTCCTCCGCTTTGCCAAATCTGGTATCTGTGCTTGATGCGGTTTCGCTCATAATTGGTATAACATTTGCACCAGTTTCCACTACTTTTTTTAATTCTTTTATCGTCCTGTCAAAGGTGCAAAAAGAGCCTGTCATAGCAAAGCCTATATTTTTACCGGATAGGTTCACGAACTACACCCCCATTTCATTTAATATATTCACCACCGTATTTTTAATAATTTCTCCCGACGTTACAGGAGCAACCTTCCCAGGCAGCGATAATGCCCATATAACACGAATGCCCAACTCTTTCGCCGTTTCAAAATCTACACCGCCCGGCTTTGATGCAAGATCTATTATTAAGGATCTCTTATTTACATTTCGTAAGATTTGTCTGTCAAGTACTACATTTGGTATTGTGTTGAATATGATGTCATAATTTCCTATTTCTTTTGCCAGTTCACAAATATGTATGCCTCTGTAACCATAGCTTTTTATCCATGCTAAATCCTCAAATTTGCGGGCTTCCACAGTTACGTCCGCACCTATCCCGAAAAGCATTTTAGAAAGCACTTTCCCTATCCTGCCAAAACCCAGCACAAGACATCTGCTTGAGTGCAGAGTAATAGGCATTTCTGAAAGAGCAATTTCTATTGCTCCTTCTGCAGTGGGAATAGCGTTTAGTACAGTCAATTCCTCACGCTTGAAATAATCGCAGTAATTTACCCCATAAACCTCTATTTCGCCTCTAAGATACTCTGAAATTCTCCCTCCGAGCAGAACACTCGTTTGCGGCATATTTTTCAATATATCTCTTATGCATATGTTTTGATTTGAGAATGGGGCGTTGATTGTTTCATTGTCATAGCTTGCGGGCAAAGGAAATATTACTACATCGCTTTTTGCAGCATCCTCAATATCCTTTGCAAAGGTTAAGCTTTCAAGTTCTATATCCTTATCAAAACCCAAAATTTTCGTTATGTACCCATCCTTTTGCAAAAGTGATGCAAGTGTTGCCTGACGCAAATCCCCTCCTATCACCGAAATAACTGTATTCATTATTCCATCTCCCTTTTCTTTATTTAAAAATCTCCTTAATATCATATGTTTTTGCAAGCTTCGGTGTTCATAATAAAGAACTGTTTATGAGGAAGAAATCAAATATAGTTATAATCTATGGAAAGCGATAAATAACAGGTATTACACTATGACACGACTTTTATGATAATATTTTGATATGATAAGAAGAAAGGTAGGATGGCTATGAAAACATCTGTTATAGGCTACCCGAGAGTGGGTGCTTTTAGAGAATTGAAATTTGCAACCGAAGAATATCTTAACAATAATATAACGAAAAAAGAACTTAAATCCGAGGCATTAAGGCTTAGAAGGACACATTGGAACGTTCAAAAGGAAAAAGGGATTGATTTTATATCTTCAAATGATTTTTCTTTTTGTGACAACTTGCTGGATACAGCTGTTTTGCTGAATGTGGTGCCAAATCGCTATAAGGCTTTAAAGCTTGATGCACTTGATGAATATTTTGCCATGGCAAGGGGGTATCAGGGAGAAAAAGGAGACGTGAAGGCTCTTGCCATGAAAAAGTGGTTTAATACAAATTATCATTACATGGTGCCCGAGATCGAAGATGAAACCCGAATCTTTATCGCAGGAACAAAGCCGTTTGACGAATATGTGGAGGCAAACGGTTTTGGCATAGAAACTAAGCCTGTCATTATCGGACCTTTTACATTTTTAAAACTTGCCAGGTTTACCGGAAGGAAGACAGTTAATGACTATACGGATGATATTGTCCGTGCGTATTCAGATATCTTAAACAGATTCAATGCTTTGGGAGCAGAGTGGATACAGTTTGACGAACCTTATTTTGTTATGGATCTATGTGAAGAAGATATAATGCTTATAAATAAATTGTATTACCAAATTCTTTCTGCAAAGGGTAACACGAAGGTTCTTTTGCAGACTTATTTCGGCGATACAAGAGACTGCTACAGCGAGATTACTAAAATGCCGTTTGATGGGGTAGGCCTTGATTTCATCGAAGGGAAAGGGAGTTTTGATCTTATAAAAAGCCTTAGTTTTCCAGAGGATAAAATTCTTTTTGCAGGCATCGTTAACGGAAAAAATATTTGGAGGAATAACTACTCTTATACTGTGGGCCTGATTACAAAACTTGGCAAATATTGCAAAAATATTGTATTGAACACATCTTGTTCTCTTCTTCATGTCCCATACACTGTGAAAAATGAAAACGCACTATCGTATGAATACACAAAACACCTTGCTTTTGCGGAGGAAAAGCTTGAAGAATTGTTTGAATTGAAAACAATATTATCAAGCAACGAGCCTGCGTCTGCCCTTGAATACAGAGAGAATCAAAAATTATTCAATGAATCAAGAATCAATGAAAAAAAGAATATTCACGCGACTGTTTCAGCTCTTTCAAAGGATGATTTTATCAGGCATCCTAATTTTGAGGAGCGTGAAAAAATCCAAAAGGCAGTGCTTGATTTGCCGCTTCTTCCTACAACCACAATTGGATCTTTCCCGCAAACAAAAGATGTAAAAGAAAACCGCGCAGATTATAAGAGAGGGGAAATTACTTTTAAAGAATATACAGAATTTAACAGAAGAAAAATTGCTGAGTGTATAGCTATGCAGGATAGAATAGGTCTTGACGTTTTGGTTCACGGTGAGTTTGAGCGCAATGATATGGTTGAGTATTTTGGAGAAAAGCTTGATGGATTTTTGTTTACTCAAAAGGCATGGGTGCAGTCTTACGGTACAAGATGCGTAAAGCCACCTATAATATGGGGCGATGTTTGCCGTGTTAAACCTATGACGGTTGATTATGCCGTATATGCACAATCATTGACAAAGAAATATGTAAAAGGTATGCTGACGGGTCCGGTAACGATTTTAAACTGGTCATTTCCGCGCGAAGATATTTCATTGAAGGATTGTGCTTTCCAGATTGCTCTTGCTATAAGGGATGAAGTGCTTGACCTTGAAGCGAACGGAATAAAAATAATCCAGATTGATGAAGCGGCTATTAGAGAAAAGCTGCCTCTTAGAAGAAGCGATTGGCACAGTGAATATCTCGACTGGGCAATTCCTGCATTCAGGCTGGTTCACAGCAGTGTAAAGCCCGAAACGCAAATTCATACCCATATGTGTTACAGCGAATTTGAGGATATTATAAAGGATATTGATGATATGGATGCGGACGTAATCACCTTTGAAGCGGCACGTTCGGATTTAGGGATTGTTGATGCGTTGATGGAGGCAGGTTTTAAAACGGAGGTAGGCCCTGGTGTTTATGATATTCATTCCCCAAGAATTCCAAGTGTTTCGGAAATCGAGGATGTGCTGCTGAAAATGCTTGAGAAAATACCCAAAGAAAAACTTTGGGTAAATCCAGACTGCGGTCTTAAAACAAGGGGAGAAGAAGAGACGGTTTGCAGCCTCGAAAATTTAACAGCCGCAGCAAGGAATATAAGAAGGAGTCTATAGATATGAAAACGTGCGAATTATTTAAAAAGAAAAAGGTTTTGTCGTTTGAAATATTTCCCCCAAAGAAAACGACAATACATGATACGGTTGACGAATTGAGGAAATTCACTCCTGATTTTATAAGCGTAACATATGGTGCGGGAGGAAGTGAAAGCAATACGGATACTTTCAAAATAGCATCTGCCATAAAAAACGAGTATGGAATCGAAAGCGTTGCTCACCTGCCGTGCGTAAATTTCACAAAAAGCGAGGTCCTTCAGATACTGGAGGATTTTAAAATGGTCGGTATTGAGAATATCCTCGCATTGCGTGGAGATGCAAAGCTTGCATCAAAGACTGATTTTAAGTATGCAAGTGATTTAATTTCATTTATAAAGGAAAATGGAGATTTTAATATAATAGGTGCCTGCTATCCCGAGGGGCATATGGAATGCGCAACAATTGCCGAAGATATCCGCAATTTAAAAATCAAAGTGGATGCCGGTGCAAACCAATTGATAACGCAACTGTTTTTCGACAATGAATACTTTTATTCATTTCGCGAAAAAACTATCGCCGCAGGAATCAATGTTCCCATTCAAGCCGGCATAATGCCTATAGTCAGTAAAAAGCAAATAGAGCGTATGGCGGCACTTTGCGGAGCAAGCATACCGAA
Source organism: Clostridia bacterium (assembly GCA_026418715.1). Classification (GTDB taxonomy): domain Bacteria; phylum Bacillota; class Clostridia; order UBA1381; family UBA1381; genus SKW16. The sequence continues at coordinate 31,085 of JAOAAV010000059.1, forward strand.
AAAACTTTTGTCTATTATGGACAAATATGAAGATAACTCCGACGCGATGAGAGATGCCGGAATTTTTTATGCAGTAGAACAGATATATGATTTGGCATCGCAAGGAGTTGACGGAATACATCTATATATAATGAATAACCCATACATTGCGTGTAGAATTTATGAAGAAATAAATAATTCATTTGTTGCATGATAAAAAATGCCTCTGCTTAAAAGCGGGGGCATTTTTTATTTTGTTTTATATCCATATTCGAGAATAAATTTTTTCAGTTTTGAAATATAATCAAGAGCCATCAAGCTAAGATGGGATTTTTCACTCGCAATCCAGCCGACTCGCATTCGTTCATGTGTTACGAGGGGTACGGAGATAATATTGTCACCGTTTAAATCACTGCTTAAAACGCCAGAACAGATAGTGTATCCATTTAATCCTATCAAAAGATTAAAAAGAGTAGCACGGTCGCTGACATGTATGGTTTTTTTTCGTGGAACCGTGCTTAAAATCTCCTCGGAAAAATAAAAGGAATTATGCTCACCCTGCTCAAAAGCCAGAAATGGAAAGTTCTCAAGGTCTTCGAGAGTAACAGATGCATTTTTTGCAAGTGGATGCTTTGAGCTGACAAAAACATGAGGATCGGCTTCAAAAAGAGGGTTAAACACAAGATGATTTTCCTTGAGCAGTTTGTTTAAAACTTTTTCGTTAAAATCACTCAAATAAATAATTCCTATCTCACTGCGAAGATTTTTAACATCCTCAATAATTTCATGCGTTCTCGTTTCACGAAGCGTAAATTCATATTCGTCGGCATCCAAGCCTGAGAGCAGTTCGACGAAGGCGTTGACGGCGAAAGCGTAATGCTGGGTGGAGATTGAACAAAGCTGCTTTGAAGGTTTCTTTCCCGTATAGCGCTGCTGCATTAGCTCTGTTTGTTCAATAATCTGACGTGCGTAAGAAAGAAATTCTGTGCCATCCACGGTCAATGATATGCCTTTGCTTGTACGGTTAAATATTTCTATTCCGAATTCATCCTCCAGTTCTTTAACTGCGGCGGAAAGACTTGGCTGAGCAATGAACAGCTTCTTGGCAGCTTCTGTAATTGAGCCGCATTCGACTATCTTGACAATATATTCGAGTTGGCGGAGAGTCATAACATCACCCTTGCAGTAGTTTTTGTCACGATTATATCCCATAATATCGCAAAAATCAAGGACACATCAATACAAAGAATGTTAAGTAATTACTTGTGTACATATACCATTTTCTTGATTTACAAGGAATTATTCTTTTTTTGCCTGACTGAGAGCATTGGCTACGGCCTCTTTAATTCCCCTGCTACTAAAGGTTGCTCCCGACACAGAATCCACATCGACAGATTGTTTGGTGATGATTTCACTTGATATTTTCGAATATGCTCTTTCATAATAGGGTTTGTCATCTCCGTATGAAATTGTGGAAATATTAGCAATTTTACCGTTTTTAATTGTTACGGAAACTGTAGTAGTCGAGCCTCTAAAGCCTTTTCCTGTGCCTTGATAAACGCCGTCTTTATACATGGTTTGTGAATTTTCTTCGGACGAAGACTGTTGCTCGGGGATTTGTGCAGCATAACTGTTTATAAAGTAATCTGCTATAAAATAGCTTGCAGTTATAAGCATTACTGACATTATGCCAATGATAACAGAGGACATCATCTTTTTATCAGGGGTATATGATACATTGTTTTTGGGGCAAGCATCAATACATTTCATGCACTGAATGCACTCGTTATCATTTACGATATCTTTTTGATAAAGTGGAATATCCATGGTGCAAGCTTCGGTACATATTTTGCAGCCACCGCAGTGTTCCCTGGGCTTTTTTATCTTTAACAGCCTAATTTTGGATACAACGGCAAATATCGCACCCATCGGGCAAAGATAACGACAGAAAAATCGTTCAATGAAAACTGAAACAATCATTATAACAATAAAAATGAAAAGCCCTACCAAAGCATTAGATGTTACGCCCATAAAATCAGGTTTTTTCCCTAATATTGCAATCATACCAAACACATCCCATGGATTTGCGCTCTTAAATAATGTGATATTAAAGCTCCATACGGCACATATCAAAAAAAGTAACAAAATGTATTTCATATATTTTAGGTATTTGTCAATCTTTTCGCTTACTCTAATTTCATACTTAAATACTTTTTGAAAAATACGGTATGCAAAATCTATAATAGCTCCGAAACCGCACATCCAGCCGCAGAAAAAACGACCTAAAAGAGCTGTGGCGGGCAATAGTACAATGGCTTCAATTATCTGGGGTAAAAGCTCAAGGCTGAAGCTGTGACTGCTCAAAGCAATATAAATTTGTTTTATGCCGCTAAATGCCTGTATATAAAGAGATGGTAAAAAAATAAAAAACATAATTTGAAACACTAATCTTAGTATTTGCAAAGTGGGAAAAATTTTTTTCATAGATAGAAACCCCTCAAAATAATACTTTATCGTAATAATAACATAATGTTGTGAAACCAAGGTGAACAAAACGAGAAAAATATATGAACTTAGTACAAATTGCGAGAAAAACGCAAAATTATATTCAAGGAATCTCTGAATAATTAAAAAATCAAAAGATGAGTTTAGATTTATCAGCAAGAAATCAAAGAGGAATGTCTCTTTATTGAAAAAACGGCTTGAAGGCGATTGGACACCCCAAAATATTGAACAGCGAGAGCGATTCTTGGGAAGATAAAATTGCTGAAATGTTTTTCACAAACTCGTCTTTTGATTTTTTAAAGTCAGAGATTTGTCAAATTAATTTATTAATTTTTAAAATACTCAAAGATTTTTTATAATAAATAAATTTTGAGATAAAATGAAAGCTCAAGTAGCGTCAATATTTATCCACGACGCCGTCATAAGTTAGAATTACTTTATATAAATCGGGTCTGCGATCTCTGAAAATTCCCCATTCGATGCGCTGTTTGGAAATATCGTCCAAATCAAATTCCGCAGTTAAAATTGTTTCTTCATCTCTGCCTGCTTGCGCAATTTTTTCCCCTACGGCATTTGTGATAAAAGATGAGCCGTAGAATTTGATGAAAGAATCATCCATCCTTTCCGTACCTATTCTGTTTGACGCAATTACCGGCATTAAATTGCAGGCTGAATGTCCTATCATGCACCTTTGCCAGTGGTCTTTTGAGTCTATTTCAGGATTTTCGGGTTCCGAGCCGATTGCTGTGGGATAAAACAAAAGCTCGGCTCCCATAAGAGCCATACACCTCGCCGCTTCGGGATACCACTGATCCCAGCATATGCCTACGCCGATTTTTGCATATTTTGTATTCCACACTTTAAAGCCAGTATCACCGGGATTAAAATAATATTTCTCTTCATATCCGGGGCCGTCGGGGATATGGCTTTTTCGGTATACTCCAAGCACTTCCCCGTCTGCGTCTATTACTGCCAAAGAATTGTACCTTGCATTATTTTTTTTCTCGTAGAAGCTTATCGGCAAAACTACTTTTAGTTCCTTTGCGACTGCCTTAAAATGCTTGACAGCCTCATTGTTTTCCGTTTCTGTCGCATAATCATAAAATTGCGGGCGCTCTTTCTGGCAAAAATACGGCGTTTCAAACAATTCCTGAAGAAGAATAATATTAGCGCCTTCTGCCGACGCGCGTCTTACAAGCTGTTCTGCCTTTTTTATGTTTTCATGCACATTGTTCGAGCAGCACATCTGTGTGGCAGCAACTTTTACTTTTCTCATCTTTCAATCTCCCTTTCCTGTCGTATGGGCATTTGTTGTGTAATACAATGCACATTTCCGCCTTCTTTAATAAGCTTCATCCCGTCAACTGTGACAACCTTGCGCTCTGGGAAGTATTTTTGAAGAATTTGTATTGCTATTTTATCTGTTTCCGACGCATCCTCTCCAAATATGGGCAATATAATTGCGCCGTTTGCAAAATAAAAGTTTAAATAGCTTAAAGTTAACCTTTCTTCGTTGTAAAAACGGGCCGGCGGCTGGGGAATTTCAATAAGATTCAAATCTCTTCCCTTTGCGTCTTTAGTATTTTTTAAAACATCAAGGTTTTTTTTCGTCACCTCATAATTGGGGTCATCTGGGTCATAGCAGGCTTGAAAAAGTACGGTGCCCGGCTTTGCAAAGCAAGCGACATTGTCGATGTGTCCGTCTGTTTCGTCGCCGAAAAGCCCATGTGGGAGCCATATGATTTTTTCGGCGCCCAGATATTTTTTCAGCGACAGTTCTATTTCATCTTTTGAAAGTGAAGGATTGCGGTTTGAGTTTAGAAGACATTGCTGTGTTGTTAAAATAGTCCCTTCTCCATCCGAATGTATCGAACCGCCTTCTAGTACAATATCGGCTTTTACAGCGGGGATTTGAAAAAACTCAAGCAGTTTGCCTGCCAAAGCATTGTCCAAATCATAAGGTTTGTATTTTTCTCCCCATGCGTTAAATATCCAATTAATCCCCGCAAGCAGTTTACCCTTGCCTCGCACAAAGGTAGGGCCATTATCTCTTACCCATGCATCGTTATGCGCTATGGATAAAATTTCAGCCGCATCTTTGCACAATGCTTTAGCGGCATCCTTTGTGTTCTCGTTTGTAATTACTGTAACAGGCTCAAATTCGGAAATTGCTCTTATAACATCCGCATATCCCATGCAAAACTCATCATAATTTTCAGGCCATACCATAGATTCCTTTACAGGCCATGAAATAAATGTTCTCTCATGCTCTTCCCATTCGGCGGGCATATAATAATTATTTTCCATAAATGCTCTCCTTATTTTAAAAATTTTCTCGGCGACACACCGGTAAACCGCTTAAACGTTTTGTAAAATGCGGAATAATCGTTAAAGCCACACTTGAAGCATACCGTTGTAAAATCGTCGCAGTTTTTTAAAAGGGTTTTTGCCATCGCAATTTTTCTGGTGTTGATAAATTCCTTCACCGACAAGCCCATGTTTGCTTTGAACATATGACACATATAGTATTTATTCAGGAAAAAATGGTCTGCAAGCTCATCTAGGCTGATTGATCTTGAAATATTTTTGTTGATATACTCAATAATTGCGTCCACTTTGGGATTATTTTTTTTCTGCATCAGAACACCGTTTTCAAATTCCTTAAAGACAGAATTTAAATGAACCAAAAACTGTATTACATATGTTTTTACCATAATATCACTTTCGGCAAGGCGGTTTTCTATATAATAACGTACATTGTCAAAATATTTGTCCAGATGATACTTTTGAACGAGATCTGCACTGATTTTATTATATTCGCCGGGCGCCCTGTGATTAATAAAACCAAGCAAATCAACACCTGTGTCCGACAGAAAAAAAGGTGATATTTGAATAAATTGTCTTTCATATGGCTCCTGCGTATGAAAAATAATCGTATGGAGTTCATTGGGACGTGTAATAAAAATATCGCCGCAGTTTGCCTCATAAGAGTTGTCCTCTACCATATAGGTAGCATTTCCTCTTTGAAAATATAAAAATTCATAGTACTGGTGAAGATGCATTTTAAGCTTGGGAGGCTCAAGCAAATGATAGCTGTACATATATTCGGGACTTCTAAAAGATATCTTTGTCATTTGCTTCCTCTCCTTTCTTCTTTTCAGTTTTATTTTATCACAACATAGCAACTTTTGCAATGTTAATAACAACTTAGGCAAATTATTTTTTATTGCTATGTGTTATCATTAATATGATGACATATGCAGGATATTAAAAAATAAAAGGAAAGGGAGATATATCCATGAAGCGAAAATTTCATGCTTTTTTTGCCATTACAATTGTCTTTCAGTTACTGCTCGGCAGCGTATCGGAAATGTCATTGGCAGAAGAAACAGTTTATCAGGAGCCAAGCAGTCCATCGGTTACATACAATATGAACGTGGACTGGAAATTCACAAAACCTTCTACGGCTTTTCCGCTTGCAAGCGCAGCAGCATCTGTGGCAAAAGGCGGGAAACAGTTTTATGAGGTCGATTATGATGACTCAGCATGGGAAACGGTCAGCATTCCTCACGCTGTAAATGCTGAAGATTCATTTGACAGCTTAATAGGCGATGCGGGAGAGGCTGGTCTTTACCGCGGGTTTATGTTTTACAGAAAGCATTTTACAGTTCCCGCATCTGACGCAGGAAAGAAAATATTCATAGAATTTGAGGCTGTGCGCCAATCTGCGTATGTTTATGTAAATGGAACTATGGTGGGCTATTACGAAGCGGGCGTTACCGCGTTCGGCTTTGATATTACCGATTATGTAAAATACGGCGAGGATAACTTGATAGCCGTTGCAAGCGATAATGCCGCAACCAGAGGAGCTACATTCAATACGGTGGAAACAATTCCGGGCAATACACCAGGAGATTTGTCCGGCGCCTCGTATCAATGGAACACAAAGGATTTTAACGAGGTGCAGGGGGGTATTACGGGAAATGTCCTGCTTTATGCAAAATCTACGGTATATCAGACGCTGCCTCTTTACAACAATTTAAAAACAAAGGGAAACTATATTTATGCATCTGATTTTAATATTCGCGAGAAAACCGCAACCATAAATGTAGAGGCGGAGGTGAGAAATGAAACATCCGCTGACAAAAACCTTACTTTAGAAGTGAATGTAGTTGACAGTGACGGAAAGCTTGCATATACTTTTTCAAAGTCTGCCACAGTTAAAGCGGCGACAGATAAAGGGGCTCATTTTTTGACGGTTGTCCCCTCTGACGCATATGCATCTGCACCATCGGCAACTAATGCGGATACGGTTGATGTTACCACAATCAAAGCAAGCTATGCCGCCGAAAACTTAAATTTCTGGAGCCCTGACGCACCTTTTTTATACACCGTATATACTGTCTTAAAAGAAGGGGATACGGTTTTAGATGTGCAAAAAAAAGTAACGGGCTTTAGAAAAGTGACTTATGATGCTACAAATGGTCTTCTTATCAATGACAGCAGCGTATTCTTAACGGGTTATGCTCAGCGTGCAACAAACGAATGGGCAGTGGTCGGTGTTGCAAATGACTGGCTTGAGGATGTTGATATGCAGCTTGTCAAGGAGTCGAATGCCAATTTTATCCGATGGATGCACGTTGCACCAAAGCCGAACGCAATCCGTTCGGGAGATAAATATGGTGTTGTTTCCGTTGTTCCTGCGGGAGATAAGGAAGGCGATGTATCAGGCAGGCAGTGGGCTCAGCGCGTGGAAACAATGCGTGATGCAATTATATATTTCAGAAACAGTCCTTCGGTAATCTTTTGGGAAGCAGGAAACGCTTCCATAAGTGCGGAGCATATGTCAGAAATGACCGCTATGAAAAATCTCTTGGATCCGTCTGGCGGAAGATATATAGGCTGCCGCTCCTTAAGTTCAACCGATCAGATTAATGCGGCAGAATATGTGGGTACCATGCTAAACCGCTATGCTTCATCCGCAAAAACAGCTATGAAAAGTGTAGGGAAAATGATTCCAATTATGGAGACGGAGTATCACAGGGAGGAGGCTCCCAGACGTGTTTGGGATGATTATTCACCGCCGGATTATGACTATGATAATAAATGGCTTGGAGCAGGAGCAACCAAAACGGATGGATATGATATCCACGACCTTACATCCGAGGACTTTGTTGTAAACGATGCAGCAAGCTATCAGGAATTTTACAATGATCGTGTGGGAGGCGCATCAGGAAATGATTATTATTCTGCCGTAGCCGCACTTATCTGGGCGGACTCGAATCAGCACGGAAGAAATGCAGGCAGTGAGAATGACCGCACCAGCGGACGTGTGGATGCGGTCAGAATCAAGAAACAGTCCTTTTATGCGTATCAGGTAATGCAGTCTGCAACCTCAAAAATCCATATCGTGGGACACTGGAATTACCCGCAGGTGGACAACAATATAAACTATAAATATGCTTTAAAGGCATTCAACGGTACTTATTGGGCAAAAACAGGGGAATATGCGTATCGTGATCCAACAAAGAAAACGGTATATGTTGTGGGTACAACGGATTGCAAAAGGATAGATTTGCTTGTAAATGGAGTGGTTGTGGGTACAGACAGCACTCCTGACAATACCTTTATCTATGCGTTCCCAAATGTAGATGTTACGCAGTCCGGAAAGGTTCAGGCGATTGCTTACAATGCAAGAGGAGAGAAAATAGCGGAAGATGAGATTAAAACAGCTGGAAATCCGTACACGTTGCGCCTTACCGCAATAACGGGACCTGACGGATTGATTGCGGATGGATCGGACGTTATGTACTATGATGTTGAGGTTGTGGATAAGGATGGCAACGTTTGTCCTTTGAGCTATGATAAAATCACTTTTGAACTTTCTGGAAACGGAGTTTTCTTGGGAGGATACAACAGCGGAAAATTTGGGGACAATTCTGTTATACGCAAAAACTATGTATATGCCGAATGCGGAACAAACAGAGTGTTTATACGCTCCACAAGAACAGCGGGACAAATTACGCTCAAGGCTACGATGGAAGGAATGCTGCCGGTTACGGTCAGCTTGAATTCGGTGGAGCTTCCGATCTCCGGCGGACTTACCACACAACTTCAAAGAGCCTATGCACAGGGCGAGGTAGTGGAGCCAATAGTGTCTACAGTGCCTGTGTTGAAGCCTATTGCAAAGCTGTTTACGGCAATTTTTGGGGTGAATACAAAGGTAGTGAAAAAGACGGATTCTAAGAAATATTATACGGTAACCGTAAATGGTACTACTGTTGATTTCGGCAGCAATAAACCATATGAGCAGACAGGGGTATTTGGTCCTGTTATACCGGTGCTTGATGCGTTAAAGACGGCAGGAGCGGATTTTTCCTACAGCTATGATTCCGACACAAAAACACTTACGGTTACAACTGCGGAGCATACCATCAAGGCGGTTGCAAATGACGCTGTCTTGTATGTTGACAGTGATACAAACCTGATGAATAGTATGCCGGAAATTATAAATGACGCTTTTTATATGGAAATCAACGCATTGGTGGGGTATATTCCCAAAGTGAGCGCATCAACAGACACGACAAATTATGTTTATAACATTACACTGACAAATTAAGGGGTGATAAGGGTGAGAAAGAAAATATTAAGCGGGCTTTTGGCATTTGCAACTGCATTTTCCATACTTTCGCAGGTGTTTGCCAGCGATATCAACCCATTGTATGATACGACCGAATATTATAATAACTGTGAAACGGCTGTTTCAGGCTTGACACTAAATTCGGGAGCTCCTGACGGAAGCAGTTATTATACTACAACCACGGCGTATTCATTTTCAGGCTTGTCGGCAAATACTACCGACGATTATATGTGGGAAATGGATGTTCGTTTTGATGCTGAAGGAGCGGGGTTTACACCTCGAAATGCTGGCGATAAAAATTATGATACCTGCGTAAGGCGAAACAGTAATATGCTCGCAATTCAGACTGGTTCGTCAAGTTTTACAAAGTACATCAGCATTGATGGGAACACATGGTATCATATACAGTTAATAGGCCAGTACGGAACTTCTTCAGCCGTGGATATGGTTGTCTACAAATGGAATAGCGGCGTTATGGAGTATGTTGCAACTTATACTAATGTAAACAAAAGAAACAATGTTGCCGCAAATCATTTTTACATTGAAGCAGGAACAAGTATCGACAATTTGAAAATTACAAACATAGGCGCAGACACGCTTACGTTGTCGGCAGTATCTTCGGAGATTTTAGCGGGGGAAAGTCTTACGATAAGTCTGGCTGCGACAAGACAGTCAAAAACGGTAAACACTCCCGCAGTAGCATGGTCTGTTTATGATGAAAATAACCAAAACCTTATAAATGACGGAACAGTGTCGATTGACTCAAATGGTGTACTTACTGCGGCGGCGGGTTGTCCGACGAGAAAGGTTACGGTAAGGGCGACTTCCACAGAAAAAGGCAATGTGGTCGGAACGTACTCTGTATCAATCAAAGCAGTTGATACTTCAAGTGAAAAATACGATACTCTCATTTTGTCTTCGGATAGAGACTATGTACGTGTAGACGAGCCGCTCTCAATAAATGTTGCGGCAACTAAAAACGGCGAAGCGGTTCAGCTTGAAGACTCAGATGTGAATTGGGTTGTATACGATGAAAATAATTTAAGAGTGCTTGGGAATAAGTACATTACAGTAACGAACGGCGTAGTTTCGGTGGATAAGAGAGTGATTTCACAAAAGATTACCGTTCGTGCAACAAACGCAAGCGGAACCATAAAAAGTTCAATCCCCGTAACAGTGAAGGCGGCAGATGCCTTGGAAAGCGGAGAAAGTGGAGATAAGGACATATTAAACTACGCCAATGCCTGTGAAAATACTACATCAGGAGTGACATTATCCTACGGTTCATGGGACGGTTCCGCATATTATTATTCAGGTTCATCTTCATACCATTTTGACGGACTTTCCGCAAACACAACTGAAGACTTGCTTGTAGAGGCAGATATCCGTTTTGATACGGAAGGTTCAGGTTTCCAGCTGTACAGCAAGGATAACGGCAAGCTTGGCCTTCAGGTAACATCAAAAAGTGGTAGCTTAGGCATTGTAAAGGATTCGTCGAGTACACCTGTATATCTTGCTATTAATTCTACAAGCTGGTATCACATCGAAATCATGGCAAGGTGCGGAAACGGGGACTCTTCATATGCCAACCTGATTGTGTACAAATATGATGAAAACGGCAACAGAGTACATCCTACGACGGGTGCTGCCGACACTCCGTTCGTGCAGTTAGGCGTTCCCATGAGAAATTTAAGTGCTTATTCTCCCAATCATGTTTGCTTGAGTGCCGGCACAAGCTGCGACAATATCCGTATGCTTAAGCCTGTGCCGGATGAACTTTCAGTTTCGGTGGATGCGCAGAGCATATACGCCGGAAATACGGTACAGGCAACGTGTACGGCTACAAGAAAGGGTATACAAATTCCAAATATAGGTTCCGGCTCAATCGAGTGGGCGGTCTATGACAGTGATAACAAATATCCGCTTGATAACAAAAACATAACCATCAGCAGTACGGGACTTCTCACCGTAGGTGCTATGGCGCTTCCACAGAATGTGTATATTCGGGTTTCAACCGTAAGCGGTTCTCTGTACGCGTCCGCTAAGGTAACAATTTTGGCAAGCGATATTTTCAGCGTGGATGCAATAGGTCTGGATGAGAACAATACGGAGATTTTGCAGCTTGACGTAACAAAGCTTAATGATTATGCGGATGAAGTAACCTTCATAGTTGCCGTATACAATGATTCGGGCATTATGACAGGAATATATTTTAAGAAAATGTACGGCGACAGCTTTGTACTCAACGAAACAACCCAAATAAACGTAAGCTTTTTGCTGCCCGATGGATTTAATTCGAACACCGATACGATAAAAGTATTTACATGGACTTTATTAAACTAAACAACAATATACATTCATATACTAAATTTTATATGGCTTTACATGGTTTTGTATGCCTTCGAACGAAATACCCGCAAGAGCTCTTGCGGGTATTTCGTTTAGAATAATTTTTTCTTGTAAAGAATCAATCCTACTATTGCAGCTACAAAAACAGACAATATTGCAACAAACCAAAAATTCGGCACGGGTATATTATTGACATTCATTCCGTATAATGCCGCAAAAATTTGCGGTATTGCCATTAAAATAGTTATACTGGTAAGAACTTTCATAACAATGTTCAGATTGTTTGAAATAATAGAAGCAAAAGCATCCATTGTTCCGCTTAAAATGTTAGAATATATATTTGACATCTCAATCGCCTGTTTAATCTCTATCAATACGTCCTCCACCAATTCTTCATCTTCCTCATACATTTTAATAACGCGGCCGCGCATGATCTTTTCAATCGTTGCCTCATCCGCCTTTATGGAGGTGGAAAAGAACACCAAGCTCTTTTCTAAATCCAAAAGCTGTATCAACTCTTGATTTCTCATGGAAAGATGAAGTCTGCGTTCGATTAAATTACTCATTTTATCAATTTGCTTCAGGTCCTGAAGGAAACGCGTTGCCATCTTGTACATAATCTGTAAAATAAATCTTGTTTTCATGTTGGTATACACTGACTTTACCTTCCCGCTTGAAAAATCGGTAATTATATCATTTTCTTTAAGACATACTGTAACAATATGCTTTTCAGCGACAATAATTCCAAGCGGAATTGTGAGGTATTGCACCATGTCGTGATCCGTTTTGGCGGGGTATGGAATATCGACCAGAATAAGCGTATTTCCATCTTCGCTTTCGATGTGAGATGTTTCTTCCTCATCAAGCGCCGCATATATAAATTCAGGTATTATTTTGAGATTTTCAAGTACGGTATTGATTTCGTCGGCGGTAGGATTAGTAAGATTTATCCATGTATCCGGCTCCATTGCGTCTACCTGCACAATTCTGCCGTCAACAGTTTTATAAATTCCCAGCATAAAACATTCCTCCTCTTTCGTAAGTATTATCTTTGGGAAATCTCTAAATTTAAGACGTCAAAAAATGAATTCATAAAAAATTTTTAGAAGTTCTTATTTTATAATAATCAGCTTTGTCACCCAATATCTTTCAGGAGCCAAAGCGCCTTCCTTCGATTTTTTCTGATAAATCTAAGCTCATTTTTTAACTTTCAACTACTTAGAGATTTCTTAGAAAGAGCATCCCGCCGCTAAAAGACGAGCGGAATGGCTTTCATTATTTCGTTTTTAGGATTAGGGTCTGAGTCCAAAACCGCTCGCCTCCTTTTGCTTTAGAAAATTAAAAAAACCGTCTGTCTCTCAACAAAACGGTTTCACATAAAAATACAAACTGCGTTTTTACATCAAAAACCCTTCGTTGAGTTTCGGCTTCGTACGACATAGGACTACATCCGGCTATATTAGGCAAAACCTTAATTCGGCAGTGCCAGCTGACTCGTTGGCGTCTTTCGACATTTCCGAGCAATAGCATTTATTCGTATGGTAACCTCACCTAACAGGTATCTACAATTTAATTATATATTTTTTATTAAAGGAAGTCAATAAAAATATTCATTGAAAGCAACAGTACACGTTAAATGCAACAAAAACTTAGAAAAAACTGACGCTAATGGATTAATTGTTTAATTTATAACCGAATTCACCTACAAAATCTATATTCTTTACAGAAAACTCCATACCGTTTAGATAGCTTAAAATCCCCGAGTCGGTTGTAAAATTGAATTTTAATTTGTATGAATAAAGCGCCTGATATCTGTATCCTGCAGCTTTATTGACACGGTTGCTGCCATATTTCCCGTCACCTAAAAGAGGATGTCCGATTGATGCAAAATGTGCCCGTATTTGGTGTGTACGTCCCGTAATGAGGTCAACCTCAAGGAGCGACATATTATTCTTTTCGGCAAGTACTCTGTAGCTTGTTATAATGGTTTTTGTCCCTATCCTCGATTGGCCGTATACATACACCTGCTTTTTCTTTTCGTCCTTAAAAAGATATCCGTGCAGAACATCCTGCTTTTTTGGCAGTTTCCCCTGCACTATGCAAAGATACAACTTTTTAATCTCCCTATCTTTGATTTTTTGATTCATAATGCGCAGGGTTTGTGCATTTTTCGCAGCAATTACAATTCCTCCTGTGTTTCTGTCTATACGGTTGCAAAGGGCGGGGGCAAAAGTGTTTTCGTTCCCCGGTCGATATTCTCCCTTGCTGAAAAGATAGCTTTGAATGTGTGCAATTAATGTATTTGCTTCCCCGTTGTCGTCGGAGTGCACAAGCATACCGGGTTTTTTGTCTACCAAAAGAATGTTTTCATCTTCATATAAAATATTCAAATTCGGCTTTATATTCATAAACGCAGTATCTGGGTCAGACTTTTCAAAAAACTCGTCCTTTAAATAAAGCGTCAGGGTATCCCCTGCAAACAATTTATATGAACCATCGGTAATATGTTTCCCATTCACCCTGACACACTTTTTCCTGAGGCTTTTATAAAGCATTCCCTGTGGCATGGCAGGCATAAATTTCATGAGAAATTTATCGATGCGCTGCCCTGCGTCATTTTCGTTTATAACTATTGTTCTCATTCGAATATATCATCCTTTATGTGAACTAAAACCAGCTCATGCAATTGGTTGTTCGGTGTCGTCCCTTTTTTCTGTATATATCGTATATCGGTTTTTACCATTGTTCTTTGAATAATACATAGCCGTATCCGCTTTTTTTATAAGAGAATCTGTATCTTTGGCATGGTCGGGATAATATGCTATTCCAATACTTGATTTAATGCTGATAGTATCGTCGGTTCCTCTGATGATAAATTTTCGAGCAAGCTGCAAAAGAATGCTCTCTGACACCTCAACAGCTTTTTCTTTATCATATATGAATGCCAAAAACTCATCTCCGCCGTATCTTCCGCCGATACCGCAATTGCCTACTGCTTCTTTTATGGATATTCCTATAAAACGAAGCACATCGTCCCCAACGTCATGGCCATAGCTGTCGTTGATATTCTTAAAATCATCAATATCCACAAAAATCATAGCTCCGCTTTCAATAATGCGGTTTTCGGTTATTTCCTGCGTTTTGCTTATGAATGCGGCACGATTGTAAAGTGTGGTAAGAGAGTCCGTAGTAGCCTTTTTCTTAAGAGAGAGTTCTCTGTTTTTACGCTCATCAATAACAATCAAGGTTCCCATAATATGCTCTATTTTATCGGATACTCCCTTTACCAAAATATCCTTTTTACTTAGCCAATGATAATTTCCGTCTTTCAATCTGATTCGAAATTCAATTTCGGTCTGCTTTTCTATTTCACCGCAGCAATCATGATCTAGCTGCGCACAGTAATCCTCATAAATCTTTTTATCTTCAGGGTGAATTCTCTCAATAAAATTTTCTTCAATCTGCTTTTGATTTTTTGAAAGCCGAAAATCAAAAATGTTTTCCCACTTTCGTCTGTCAGACTCAAAAATATTCTGAGAAATATTGTAGTCATAAATAATATCACTGGAAAACTCCATTGCTAAACGATAACGGTACTCATTGAATTTTATATCCATATACATTTTATTGAGGTTTTCAGCTAAACGACAAAGCGCATTTGCAATAAGCCCCAGCTCGTCATTCCCTTTTATTACTGGTTTATACGTCCAATCGCCCATTTCGTAAATTTCTATCGTCCTAAAGATTTCATCAAATGGGTTCTTTAAATAGCGGTTGACATAGCGGTATGCGGCAACCGCACATATGGATATTAACAAAATATAAAACAAAATAATATGCAACACGGCATTTCTATTTGCAAGAATATCGTTTTGGGGCCTTGCATAAACGGTATAAATATTAAGTGCCGGACTTTTTTGCACCACGCCCCTCATCTTCACGCCACTTTGATTCGTGAAATAAATGGTATGAAGATTTCCATCATCACGCGATTTAATAATTTCTAAAGCCTTTCCTATGCCCTTGGAAGCTTTTGGCGCCTGAAAGGCAGAAATAGGCACAATAACTCCGTCGATAAGGAGATTATCCGCTCCGTCAATAATAAATGACACATCAGAGATGGATCTTTTGCTTATGCTGAGAAGCTGTTTGATAATACTTGCGTCAACAAACGCAACATAATAACCTTTTACAGCATTATCAACTATCATTGGAGCACATATTGAAAATAGTGTATTGTTATTTTCTGTTATAAAAGACAAATCGACTTGTGACTGCTTTTCCGACAGAACTTTTCTTAAAATACTTTCGTTATAGCTTGCCGCAGTGGGAAGAGACGACAAAAGAAATTTCCCATCCGCATTTAGTATGGAAACATTGCAGATTGTTTCAGAAAAAAGCGCCGCATTGTTAATTTCTTCCTTTGCTTCGTTTTCATAGGCCGCATTAGCAGGTTCCGAAATAAACCTTTTAAGCACGCTCGTATTTGCGCTCAGCGAAACCTGTCTGACAAGCTCATCCAAATAATCCTCCACAGACTTGTTCAATTGTTTCACCAAATTCTGCATATCCATCGTATGTATCAGTGTTGAGTGGATGTGCTCGTAAGTTGTCAGGTGAATCATCATGACAATTAACGGTATTAAAAATGTTATTCCAATGATAGACATAATCTTCCGTATCATTTTCATAGCACATACCTCCCAACATACTTTTATAACGAGATTATATAGGAAATCAAAAAAAATTACAACACATTTCTGTCGGATTTAAGAGAAGATTGTTACCAGAACAATGCACTGTTTCCACAAAGCTTTTCTATCGCTTCTACATAGAAATAGTCGCCGTAAATAAGACCCACGTTAATATTTTGATTTTGAGGCACATGAGCGGTGCCGGCGCGGAGAATTTCCTGTTTTGAAGAGTCAAAAACCGCATAATTTTCCGTGAGGGATTTTAAGATCTTCAAAGCGTTACCAAGATATAGCTCCTTCTCTCCTTCTTGCACAAACCTTGAAATTTCCAAAAGCCCACTCGCCGCACAGGCTGCGGCGCTTGAATCTTTTGGAGTGTTCTCATCGACAGGCACTCTGAAATCCCAGTATGCCACATAGTCTTCAGGCATATTTGAAATGAAAAAATGTGCCACCCTTTTTGCAGCATCAAGATATCGAATCTCTTTTGTATACATATAGCTCAATGCCATGCCGTAAATAGCCCATGCTGTTCCCCTTGCCCATGCGCTTGACGGAGAATATCCCTGCCCCTGCGGGATTGAAGTAACCTCGCCCGTATGAATATCAAATTCCACAATATGATTTACAGAACCATCTCCGCGGAAAAATTCACGAAGAACTGTATCCGCATGAGCCATAGCTACATAGCGGTATCTGGGGTCATCTACCGCATCACTTGCCCAATACAAAAGCGGAAGATTCATCATGCAGTCGATTATTGCCCATCCTTTCTGCCAGTTCCACGCACGAATAAACCCCCCGCGCAAATTAAATCTTCCCGCTAGATAATTCGCAGCAATCAAACCTCTAACCCTTGATTTTTCGTTTCCTGTAAGCTTATAATTCGCAACTGCCGACAAGCTCCATAAAAAACCTGCATCATGATCGGTGTGCACATATCCTGAAAGCACCTCATCTAGATTTTGTTCACATTTCTCCGCGATGTTCTTAAATTTTTCATCCTTTGTCGCCCTGTATGCGTGCCATAGTATTCCCGGCCAAAAACCGTTTGTCCACCAGTTTATATCCGCATTGTCATAAATACCGTCTTTTGAGGCATGCGGACGACCCGGGCCGATTTGTTCTGCCGTTATACTGAGTTTATCCATAATTCTTTTCTGTGTATTTTTTGCCCAGTTCTGTATATCTTTATTCATATAATCTCCTTTTAATCTTAAGCTCAAAATTTTCGCTTATGGCTTCTTTCTTCAGTTTGAACAAAAGTCTGTAAACTCCCCTTCCCCAGACGGGAGTAAGCTTTGCATCCTCCGGTATTCTGATTTCTTCAAAAACCACACTCCACTTTTCAAATGGATACTCAATCACCGCATCGCCCAAAAGTATAAAATATTTTCCTATTGAAGGTTTATCTTTGGTCATAACGGATATAACAACATCGTTTGAGCTTTTTTCAAGAATAAAGCTATCCCCCACAGAAACAAAATCATCAAACAGTTCAAATTTTCTCACCCACGACACAATGTCAGAATTTCTTGGGTAAGCGCCTTTTATCTCACAACTTAATCTGTTTTTCTCATAAATAACCTCTGTTGCACAAAATGAATCTCCTGCTTCCTGCATTTTTCCGTTTACGGTAGGCAAATTGTGATATGCCGACTGCATAGTCCAGATAGTGTATCGGTCTTTTCCAAAAGTTTTCTTTGTATAACTTCCGACTCCCACGTCGATAATAAGCGGCGCTCTATTCATATACACCATAAAGCTTCCCACATCATTGTGGTTATGGTTATCGCCATTACTGCCACCTTTTGCGGCGAGCATAAAATTTTTGTTCCGAGCGCATAAAAGTTCCAGACTTCCTATGTATGTGCTTTCATTATCACACTCATAACTTATATTTTGCTCATATATCTCCTTTGCACAGCTAAGCGATATCAGTTTGTGAAACATATTCATGGTATAAGGCATAGTTTTCGATGCTTTTTTGATATAATCATCTGCTCCGAAAGCCATAAGTGTTTGGTTATTTATTCGTTTACCAAACAAGTAGGTTCTTGCGCCCCCTCTATCGGCTGCGGCGCTGCAATCGGCAAAATTTACAAAGTATTCTCCGCCTGCGTAGACTTTATATATATAGCTTCCCATTGCATCAATTTTGGGCAAATCAAAAATCGAAAGCTTTCCGTCTGTCGCAGCATACAAAAGCTCCAGCGCATCAAACATACATCCTGCCGACATATGCCAATATTCCGCACCTTCGTCGCAGCCGCCGTCGTCTGGGTATGCTTCTATGTAATAATCCAAAATTTGAAGCGCTTTGCCAATAAAATCCGCACGCTTTGCATGATCCCGTTCGGTTAAAAGACAAGCCGCAGTGCAGGTGGAAACGCACCATGACGTCCAGTTTGAAGGGATTTTCCGCCTGTCGCAGCCAAAGCCCATCCACCAAAAGTTATGCTCCATAAAAGGGTCTATTACACGGACTGTAATTTCTTTTTCAATCCTTCTGCAAATAACTGTACTGACTTTGTCAAGTCTTTCTTTTAGAAGATATATGCAAAATGCAAGCTGCGCGGCTGTCTGTGCGGAAAAAAGGTCAATGTTAGGCTTTGAAACATCGGGTAAAGGCTCTCCTCCGTTGTGTGCAGGAAGAACCCATGTACTTTCCTCGCAAATGCACCACAAACCGTTTACTATATCGTCTAAAAATCTTCCTTTGTCCTCGATGCATTCCGCAATAGTCAGGCAATTTAAAGCTTTCCTTCTGGCGAAGTTAATGTCTTCATATGCTGTGCGATTTCCGTCCCTTGAAAAATCCATATATCGCACGGCATCTAGTCTTTGCCAGTCATACCCCAAAAATTTTTCCCCCTCAGATATTGCTTCTGTTGCTATGTCTTGAGGGAGACTTCCCCAGAAGGCTTTGTCGGTTCGAAAAGGGAAAAATTTTTCCCTTGGAAGCAAGATGTTTCTCAGATTGAATTTATCAAACAGCACACGCACCATCCTTCCGTTCTATAATGAAATGATAGCATAACCTCATTTAGTTTTCAAGCAATATTTTCATATTCAAACAAAATCTAAACAACAGATTTAAAGACTTGCAATAGTATCATATTTTTTTCAACTTTATTCTGTGCGTCAAATCAGTAAAGCAAAAAGCATCATCAAATCTTAAATCTGATGATGCTCTACCATAAACCCAAACGTCACTCCGAGAAAAAAGTGTTCGGATTATAATTCTTTGGTGGGCCTTCAGGGACTCGAACCCCGGACCGTCCGGTTATGAGCCGGATGCTCTAACCAACTGAGCTAAAGGCCCATGAAAATGAATTTAGAAGTCCTTCCTCCCCGAAAGACTTCTAAACCCTCAAATGGGGCCCCGTATGGGACTCGACCCCATGTTACCGCCGTGAAAGGGCGGTGTCTTAACCGCTTGACCAACGGGCCGGATAAATGGTGATCCACGATGGACTCGAACCATCGACACCCTGATTAAAAGTCAGGTGCTCTACCTACTGAGCTAGTGGGTCATTCCTCACAATATGTGATTATAGATGATTAGAGGCTTATTGTCAACTTATATTTTTTGGAATTATAATCATTCTATAATACTGTTACCTTATTTATCGTAAAAC
>JAOAAV010000025.1 GCA_026418715.1 Clostridia bacterium
GCGCCGGATCGTCTGGGATGATCTGGTTGAGCACCTCAAGGAGTTGCCCAGTGGTAATTCTGTTGTCAAAGAACTCTCACGCCTGCTTATCGCAGCGTGATAAAACTCAGTCAAGTTGAGAAAATTACTGAATATATAAAAAAGCGGATAGGAAATTGTTGGGATAAACAATCTATAGATTCTATTACGAAAAAAACTCTCTTAACGAATATCTTTTCGTCTCATGGGCAATTAAAAAACCGCCTAGAACAAAAAAATGCATACTAAAAAACCAGAATACAAAAATCCCTTTATATGTAGATATACAGACCCTTCACTTCCATAAATTACATGGGCGATGGGAACCATTATAATTGCCACTGCCCTGACAATATCAACAGAAATATAATGTTGATTGTTTAATGTGGAGGCTTTGGGGTTTGAATATTCATTTGCGCAAAAAAGCATGGGCTAGAATTTTTTGTTTAGAAGTTGTACATTCTCTTTTGGAGAAAATTATGGGTTGTAATAATTAGACTAATACAACCAATTGAATAAATACCGATTGCAAGATATGCAACAACTCTAAAACCAAAACTCATAGCGATTATTATCGCCAAAATGCTACTTACAACAGAGCACATACCATTTACGCCCCAAGCCCAAGGTACAATTCTAGTATCAATTTGATTGATAATTTTTATGCCTAAAGGGAAAAACATTCCCAAGAGCAGTCCTAAAGGCATTTGCATTATTATCGTTACAATAGCCTTATGTAAAAAAGGCTGTCCAATAAAAGCCGAAAATATCTTATCTGTCAAGATTGCATAGAACAATAACGTCGGAACCAAAGCCAAAAGAATTTTTTTAACCATAACATGGGGATTGTTTTTGACAAATTTTGTCAAATAACTTCCCAAACCAGAAAAAAGAAGTAAGGAAAAAAGAGTAACTGCAAAAGCATATGCTGGATAACCTAAAAACAATACAAATTTTTGAATAAAGCTTATTTCCAAAAACATAAAGCCGATTCCAATAGAGCAAAAATAGATTAAATATCCAAGCGAAGAGCTGACTGAAAAAAAATTTGTCTTAGTTACTATAAGCGGGAACATAATAAATAAAAAAGATATAATAATAGATTGGAGTAAAAGTAAGACAAGAATTGCCTGACCAAATACTGGTGTTGAAAAATCGAATTTTGTATTATTAAAAACTTCATATACTGTTTTCCATTTGCAAAAGTTATAAAAAAAAGGAATATCATCTGTGCTTGGAGTAATATTATACGGTGCTTGTGAAATCACTTCATCTTGCTTGTTTTCTGGTGTAACAATTATTCTCTCGAGAAAATTATCGTTAGGGTGAATAGTTAAAGGATTATATATAAGTGAAAAACCCATGGAGTCAGAAAATTTTTGAAGCTTTGAAATGTCTGAATCCTTAAAAGGGGTTTTCTTTAAAAGCGGAACACAATGAAGATTGCCATTTTCTTCCCAGCGTCCTACAATTGCAATATGGCGTTGAGGTAATTCAATTCCTTTTGAACGCATTACTTGAAGATATTGCAGTATAAGCCTTGCAGTGAGTGGTGGATACTGCCCACTCCCTTTCAAAAGATGATCGCCTGCAATAATGCATATCAATCCGTTTTCGGTTATATGGTCGAAATAAGTTGCAATTGCTTCTTTGGTATATAAGTAGCTCTCCATAAGGACATAGGCGCCTGTATTAAGGGCTGCAAATGTGTCTGTTACAGTTATTTGAATTAAATCATATTGCTCTTTGCTGCTGTTGATAAAATTGCGTCCCTCTCCTGCTATAAGTGCTATACGATCGTTATTGATATAAATATTCCCGGTCCAGTCTGAAAGCTCATTTTTTAATAAATTCACCGTAATCGGTTGAAGCTCAACTGCTGTGATTTTTGAAGCGTGGTTTCTTAAAGCATTATAAACATCAATACCACCGCCTACACCGATAACAAGAACATTTGGCTTTTCAAGAATTACATAAGGGGTTTTTAATATGTGATAATCTAAAAAGTTAAAATCTTCCTCCCGACCGTTAAACTGAAATATATTACTGCCATTATGTGCATCGTATTGCATGTCATAGAAAGGAGGAAAAGATCCTTTATAAGTACTGCTTACACCCGAAGCCCAAAAAGGCAGGGTATTCCTTTTGAGGTTTGTGTAAACATCAACCCTATTAATTGCATTCCATCTTGTAAAGAGCAGTTTATATGTGTCTGGCTGTTTATATATAATCGCAAGCGCCTTTGATCCTGAAGGAATAATTTCTATCCGCTCCTTTAAAGACGGGATCATAATTGCTAAAACCAAAGCTGCAATTCCCACTATAATGGCCATTCTCTTTGAAAACAATACTGCAAAACATACTGCTCCGGCTAATAAAAAAAAGGCACAGAGCAGAACCCCTCCAGGAGCACCGATATAATTTAAAATAAACAAAGAAAGCAATGAACCGATAGCAGCACCGAATAAATCCCAAAAATATAGATATGAAACCTGTAAAGAAAAGTTTGCTATAGTGCCTGCTATAGCAGTACCAGCAAAAAAAAATGGAAGGCTAGTGCAAATATAATAGCATAACAATGAAATTATAAATTTTATCGGTTGGTTAAACATAATATGAGGTTGCAAGGGGAAGCGCGACAACAACAGAAACGTGATTATCAAAAAAATAGCAGAAAGCAAAGCACTTAAAAATATAACATATCGCCATTTTTCATTTTTCAAAATTCCAGAAAATGCCGCAAGCACTGCACCGCTTGATCCAAAGCCTAATAGTGCAATATTAATGGTTAAATAAGCAAAATGATACCAAATTGAAAATGAAAATATTCTGGTTAAAATTACCTCTACCGAGACTATCCCCATCGCAATCAAAAAGATACCTATAAATACTATATTAGCTGAGCTATGTTTTTTTTGCATAAAAGTTTACCTTCATTTAATTACGTATAATATACTCAACTTGACTGACTTTTTGGGGGGTGAAAACGGAAAAACATAAAAGGTGATAGACAATCAAATTGATAAATTGTTTGCCAACAAAAAATATCGACAAAATATTGTATCTCAATTTTTAAAATCGTACGTTTCCCTTTCAAACTTCAACCATTTTTTAGTTCTTTGGCAACTGAATTTCATTGGGACCACTTTAAATACTTTCAGCCTCTTGGTGCTGCTAATCTATTTTGCATGGGGCAGACGTACCCAGACAGAAATCATCACATCCACACCGCAGCAGGTTTAACACTTTTCTAAACCGTGAAGCGGTCTAGGTTGTCAAGACAAAAAAATGACCTTTTTAAGGTAAATCTGCGCCCGGTCATTGCCGGCGTTTTAAGCCCATTTCATGCAGGTGAGCATTTATCAGGCCAGCAGACTGAAAACAGGCTCACCAGAATGCCCTCTACGCAACGTTTCCTGCCCGACTCATATCTCGGCATGGGTCAAAATCAACTCCTCCCGCCCTAATCTCACAGAAATCAAGCGATCCGAACCGACATATATTTCTACCGTTGCTCTGAACCCCAGACTCTGGTGCGGCCGCTCGGTGTTGTGAAACAGAAAATATGCAGCCAATCCTTGCCGCGCTTCGGTGAGATTTTGGTAATCCCTCAAATACACTTCCTCGTATTTCACGCTTAGCCACAAACGCTCGATCATGATGTTGTCAAATGCCCGGCCTCGACCATCCATGCTGATCTGAATACCGGCCTCGGTGAGCCGGTCGGTAAACGCCTGACTGGTAAACTGGCTGCCCTGATCGGTGTTGAATATCTCGGGCCTGCCCCGTTGCACTGCCCGTTGCAGGGCACATCCACAAAAATCCGCCTCCAGGCTCACCAACAATTCCCATGCCAGCACACACCGGCTGTACCAGTCCATGATCGCAACAAGATAGGCAACCCCTGTCCGCAGCCGAATGTAGGTTATGTCTGCCGCCCATACCTGATCAGGATGATCAATCACCAGATTACGCAATATATACGGGTATATCCGGCTTCTCTGACCTCGCACGCTCAACCGGCCCCGCAGATACACCGCCTCTATGCCCATGAGCCGCATCAACCGACGAACCCGATCCCGACTGACTGCGTGTCCCTGCCCCCTGAGCCAGTCCTGCATCCGCCGCGACCCGTACAACGGACAACGCGGGTACTGCTCATCAATCATGTGCATCAGCTCCAAATTATATGCCCGCTCCGGCACCGCCTCATAGTAATACCCTGACCGCGACAGCCCTATCAACGCACATTGCCGACTCACCGGTACCGCCCCCTCCAGCGGATTGACCATTGCCCGTCTCTGCTCAATGCTCAAAACAAGACTTTTTTTTAGCCAATCCAGCTCAACCTGCAGTTGCCCAATCTGCTGATACAGCCGTGCCTTTAACGCCCCCCCTTCCTGCTCCTCCCGTCGTCGCCGCTCATTGAAAATCCCCGGCAGCTCTGCCAATGCCTGTTGCTTCCAGCGCGTGATCTGGTTGGGATGCACTTCATACTCACTTGCCAGCTCCGACATGCTCTTCATGCCCCTGATGGCTTCCAAGGCTACCCGTGCCTTGAACTCAGCACTGTGATTCCTCCTGCCTTTCTTCATGAATTTGCCTCCCCGGAGTTCTATCTCTCCTGTTTCGGCAAGTTGCACTTCCCCCCATACAGTAGACACACCGAAAGGATAGAGATATAGAAACAGGAACAGAA
>JAOAAV010000113.1 GCA_026418715.1 Clostridia bacterium
GTCCCTGAGGGCAGCATTAATCTGATTGAGGATACTGACCGTGAAACCGCAAAAGAGCTTATGCGTTTAAATGGCTATATCGATGTTTTGATACCACGAGGCGGTGCGGGACTTATCAAATCTGTAGTTGAAAATGCTACGGTGCCCGTTATAGAAACAGGTTCAGGGAACTGCCATATTTATGTGGATGGCGAATGTTACGTCAATATGGCTTTGGATATTTTAATCAATGCCAAAACCAGTCGTCCGTCGGTTTGCAATGCTGCAGAAACTCTACTTGTTGATGAGGAGATAGCAGATGTTTTCATTCCTTTGGCTTTTGCTCAGTTAAAGGAGCATAGTGTGGAAATTCGAGCGTGTGAGAAAAGCAGGGCAATATGTACGGATATTGACACAAAGCCCGCAACCGAGGAAGATTGGTATGCTGAGTATAATGATTATATAATAGCAGTGAAGGTTGTGGATGGCATAGAAGAAGCCATTGAGCATATAAATAAATACAACACAAAGCATTCGGAGGCAATTGTGACGACAAATTACAATCACGCTCAAAAATTTTTGAATGAAGTAGATGCGGCGGCGGTATATGTCAATGCTTCCACACGATTTACCGACGGGTTTGAGTTCGGGTTCGGAGCGGAAATCGGCATAAGTACTCAAAAAATTCATGCAAGAGGTCCAATGGGGCTTGAACAGCTTACAACAATTAAATACGTCGTTTACGGCAGCGGACAGATAAGATGATAGCAGGCAGGATTATTCAACTCCTGCCTGACCATTTTTTATATCGTATAATTGATTTTTCAAGTCCGCTATGTCTTTTTTCAACATTTCAATCATAATTTTAAGTTTTTGAATTTCGAGTTGTTCATTTGGAGAACTTTCACTAAAAGCGGGAGAATCAGCCGAAGAATTTTTTGGTATTTGCAAGTTTGCCGATATATCACCGAAAAGATGAAATTCATCATTATTAATACTTCCGTAATGTTTATGAATTGTATTTTGTGATTGAACGTAAAAAATTTGAGTAGCTTTTTCCGAATTTACAAAACGCATAGGAGAACTCCAAGTTGCGCCGCCGTTTTGGCTTGCACAATAACGAATAAAATTTATGCTTTTCCAAAGTATTATCAATTTCCCCGAGTTAACCGAGATAATGGGAGAGATCGCATTTTTATCTTCAAAAATTGCATTTCCGTTGAAGATAATGTGTTCGTTTGACTTGTACACGAGGAAAATTTCCCCGTTATATTCCGTCAAATACGGCATATAGGCATTTTCTGCAACTGGAATGAATATGTCAGGTTTGCCATCCGAAAAATCCTGATACCCCAAAACATTATCTTTGTTTGTGTAATAAATTTTAGAGCCGAATATGAAAAAGTCCGAGTATTCTGGAGAAAGCGTGTCAAGATTGAGAGGCTGCGAGGATACTCCCAAAATGCAATAAACCAATAAGATGTCATCATTATATTTTGCGCTGTATATTAAATTTACACGTCCGTTTAATATGGTCATATGAAAATTTTGAGGAAAAACTTTTTTGTTTCCTTTTGTTAAGATATGCTTATGCCAGGAATTGTCTTTATTTAAAAGATACATCAAATCTCCGTCCTCGTTGGTGCAAACCATATGTGTGTTATCGGCTGCATCTGCATAAACGCAAAATCCGTCTAAGCCTTCTTTATAAATGGTTTGGTGAGGACTCCAATGTCCGTGCAGCTTTTGATTTGAGCATATTCCCTCATTAGGCTTATAAAAGTAATGCTCGATGTAGTTTTTTTTGTATATGATATAGCTTGACATATCAAACATCCTTTCTATGAAAAAATTCAAGCAAACTTATAATTTAAAATATATGCCGGAAAAAATAAATAAAGAATGTATAAATCATAAAAAAAAGGTTATACTTAGAATGACCTCACAAAATACATTGACTGATTTGAAAATCAGTATGAAACCCCCTTCATATTTATGCCGGCAAAACCGGTATAAAACACTATTTCATATTTGATTTTGCGGTAAGTTTTACACTTGCCGCTATTTTTTTAATGTTTTTTGTTAATTGCATCAAATTGTTAGACAAATGAAAAAAAATATTGTAAAATGTCAGTATAAATGATAAACTTTCTACGAATGTAGAGTTTTATCCTGATCAAACATAGCAGAAAGGAATGATTATCCATGGGTATGACTATGACGCAAAAGATTTTGGCAAAGGCGGCAGGACTTGAAAGTGTTAAGGCGGGCGACCTTATTATGGCAAAGCTTAGCCTTGTTTTGGGCAACGATATTACAACTCCGGTTGCCATTGATGAATTTGAAAAAATTGGATGCAATAATGTGTTCGATAAAACAAAAATTGCATTGGTCCCCGACCATTTTACTCCGAATAAGGACATTAAGTCCGCTCAGCAGGCGTTAAAGCTTCGTAATTTTGCAAAAGAAAAAGATATTGAAAACTACTTTGAGGTAGGAGAAATGGGAATTGAACATGCTCTTTTGCCAGAGAAAGGTTTGGTTGTGGCGGGAGATGTGGTAATCGGCGCCGATTCACATACTTGTACCTATGGTGCGTTGGGCGCTTTCAGCACGGGAGTTGGTTCTACCGATATGGCTGCAGGCATGGCTACGGGAAAAGCGTGGTTTAAAGTCCCTGAGGCAATTAAATTTAATTTGACAGGGAAATTTCAGAAGGATGTAAGCGGCAAGGATTTGATTCTTCATATTATCGGTATGATTGGTGTTGACGGTGCACTGTATAAATCGATGGAGTTTACAGGCGAAGGAATGCACAATCTCACAATGGATGACCGCTTTACAATAGCAAATATGGCAATTGAAGCAGGTGCGAAGAACGGAATTTTTGAAGTAGACGATTTGACAATCGAATATATGAAGGAACACTCGAAGAAGGAATATACCATATATAAAGCCGACAGTGATGCGGAATATGTACGGGTGATAGATATTGATCTTTCAAAAGTTCCTCATACGGTATCATTCCCGCATCTTCCTGAAAATACGAGAACTCCTGAAAATTGGGGAACTGTGGAGATTGATCAGGTTGTTATCGGTTCATGTACAAACGGGCGTCTGAGCGATTTGAGAGCTGCCGCACAGATTTTAAAAGGCAAGAAGGTAAAAAAAGGAGTAAGGGTTATAGTATTTCCTGCTACCCAGAAAATTTATCTCGATGCAATTAAAGAAGGTATTTTGACTGATTTGGTTGAAGCAGGTGCGACAATCAGCGCTCCTACCTGCGGACCGTGCCTTGGCGGGCATATGGGAATTCTTGCGGAAGGTGAAAGGTGCGTTGCTACGACAAATAGAAACTTCATCGGCCGTATGGGGCATGTAGATAGTGAGGTATATTTGGCATCGCCGCAGGTTGCTGCAGCAAGTGCAATTTTAGGCAGAATTGCGACACCTGATGAAGTTAGATGATATTTTAGGAGGGAAAAGCATATGAAGGCAAACGGAACGGCAATCAAATATGGGGATAATATAGATACGGATGTTATCATTCCGGCAAGGTATTTAAATACAACCGTACACAGTGAGCTTGCAAAGCATTGTATGGAGGCTGTCTCTTATACACATCT
>JAOAAV010000002.1 GCA_026418715.1 Clostridia bacterium
TTCTGGATAATGCCTGCGGAGGAAGTCTGTGGCAACGGATTCTAATTTTTCCTTGTTTATTATCGGCACAAGCGAGTCTGACATGGGTCTTGGCTGCTTATGTTTGCTAGTGTATTCAGCTACACTGGAGATAGCAAAGTCATCCAAATTGCAAGCCAAATCACCGAAACATTTAAGCACAAACCACTGGCTGCAACTTTCCGATTCATCATAATGATAATCTGACTCGCGGACTTCAAGTTCAGCTTCTACCACAACATCAAATTCAATTTTCATACCGGGTAAATCATTGACAGATACGAACTTTACTTCTATGTCCGACAGTTCGATTGCACCGATGCCGCGAACCCTGTATAGCTTGAGGTTTAAATCAGTGTAGTTATCTGCGGTGTAACTTTGGATAGCAGCAAATAACTCATTGTAGAATCTATAAGCCACATAGTCTTTAAAGGAACGATTACCTGGCATTGTTCAGCCCCCACATAGTCCCCAGAGTAAAATCGTATATAGTTACCTGCACGATATGCTCTACTCGGCATACTTCTTAAAATTTTCCGCTTGCTCCAGTACCTGTTCAAAGACTTCCTCATCCCACTCCGGCGGATATCCGTTTTCGTATAGGAGCACCGTCAAATCCATATTGAGCTGGTTCTTGATGTCATCACGAGTAGACCAGTCGGCGTATTGAGCTTTATCATCCACCAGCTCTTTGATTTTCTTTGCAAGCACGAGGCACTTTTCATCTTCGTATTTAAACTTATGCTCATCTCGCACTTTAACTAAAATATCATAGAAGGCCTTTTCTTCAAAAGTTATGCCAAGTTTCTCGAAGGAGGTTTTATCCGCTTGCAAATCGGACAGTATTTTAATCAACTCGTCGGACAGGCCGTTGATGAAGTCCGCCACCACTTCGCTGGTAAACATGAGCTTGTCTCGATTGTTGTAAGACTCCACAACCTTTTTCAGACGCTCGTCAAAAGCAATTGCTTTGATTTTATTTATTCTGCCATAGCCGGAAATAGCCTTTTTCAACAGCTTCAACAATGCGTTGAATTTTGATATCGGCAGGTCAATTTCATCAAGCTGTTTTTGGAAATCGTCACTAAATAAATCTTCCGGCTTATCGGCATTGACAATATTCTCTATGCCAGTGCAGGTAATGGCATCCTGCACCATTTTTTCAACCACGCGGTTCATGACTTCCGCATCGGGCGCGTCGCCCTTTGTCTGCTTATAAATTATGGAGCGGATCGCCAGGTAAAACTGCGCCCTAGCGGTTTCTTCGTCTGTAAGCTCCCCTGAAGGGAAGCATATCTCGTATGCAGCTTTCAGTTTGCGTGACAGGTCCATAAAGCGCGTTTCTGTTTCCTTGCTCATCTGCACAAACTCAGCGGCGTGGTTTAAGCAAACAAGTCTTTCAAGCGGCTCGCCCTCAAAAAACTTCTTTGCGTTGAAGTTGTGCATAATCGCATCAATCAAAGCAAGATGATTTCGGAAAACCTGCAGTGAAATCTTCAGCTCATCAATCGGGCTTTCCTGCGGACCGCCATATTTCTTGATTGCTTCAAGCATGTCTTCTTTGATGCCAATATAGTCCACAACCAAGCCCATGTCTTTGCCTTCGAAAACGCGGTTGACGCGCGATATTGTCTGAATCAGCGTATGTTTCTGGAGGGGCTTGTCTATGTACATTACAGCAAGAGACGGCACATCAAAGCCGGTAATCCACATATCGACAACGATAGCAATCTTAAAGTTGGAATCATTGTTTTTGAATTGTTTATCCAGCTTGGCGCGGTATTCTTTATTGCCGCACAGGTCAAATAGCTCTTTTTCATCGTTTTCGCCCTGGGTAGCCACCAGCTTTATTTTTTCAAGCGGAATAAGCTTATCCAGCTTTTCCTCGGAGAGCGCAGCTTCATTTTCCGCTTTTCTCGGTTTATTCCAATCCGGACGGAGCGTGATAATTTCCTTATACAGCTTGAAGGCCAGTGTCCTGTCTGCGCAAACGATCATCGCCTTTTGCACCACAGCGGGCTTTTCGGCGCACAGTGCCTCATAATGGGTCACGATATCCGCCGCCAGCCGTTTCAGCCGTTCCGGATGGCCGAGTATACGTTTCATCTCGCTCATGGCTCGCTTGCTTTCTTCTACCTGCTCGGGATTCGCTCCTTCCTCGGTGCATTTGTCGTAATATCGCTGAATTTCCTTAGCCTGTTCTTCCGAGAGTATGACGCGGGCCAGTCGCGGCTCGTAGGCGATACGGACTGTAATGCCGTCGTCGCTGGACTCTTTCATCGTGTAGCTGTCCACCACCTCGCCGAAAACCGCAATTGTTTCATCAATCGGCGTTCCCGTAAATCCACAATAGGTCGCGTTGGGGAAGGAATCGCGCAGATATTTCGCAAAGCCGAAGGTGGTCTTAACACCTTTGTCGGTTACTTTAAGCTTTGATCCGGTGTTTATTTGCGTCCTGTGCGCCTCGTCGGAGATGCAGATGATGTTATATCGGTCGGAAAGAAGTCCCGTCGATTCGCAAAACTTCTGAATCGTTGTGATGTAGACACCTCCGCTGGCCGTGCCGCCAAGCGCCTCCTGCAGATCCTTCCGGTTCTCAATGCTTCGTACATTCTTATCATGCAAATATCGTTTGGACATAACAAAAAACTCGGAAGTTTGAGAATCCAGATCCTCACGGTCCACCAAAATAATAATGGTCGGGTTGTTAAAGGTATCCCGCTCCCGAAGCGCAAGCAAACGGGAGAGGAACAGCATGGTATATGTTTTTCCGCAGCCGGTCGCGCCGAAATATGTACCGCCCTTGCCATCGCCATGTGGCTTAAGATGCGCTTTAATATTCGAAAACATCTTATTTGCCGCAAAAAACTGCGGGTATCGGGTGATGATGGCAAGCTCCGTCTTGCTCTCGTCAGGATAGTACACAAAATCCCGCAGGATAGCCGTCACCCTGTCTTTCGCAAAAGCGCCCCTGATCATGGTAAACAGCGCGCTAATCCCGTTTGAAACCTTTTCTTCATCGTTTGCCTTATTCCACGCATAGTAATACTCATAAGGCGTGAAGATGCTGGCCAGCTTCGTGTTAGCCCCATCGGTAATTACAGAGAGGAAGCAGTACTTCATCAGTTTCGGAATGTCACGGCAGTAACGGAAATGAATCTGTTTCCAGGCGTCATGGATTGTCGCATTTTCTTTGGCGGCCGATTTGAACTCGAAAATCGCAACGGGGATGCCATTTATGAACAGCAGCATATCCGGGCGGCGCAATCGCTCACCCTTTACGGAATACTGATTGACGACCTTGAAGATGTTGTTTTCAAGCACGACAAAATCAATATAACCCACATGCAGCGCCACTTTGCCTGTGTCTTCGCGCGACAGGTCAAAGCCTTCGTTGACAAGCCAGAACGCCTCCCGGTTGCCGTCGTACAGCGGTTCGGAGGGGATGAGCTTCAGGCGGTTGATGATCTTCTGGATTTCGCTTTCCGTCAAATTGTCATCTTTGTACCGCTTTTCAAGATAGGCGCGCAAATCATCCTCCAGTAGGATGTCCTCAAGCTTCCGGTGTATGGCGTCGCCGAACACATGGGTATAGCCCTGCTGCACAAACAGCTCTATGATGGCGTTTTCCAGCTGCTCCTCGTTAAACTGTCCTTTAACAAAATCAAGATCCATGTGTCGGCCTCCATTCCTCAGGCGCTTTTCGCTTCTTCGAGCGAGCCTTTTATCAGTATTGGGCAGATGTCCTTTAACATAGTACTCAATGTAGATATATTGCGTAGCATTAAATGCCGCGCATTATAAAAATTGACAATTGCTTGTTGTTGAAACAACGAAGGCAATGGAATCTCAATTTCGTAAAACCTCGTTAACTCCAAACTCGCTCTTATACTGCTATCGCTGATAAACCACCCGTAACGGTCACTTTCACTTCGGCTGAACCAGAGCATTATGTATTCAGCAAGTGCGGATCCGTTCTTTACTTGTAGTACAGAATACGCTGGCGATATAATTGCAGGTTCGTCTTCATGATAAAGGGCAATCCGTATACATTCGTCACGCCCTGTCTGCATTGCGCTATAAGCAAATTGATTTTTGTAGATCACTTTATATTTTGTCAAATCCGTTTCACTAAGGTTTGCAACAGAAGGCATGAATTCTTTGTTAATGTTAATACCCTGCACATTGTTGATTGCACCATCGCTGTTTCGTACATCGATTTCCTCAAGCAAGGTACCCACAGCAATACGAGGTGCGGTATGCTTGAATTTTTCTAGAGTCGCTGCTATTGCATTATTCAAATCACCCAACCCGCGTTCATATGCCCGCTGATTGGTAAGCATCGCTCTGTAGACATTCACATATTTTTGCTGGATTGGAAGCGGCGGGAGGTCTATTTTAATGTCGCACATATCTTCCCAAGAGAAGGTTTCTCTCGCCGAACCCCAAGAATTAAACCTCGCATAGCGGTCAAACTCCGGACGATTAAAATACATGAACAAATAGTCAGAAAGCAGTTCTTTTGGTTTACAGACCCTAAAAACAAATGTTATTGCAGAAACAAGATACGAATTTTCCGAGGTGTTGAAGGCAAGTGACATTTTATCGCCACGTCGTGATGTATCTGGAACATACGCAAAGTGTTTTGGAGGAACAATTTTATATGAGCTTAAATTTACACCGTCTAAATCTGCTTTTGTAGAAATAAACTCTTTTTGTGTTGATATTCCAACGACTGACTCCTCAGACAAAGCCCCATCCGTATTTCTAATGTCCACTAATTCAAGAAACGATCCCAGTTTACTCAATCCCATAACCAATCCCCTCAAACGCTTCTTTGAGCATGGCCTGCGAGACTTTCTCCGCCTTCAGAATCTCCCGCATTTCACTCTGAATCCGCGACATCTCGGCGGCATAGTCAATCTCCAAATCGTGGTCGATAAACTCAATATACTTGCTGGGCGCAAGGGAATAGTCCTTCGCGCGTATGTCTTCAAGCGTCGCCGATTTGCAGAGCTCCGGCACATCACGGTACGCCGACCTGTCCGCGCTCTGCCAGTCGTTATAGATCTTCTTTATGGCGGCAATCTGATCATCGTCAAACATCACATATTTTTTTTCATAAATATTCTCATTCCACCGGCGCAGGTCTATAAACAACACCTCGTTTTGCCGGTCGCGCAGTTCGCGCCCGTTTAATGTCCGGGCTTTTTTGTTGTTATTAATAATCCACAACGTAACCGAAATATCCGTCGAGTAAAACATCTCACGGGGAAGGACGATAATTGCCTCCACTTTGTCGTTTTCAATCAGCTGCTTACGGATTTTGTATTCCTCACCGCCCGCGTTCAATGCTCCGTTGGCGAGCAGAAAACCCGCGATGCCGTTTGTCACGTCAAGTTTTGAGAGCATATGCAGAATCCACGCGTAGTTGGCATTGCTTACCGGAGGCACCTCATAGCCTTTCCATCGGTAATCGTCAATAAGTTCGTCCTTACCCCGCCAGTTCTTCAGGTTGAACGGAGGATTTGCCATGATAAAATCCACTTTGATGTCTTTGTGCTGGTCATCTATGAAGGTTGAAGTAGCCCGTTCGCCGAGGTCATAAGATATGCCACGGATCGCCAGATTCATTTTTGCAAGCCGCCATGTGTCAGGATTTGACTCCTGCCCGATGACGGAAATTTTCAGCCGGTTTCCGTTGTGCCGTTCAACGAATTTGACTGACTGCACGAACATGCCTCCGCTTCCGCAGCAGGGGTCGTAGACGCGTCCGCTGTACGGTTCTATAAGTTCGGCAATCAGTTTGACAATGCTCGCGGGGGTATAGAATTCTCCTTTTTCCGCGCCCTGTCCGGCGTCAATGGCAAATACCTGCAGGAAATACTCGTAAACCCTGCCAATGAGGTCTTTGTCCTGAAACTTTTTCTCATCTATTTTGTTTATCTCGTCAATCAGCGCCTTTAAGGATGCGCTTCTCGCGCCCAGCGTCGCATAAAAATTCTGCGGCAACGCGCCTTTCAATGATTTGTTTTTCTCTTCAATGTCGGCCATCGCCTTGTCCAATATGACGGCAATTTCATCCGAGCTCGCATTCCTGACTATATATGACCACCGTGAAGTTTCGCTCAAATAAAACACGTTCTCAGAAAGGTAAAATGATGGCTTTTCGAGAAACGCCGGTATATCACCATATTGGGTCTTTATCGCTTCACGCCTTTTTTCAAATTTATCACCGGCGAATTTCAGAAAGACCAGCCCCATGACGGCATCGCGGTTTTTCTCATTGCCGCCGACAGTCCCTCTGAGCGCGTTCCGGCAATTCCATAATATGCTTTCAAGCGATTGTTCATTTTTAACAGTCCTTTTTGCCATTGTTTATTTTGTTCCTTTCGGTTTGCTTATCGTTTTTTCTTTTATATGATATTGGATTGAATGGATCGTACAAAAATTAATCACTTTCTCCGCTTGTTCGTTATAAAAAGCCCTGTGGTTTTGGTAGGATGTAATCTCCTTGCTGTAATTCGTCCGTCCAAAGATAATCTTATCCGTAAAGGCGATAACTTCAAGAATATCATTCAAATCCTGCTCGATTAAATTCGGCGTTGGGTAT
The DNA here is from genome assembly GCA_026418715.1 of Clostridia bacterium. Taxonomy (GTDB): domain Bacteria; phylum Bacillota; class Clostridia; order UBA1381; family UBA1381; genus SKW16. Next base: position 6,632 of record JAOAAV010000002.1, read on the forward strand.
GGTTCGATACTTACCCACGTTTTGCAGCCTTGGTCATGTAAATACCGGAGCGCTTCCAATCTATCCTTATAAGATGCTGCCCCTGGCTCAATTCTTTTGCGGTATCCCTCATTTAGAGAAATCAGCGTTATACCGTATTCATTCTCCTTTGAAAAAGTTACCAGTTCACTCGGCAATAACCCTTTGGTAAGTACCGTACATTTTATACCGGCATCGTTAAGCTTTCGAATGGCAGCAAGGCTCATGTTTTTTATTTCTTCATATCCATACATGAATGGGTCTGTGGTAAAGCAAAGATGCACGGAGTTTATCCTTGACTTCAATCGAGGAATTTCCTTGTCGAGTATTTCCAGCGTATTGCTGACCAAATACGGTTCCAGCCAGTCTTCATAAGAAGTGGTTTTCCCAAACCGTCTCGCCATCATGAAGGCGTAACAGGGGTATTTGCATCCATGGGAGCAGCCAAGAACATGGTTCATCGTATAATCACCATATTCAACGTCGGTTTTGTATAACATTGATTTTCGTTTTATGTACCCCTTGACCGTTTTCATGGCTTTCTCCTTATAGTCACACTTTGATTTTTACTTTCCGTAAACGTTCTGCTTATTCTTCCTTTATCTGTAAGCGCGGGTTCGCGCGTAACTTCGATTGACCCGCATTTCTCCATGTCTTTCCATACTTTCTTAATAGTTCCAGACTTACACAATACCCCATATTCAGTAAAGAAAAGTGCAATCAATTTATTTGCAGTCATGCCATTTGGGAAATTCAATAAAAAATTCATCATTTTCTGTTCAATATCATCTTCATTAATCACGTCATTTTCAGTATTACAATTAAATAAACTTAGTTGTCCTTGATTTTGCACATCTATAAATAATTCATCGGAACGTGAGGACATATTGTCAGCCATTAAAATACAGCCTTCCTCATGGTTACACACATGAATCATTCTGTATTTAGGGCGTTGCTTAGGCTTCATGCGAATCGGCATATCCAGCACGTATGTATATTTCTTCCTAAGTTGTTGCTTATATTCGGTCGAAAAGCGCTTTTCTGCTTGGTAACCATCAATTTCACCGGCATTATAGTCTCGTACTATTGCTTGCCAATAATCTCCACCAGCAATACTATTCAACAGTTTCACAGATTGCGGAGAATCGTCAACCTGGGTAGGTTCATATTCGACGAGATCGTCTAATGGTTCGTCAATTATATAATCGACTTTCATGGCACGGCACGCCGCACGCATAAACCCAAAGGAATTCATATTTATAAGCATTTCTATGCTATTGAAACCATAATCGGCAAACTTAGTAAACAGTCCGTAATCAAGTGCCTTAATTCCATACGGATCAATGTAGAGAAATATATTTGCATCATATTTAGCGGCAAGCAATCTTTCGATTTCATCCTCGTAACGACCCGAAATAACCGTCGGAATACCGTTTAGATTCCTATAGTCCGCAATATTGGCATTCAGCTCATCGGCATAATTAAGATCAATAAAACAAGTTTCAATTCTAACACCCTTGGCGGAAGTTCTCCCCATACAATCATCCCTTATCTTAAGAGCAATACGAGGCGACCCATCCTTGCCATCATCGAATTTACCTTTGCCTGCAAAACAATCGACATAGAAAATAGGCTTGTATGTTAGCAATACTTTTTGAAAATATTGAGGGAGATAACAGCCAAGTAACCTGTCTTTTATCTCTGACCAAGTATTCTTTTTTTTGAAAAACGCACTATTGTCCTTAGCCATGTAATTCCCCCTCTTTAAACTGACTTACCATATAATCACATTAGTTTATAGGCAACTTAACATAAAACTCTCTTATTATACTCTTAAGAGCTTTCATCATCAGCTACTATCTCAACGATGTCTCCAATATCACATCTTAGGACCCTGCATATTTTTATGAGCACATCCATGCTTACAGTTTCGCCCTTTGATAACTTTGTTATAGAGGCCCAACTAACCCCTGCCGCGGCTTGTAAATCTTTCTTTTTCATATCCTTGTCTATCAAAAGCTTCCATAGTTTTTTATAACTGACGGCCATCTTAGCCACCTCTCGTTATTCGCTTAGGAAAACACTTTTAATTATATCAAATCCAAAAATTAACAACAAGAATTATCTCTATAAACACAAGAATTTACATCATATCTTCTTGAAACTCTTTCATATAATGAATATCAAACCAAGCATGGAAATTTACCCAAAAAAGTAAACCCTAATCTTCATTTTTCGTGCATTAATTAACCTTTACCCCCGGGGGTAAAAAATCGCCTAGACCTTACGTCTAAGCGAACATAAAATACACTTGTTAAATTATCCCAAAACCCGCTAAGCCTTATAAATCAAAATACTTCCATAAAATTCAGTCTCTAACCATCTACCCCAAAAGTATTATATTTTCTATTTATTTTCTCACAGGCCTCATCATGAAACAGAGTAGTTGTATTAATTATACTGTATGGAGTTAATTCGTTAATAAACTTATTTACATTTTTTTCAATAGGATCTTTAGGATTAAAAAACGGTATTTGATCCTCATCACTATTATCGTCTGCTATAAAATCTAGATTTACTCTCCGTTTTGTTTGCTTTTCAAAACCACCTTCAACAATTTCAATTTCTAAGATTTCTAAAAATACTTCATCTGCTGATTGAATCATCACAACCGATACTATTTCAGGTTTCATATAGTCCTTATATTTCAATTTTAGCTCATTATAAAATTCAATTGTGCTATAAACTGCTTCCATTTAGTTCATTCCTTTACTAATAAATTAATGTAATTCGCTATAATCCGCACTTAGGTAATCCTACATACCACTTTTTAGTACCCCCTTTGATAACTAGAATAACGATAAACTGCCAATTTTACATACTCCGCAAGAGAGCGACCTAAACCATCTATTCCTGGAAACAGAGTAGTTGCTGTAATATTCATCATTTGCAACCGCGATAAAAACTCATTCTTCTGTGATTTAGGTATAATAAATCTGTTTAATTCTTGGTTCGATTCTCCAAACATTCCACTAAGCATATCACAATGATACCCCATAATATACGGAGAAAAGGTAAATACACCTTGTTGAATTGCAGATCGTTCAGTTGCAAAATCACTATTAAAAAGAAAAACCTGTTTATCCTTTGAAAACAACACGTTTTCATCAAATTTATCATAAGTACTTTTATAACGTATTCGTAATCCATTTGTATAAAAAAACCATATAGCACCATCAACGTCTTCATTATCCACGACGGCAAAATAAGCTGCAATGTATGGCGAAAAGCTCCAATCCAATAATCTAGTAGGACAAGAGTAATGTTGCATGATAGGCCACCAATACGGTTCTTCGGTATCTCTATCTATAATATTAACTGGTAAAATATTAACTGGTAATTGTAAATGCATCCTAGATTTAAATTGTTCCCAAATTTCATATTCAATAGCTCGCGCTTCGGATAATGGCAATTCTTTTTCAGAAAACCCCATCATTTCATTTTCGAACGGCGTAAATTTTTCAAACAGTCGAAGAATAGAAGGTTTTAACTTCCACTCTTTATTAGATTGCCCTCGAAAAACATATCTTTCAGGACTAAGATTAGTAATATTTAGATTTTCAATACATCTTATAAAGTCATTCCAGTCTTTAATTAAATAATCATTCCATCCGTTATGGACGATACTTTCATTCTCTATCATACTTCTACCTCTTCTAAAAATAATTATATTGTCAACACTTGTTCAAACAATTTTTATAAGGTCACTTGGCAAAATTTCGCTGGCGTTAAATAATGAGCTATAAATTAGACCATTATTGAATCAATGCACATATTCTGAACAGGGCATTTTTCTGTTTTCTCAATGATAGCAAACATTTCTGCACAGTTCCCAGTTGTAGCCGCTATCTTGCCATCGCCAACCTTATTCACACAAAACCGACGTTTTGCATATGGATATATTTTGCTTTCTTGTAGCATTTTCCTCCATTTTCCCTACCGTTCCGCAAAATCCCCCTTACTTACGCCAAAAAGTTCCGCCGCACAACTTTACCCCCGGGGGTAAAAAATCGCCTAAACCTTACGTCTAGGCGAACATAAATCACACTTGTTAAATTATCCCAAAACCCACAAAGTCTTATATATCAAGCTATTTCCGTTCTATCAACGCCACGCACTCCACGTGATAAGTCTGCGGAAACATATCTACAGGCTGTATTTCCTTTACGCTAAACCCCAATTCGGCTAATATCGCCAAATCACGTGCCAATGATGAAGGATTACATGATACATAGACGATTCTTTGCGGGTTCATAGCATGGAAGGTTTCAAGCACCTTTTTGTCACAGCCTGCTCTTGGGGGATCGACCACTATAACATCAGGCCTTATGCCTTGCGCGTACATTTTGGGCATGACGTCTACCGCATCCCCTTGGATAAATTCAACGTTTTCCACACCGTTGTTTTGGGCATTAAGCCACGCATCTTTTATGGCTGCAGGTACTATTTCAGTTCCATAGACTTTTTTAGCCCGCTTGGCCAAAAACAGGGTTATTGTGCCGGTGCCGCAATAGGCGTCAACTACCGTCTCATGTCCCTGCAGGCCGCAGTATTCCAAGGTTTTGTTGTACAACATCTCGGACTGTTCTGTATTCACTTGGAAAAAAGATTTAGCGGATATATTAAAACTTAAATCACCCAGTTTATCAGTTATTGTGTCTTTTCCCCAAAGCAGTTTTGTGTGTTCACCAAGTATAACGTTGGTGCGCCGCGGGTTTATATTTTGCACTATGCTTACCAACCCGGGAATTTTGCTGCGCAAATGTTCGATTATTAATTTTTCGTACGGTATCTCATTGCTTGTCGTAACCAACACCGCCATTACCTCGCCGGTGCGGCGTCCTACCCGTCCCAGCACATGCCGCAATATCCCCCGCCCGGTGCGCTCGTCATATACGCTAATACCCAATTTGGCTGCTATATCCCTTACCGCGCGGGCTATAACATTATTTATTTCATCTTGGATAAAGCAATTTTCCGTATTAATAATTTCATGGGTACCGGCAGCAAAGCAGCCGATAACCGGGCAGCCGTCTTTAATCCCTATGGGAAACTGCATTTTATTCCGGTAGTACCATGGACTTTGAGCGCCTAACGTCGGGTGGACAACTACCTTATCCAGCTTGCCTATGCGGGTTACGGCGTCTACTACTTTCTGCCTTTTAAAAGCTAATTGGCCTTCGCATGTCAAATGCTGGAGCTGACACCCTCCGCATTCGTAATAAATGGGACAGCGGGGCTGTATACGCTCGCCGGCCGGACGCATCACGTTTAATAAATTTGCCTTGGCATAGTTCTTTTTTACTTCGGCTATTTGTATTTCTACATTTTCACCCTCTATAGCATATGGAATAAATATAGTGAAATCTTTAAACCTAGCCACACCTTCGCCGCTATGGCCCATACCGGTTATATCTACGATATATTTTTTGCCAAGTTCAACTGGTATGTTTGATTTTTCTCTTGTCACTTAAACTGTCCTTTCTCTTAACTTGCTTTGTTACATCATTAGTCCTGCAACCGCTTTTAGACGTTTGCAGGACTAGCACGTCAGTTCTGTTGTTCTTCCGTTTTTTCACTGCTTGCAGCTTTCCCGAGTTTAATCAAGGTTTGGGTATACTGTTTTAGTTTTTTGTCCACTAAATAGTTGATAGTGTCCGGCGGGTAACTTCCGTCCGGCATCCGCTCGCCTGCCGGGATTCCCGTCAGTATTTCAATGCCTTCATCGATGGTCTTGACCGGATATATGTGAAACTTCCCTTCTTGCACGGCCGTAATAACCTCATCATTTAGGTTGAGATCATCCATATTTTGATGAGGTATAAGCACGCCTTGTTTACCGGTTAACCCTTTCAGCTTGCAAACTTCAAAAAATCCTTCAATTTTTTGTGTCGCCCCGCCTATCGGCTGGATTTCGCCTTTTTGGTTGACTGATCCGGTTACGGCTATATACTGTTTAATCGGCACTTCAGCCAAACTGGACAAAAT
>JAOAAV010000008.1 GCA_026418715.1 Clostridia bacterium
GTGTTGTAATGTTACATTCGTTGGTAGGTTGGCCCAGTATCGGTATTACAATATGGATCAAGTGGTTGGTGCCGCTCTTTCGGCGGCGGTGCATAAGTTGAGTAAAAATGAAGTAAGTCAGCTAACGAAATGAATGTATAAGCTAAAGGTCAAAAATGAAAAAAAAAGTTTTGCTTGTTTCCCATACAATAAGGCCAGGGGGGGGGCCTCCCGGGTATTTGTATAATCTCTATTTGGGTATACAAGAGTGCGCAGACCGTCTTAATAACGAGTATATTTTTTGGGGCAATATTTCCAACAACCGTAGTTCTATCTTCGAGAGGAAGCGCAAAGAGTTTTCGCCATTTTTAAAAAAACTTGTCAAAAGTATTTTTTTGAAACTAAAGATAAATTTTAGATCGCCAGCTTATTTATATAAGCTGATTAGCCTTTCCTTAAGCATAAAAAAAGTGGATGTTGTTATCATTCATGGTCCGAGTGAGTTATATCTTAGCGCTTTGAAATGTTGTGGTGCTGATAAATTGATTCTATATATGCCTCATAGCCCGGTGCCTTTTGCCGATGAGTATAGGGAGACATGTATAGATGGAGAAGGAAAGTTCGATATGAAACTCTATTGGCACCTATATTGCGTTGAAAAAAGTCTTATTGAGCGGGCAAACGTTGTGGTGTTTGCTTCAAAAAATGCTGGCTTGGAATACGTGAATGTATATGATTTGAATGAGAAGTGCGTGGCCTACATTGAGTCGGGCATTAAAGTTGTTCCTTGTGGTTATGATGATACGTATAAATTTTCTGAAATTATCGATGAATGCAATAAAAAGGGGAAAAAGAAAGTTCTCTTCGCCGGTCGTTATGTGAGGCACAAAGGTTTTGATTTGTACTGCGATGCTGCTAGGATAATCTGTAATGAAAGAAATGATATAGCCTTTTTTTCTGCTGGAGATGGCCCTTTAAAACATCTTATCACCAATAAAGAGCGTTGCGTGCTTGATTTTGGTTGGATAAAGTGTGTGCATCAATTAATTTCTAATGTTGATTTAGTTGTAATTCCGAATAGGGTTGCGTACTACGATCTACTCGTTCTGGAGGTGGCCTCGCTTGGTAAGCCTATTGTTATGACGGCTATTGGCGGGAATGTGGATCAAATAAGTGTTTTTCCCGATGTTATTGGATGCTCTGATATTTCGAGCAACGGTCTCGCGAGTGCAATACAGGAAGCTTTAGAGCGTCTTGATGCGAATTGCCGATGGGGTCGCGAAAATATGCGCGTATATAATCAGAGATTTACAGTTGGTGCGCTTGCTCACAGATGGGATGGTTTAATTCAGAGCCTCTGAGGGCCAATGAAGCATCTTGTTGCGTTATTGGTTAGTCGTTGCATCATCCGATGATAACACTGATTTTTGGGATTTCCAAGTTATGAAAAATAAAGGTAATTTGCCGTCAGTCAGTGTTATTGTTCCTTGCTTCAATGTTATTAATTATGTTGATCGTGCGCTGGAGAGTTTGCGGAGGCAAACGTTTCAGGATTTTGAAATTGTTGCCATCGATGACGGAAGTGCGGATCAAACCCACGAGCGACTAAGGCAGTGGACTCGCAGCGAACCTCGTCTGCGAATCTTTCGGCAGGAAAATAAGGGGCTATATTTGGCTCGCCTGGCTGGCATTGCTCAAGCAACGGGCGAGTGGGTGACATTC
>JAOAAV010000011.1 GCA_026418715.1 Clostridia bacterium
GGCTATTGCAATGGGTGCGATCAAAGATTTGAACGAAGGCAGAAAAATCGTAAAGGAATCCTTTGATATTGCAAAGTATGTTCCGCAAGATTCAGAAGCTTGGGACAATGCATACGAAAATTGGAAGAAAATTTGCCTGAAATGATTTTTTTGGTAATAATTTCATGGACCTGTTCATATATATCTATATATGAACAGGTCTTTTTATGTTGTCAATTTTTATTAATATGAGGAGGATAAGGCATGAAGTTAATAAAGGATTCGGTGTTGGTAAACGAAACCGTACACCGTGATTTTTCGGAAATATCGGTTGACGGAGATATTATTGTTCCCGACGTAAAACCGGACATACTTAAAATATTGCAGGTGGACGCAGTATCCACAATTACCGGCAAAGACGTAGGGGGCGGCCGCATCACGATAAACGGCAAGGTTAATTTGAAAATTTTATACGTTCCCGATCGGGCGGAGGAAAGTGTAAAAAGCATCATTACATCCTTTGATTTTGTGCATAGAGCGGACAATGCCGCAATTTTAGACGGTATGACAGCAATGGCTGAAAGCGATGTTATGCGCGTTGAATTTCATTTGATTAACAGCCGCAAGCTTAGCGTCAAAACCATTGTTGCAATTGAAAGCATGATATACGCGAATAAACCTCTTGAAATGGTAACCGATGTGGAAAATGAAACCGCAGTGGAAATTGATAAAAAAACCTTGAGTATATATAACACAGTAGCGCAAACTGAGGATGAGTTTGTTGTAAAGGACAGTATTGAGGTTCCTTCTGGAAAAATGTCAATACGCGAAATTTTGAAAGTTGACTACAAAATAAGCGACAAAGAACTCAAAACCGTTACAGGGAAAATTATCGCAAAGGGAGTTATCAACGCGTGCATCCTGTACACTGGCGAAGATAATTCGCTCGAATTCGTGGAACTTGACATTCCTTTTACGGAAGTCTTTGATGTGCCTGATGTAAATGATAACGCAAACTGTGAAATGAACTACTCTATATCGGATATGTACTTTGAAACGGCAGCGGATTCGGACGGTGATTTGCGTGTTGTCAATCTCGAATTTTTAGTTGAGGCAAAAATCAGAGCAAACGTAAACCTTAAAGTTGATGTGGTAAACGACTACTACTGTCCCGGCTGGGATACAAAAATTGTGCGAGAGGAATGTGTTATCGACGAAATAGTCTGTCAGCCGAACAGTCAGAACACTCTTCGGGAAATTGTCGCCATAGACAGCAATCTGCCGCAAATTATGGGCGTTTATAATGTCATAAACAAGGCATACATTGTAAAAACCATTGTCGAACACGGCAAAATTAAAGTGGAAGGCATAATTGACAGCTATATCCTCTATCTTTCCGATAGTGTTGATAACCCCGTCTTCAGCTATAAAAAGGAAATTCCGTTCAATTACATCCTTGATGCACCCGGCAGTGAGGCAGGCATGCAGTGCGATGTCAATGCACAGGTAGAGCACTCGGGCTATAATCTTAACATGGCAAACGAGGTAGAACTCCGATGTATCCTTGTTATATCCGCAAAGGTGACGCAAAGGCGCAAAGTCAGCCTGATCAAGGATGGAGAACTGTGTGAAATCAGCGGAGAGAACAAAAGAGGTATTGTAATATACTTTGTGCAGAAGGATGACACACTCTGGAATATAGCAAAAAGATACCGCGTTGCAATTGATGAGATTATAAAACTAAATGATTTAACCCCCACACAATGTTTGATTCAGGGGCAGCAGCTGATTATCCCGATATCACGCAGAAATATTGCATAAAGACTTTTAAAACAGAGAGGTTGCATTTATATGTAAATCCTCTGTTTTTTTGTTAACATTGGAATAAAAATTCCAAAATTCATCTCTTTGATGCCGTTAATATAGAGAGATATCGAAAAAAATGGTGCATCCGCGGACTGTGTTCGGAATGTTTTGAGCTGCAATCTTGTGTACTGTGTAAAATTTTTCTTTACAAATCAAAAAAGTATGGTATAATTATGTTTGCAAAAGGGAGTAGCATGCGCAGTTATGCGTTGATTGTCCGTCAGTTCGGATTTTTTTAATCTCGGGCAATTGCTAAGATGCAAGACTTTTGGTTTATTAGGGAATAATAAGCCAAAAGTCTTTTTTGGTTTTATGCTTCCTTAATGCTTATCTTGGAAAGGAGTATGTACAGGTGTATCACAATCAGGAAATTCAAGAGGTGCTAAATGCGCTGAAGGTTAATCCGTCAAAAGGTCTAAGCAACCGAGAGGTTGAAGAAAGACGCGAGAAATACGGGAAAAACGCACTGGAGGAGGGCAAGAAAAAAAGCTTGTTTATGCTTATTCTTGACCAGATCAACGACCCGTTGATTTATATTTTGATTATAGCGGCGGGAATATCGGGATTTATGGGAGAGCTCAGCGATACTGTTATAATAGCTTTGGTTATAATACTAAATGCCATTATTGGCGTTTCTCAGGAGGTCAAAGCGGAAAAGTCAATGGAAGCTTTAAAAAAGCTTTCCACACCAAAAGCGTATGTAATTCGTGACGGGCAGACGGTGGAAATCAATTCGGAGGAAATTGTGCCGGGCGATTTAGTGGTGCTTGATGCTGGAAGATTTATCCCCTGTGATTTAAGGCTTACGGAAAGCGTGAACCTTCAAGTCGAAGAATCGGCCCTCACCGGTGAGTCTGTTCCTGTGCATAAAAATGCGAAGCTTGTGCTGAAAGAGGAAAATATTCCTCTGGGTGATAAAAAGAACATGGCATTTTCGTCTACGCTGGTTACAAACGGACGAGGAATGGGTGTTGCAGTTGCAACGGGAATGAATACAGAAATCGGACATATAGCAAGCATGCTGTCCGAGGCTGACCAGAAGACGCCTTTGCAAAGGAAACTTGCTGAAATAGGAAAGGTTCTGGGGACTATCGCTTTGGTGGTTTGCGCGGTGATGTTTGGTATCGCCATACTTCAAAAGCGTCCTGTTTTAGATACTTTCCTTACGGCAATTTCGCTCGCGGTAGCGGCAATCCCCGAAGGTATGCCTGCGATTGTGTCCATCGTGCTTGCCATGGGTGTGCAGAAAATGGTGAAGAAAAATGCCATAATAAGAAAGCTCCCGTCTGTGGAAACCTTGGGAGCGGTAAATATTATCTGTTCTGATAAAACCGGAACGCTTACGCAGAATAAAATGACGGTGCAAAAGTTTTATGTAAACAAAAAAACCATTGCCGCTCAGGAAATGAACATCGAAGAACGTACACAAAGGCTTCTTCTTGAAAATTTAGTGCTTTGCAGTGATGCAACCTCAAACGGGGAAACAAGCACAGGTGATCCAACCGAGATTGCCCTTATCAACATAGGCAATCATTACGGGCTGACAAAGGAGAAATTAAACGCAGAACATAACAGAGTTCATGAAGCGCCGTTCGATTCGGACAGAAAGCTGATGTCTACAGTTAACGCATACGGCGAGAACAAATTTTGCGTCATGACCAAGGGCGCAACGGACAACCTCTTGAAAAAGTCTTCAAAAGCCATGATAAACGGTGAGATTGTGCCGATGACGGCGGAGATTTCGGCAGACTTTATGCGTGCGGCAAACGAAATGTCTGATGCGGCGCTGCGTGTGCTGGGTGCGGCGTATAAGGAAGTATCCACAAGCAGCATGGAGCAGGAGGAGATGGAAAGTGACCTTGTTTTCCTTGGTTTGGTTGCGATGATTGACCCGCCGAGGCTTGAGGTGAAGCATTCTATAGAGCTTTGCGCTCAAGCGGGAATAAAGACGGTCATGATTACGGGAGACCATCAAAAAACAGCTGTTGCCATCGCAAAAGAGCTTGGAATTGCCCAAAGTGCGGAGGAGTGCATGGCGGGTGTTGAGCTTGACAAATATTCGGATGAGGAATTAATTGAGAAGGTAAAGGGAATAAGAGTATTTGCAAGGGTTTCTCCCGAACACAAGGTGCGAATTGTAAAAGCCTTAAAGGGAAGCGGGAATATTGTGTCCATGACAGGGGACGGTGTCAATGATGCGCCTTCTCTCAAGGCGGCGGATATCGGCGTGGCTATGGGCATCACCGGTACGGACGTTGCAAAGGGTGCGGCGGAAATCGTTTTGACCGACGATAACTTTTCTACCATTGTTGCGGCGGTGGAGGAAGGCAGAAATATTTTTGCAAATATCAAAAAGTCAGTTCTTTTCCTGCTCTCATGCAATATTGGCGAAATTATCACCATATTTCTCGCAATCGTATTGGATTGGGCGACGCCTTTAAGATCCATTCATCTTTTATGGGTAAACCTGATCACGGACAGTTTTCCGGCATTGTCGCTCGGCGTTGATCCGGGAGATAGGGATGTTATGAAGGAAAAGCCACGGGATGCAGGAGAGAGCCTTTTTAAGGGGAAAATACCGTTTTTGGTTTTAAACGGCGCGTTAATAGGATTTATCACACTTACCGCTTTTGTGGTGGGAGCTATGCGCTATTCGGGCGAATACAGCTTGGCGGCTTTGGAGGCTGGACATGCACTCGAAAAAGGGGTTCTGACACACGCCCAGACAATGGCTTTTGTGGTTTTGAGCGTGTCGCAGCTTTTCCATGCGCTCAATATGCGCAATGATAAAAAGAGCATTTTCAAGATAGGCTTATTTTCCAACAAGTATCTTGTCGGTTCTATTATATTGGGAATAGCTCTTCAATGGGTAGTGATTTCGGTTCCGTTTTTGGCGAATGCATTCGGCGTGTATCGTTTGAATTTTATGGATTGGATGTTTGTAATGGGCTTGTCTCTTGTACCTCTTGCTGCAAATGAAATTGTCAAGCTGTTTCGCAGGTAAAACGCCTGATGCTTGAGAGGCATATGTTGACAAATAAATTTAAAAAGGGTACAATATGCTCGATGATTTTTATTGATTGAAAGAGAGGCAAACGCTATGGCAAAAATACCCCATAGATTTTATTTGACGGAAGACCAAATGCCAACGCAGTGGTACAATCTGCGTGCAGACATGAAAGAGCAGCCCGATCCCATTATCAATCCGGCGACCATGAAACCGGCTACGGTTGAGGACTTGTATCCTGTGTTTTGCGAAAAGCTGGCGCAGCAGGAAATGGACTATAAAACGAGATATTTTGATATTCCCGGCGAGATAATGGATATGTATAAAATGTATCGGCCTTCTCCGCTTATCCGTGCGTATAATCTGGAGAAGTATTTGGAAACTCCTGCAAAAATTTACTACAAATTTGAAGGAAACAATACGTCGGGAAGCCATAAGCTCAATTCTGCCATTGCGCAGGCATATTACGCAAAAGAGCAAGGGCTTACAAGTCTTACGACAGAGACGGGTGCGGGGCAGTGGGGAACTGCGCTTGCGGAGGCGTGTTCTTATTTTAACATTCCGCTTACCGTTTTCATGGTGAAGGTTTCATATCAGCAAAAGCCGTTTAGAAAGGCAGTTATGGAAACCTTTGATGCAAAGGTGATTGCAAGCCCGAGCGATACTACCGAAATCGGAAGAAGGATTCTGGCAGATGACCCACAAACGGGCGGAAGCCTTGGCTGCGCGATATCGGAGGCTGTTGAAAAGGCAGTTACGACGGAGGGCTGCAGATATGTTTTGGGTTCTGTTTTAAATCAGGTGCTCTTGCATCAGTCCATCATAGGCTTGGAAAGCAAAAAAGCAATGGAGATTTTGGGTGAGTATCCGGATGTGGTGATAGGCTGTGCGGGAGGCGGTTCAAATTTGGGAGGATTAATCGCTCCGTTTATGCAGGATAAGCTTACGGGCAAAGCAAATCCTCGAATTGTTGCAGTGGAGCCTGCCTCATGTCCATCCTTTACAAGAGGAAAATACGCATACGATTTCTGCGACACGGGAAAAATCACACCCATGGCAAAAATGTACACCTTGGGGAGTGGCTTTATTCCATCGGCGAACCATGCGGGCGGATTGAGATATCACGGTATGTCGCCCATACTTTCAAAGCTTTATCATGACGGGTACATGGAAGCGGTTGCAGTTGAGCAAACAAGCGTATTCAGTGCGGCAACGCTGTTTGCAAAGCGTGAAACCATTCTTCCTGCGCCTGAGTCGGCACACGCTATAAAAGCGGCCATTGATGAGGCGCTAAGATGCAAGGAAAGCGGAGAGGCAAAGACTATTCTGTTCGGGCTTACGGGTACAGGTTATTTTGATATGACGGCATACACCGCATTCAACGAAGGCAGAATGACAGATTTTATTCCTACGGACGAGGACTTGCAGAGAGGCTTTGATACACTGCCAAAAGTGGAATAGCTTTATAATAAAAAAGGATGCCTGATTTTGGGCATCCTTTTTACAACTTGCTTGTGGTATTAAACTAGGAGAGCATTATTTCTGTGGTTTGGAGAAAGTTTTTATCATTTTTCGCACGCTAATCTGCAATATTCCTGCTTCAGGTATGGACGAAGCTTCTCAAGGCTTATGGGAAATTCGACAAAGCCTCTTGCATAATACGAAAGCTCATACGGATGATAATATATCACCAGCTTCCCCTTTGAAATATAAAAATCCTTTTCCTGCTTTTCGGTTATGGATGGTTTTTCCCATAAATCACCGTATTTGTCCTTATCATCTTCCATCATCTGGAGCATGATTTTATTTAGGATTTCCTTATAATTCGTTCCTTCTTTAAATAAATCGGAAAGGGTTATTGCTTTATTTTCCAGACCGTCGATGTTTTTTGCAATCCATACGGTAGCTCCATGTGCTCCGCCAGTAAATGTATATACTTCCGTGACAAGACTTACAAAATAATTCTGGTTGTTTTTAACCGATTGAGTGATGAAAAGCTGATATTGCACGCCTCCGGGATGAGGCTCGGTGTTGCTTTCCGTTTCAAAGTCTTCCATCCACTTGTTTATGGTGTTTTCATATTCATCATTTAATCGGCTTTCAAAGTCCTTATCCGAAAATCCGCAAAACTCGGGAATTTGTGCCTGCATCTTTAGGGAATCTGTAATATATTCCTTTGTATCAAAGCTGATTTTAACTTTCCCGCCGGATGAGCAGGCAGGCAGCGAAAACAGCATGGCAAATATAATTGCCTCTGATACAATTTTATTCATATCTGCCCTCCCCGGCTATAATATAATGCAGATTAATCCGCCGCTGCCCTCGTTTATGATGCGCTGCAAGGTTTCCTGAAGCTTAAATCTTGCATCTTCCGGCATACGTGAAAGCTTGTTGTGCAGCCCTTCGTTTACAAGCTCATGAAGCGACTTCCCGAAAATATTCGACTCCCAAATCTTTTTCGGATCTGTTTCAAATTCCTTCAGCAAATAATGAACAAGCTCCTCGCTCTGTTTTTCCGTACCTACAACAGGGCTTACTTCCGTTTCTATGTCCGCACGAATCATATGTATCGAAGGTGCCGATGCTTTAAGCTTAACACCGAACCGCCCTCCGTGCTTGACTATCTCTGGCTCGTCAAGACTAAGTTCCTCAATGCTCGGAGATACTATTCCATATCCGCGCTCTTTTACTTCATGGAGCGCAAACGCTATCTTATCATACTCCGCTTTTACGCTTGCCAATTCCTGCATAAGCTTAATCAGCTTCTCCTCATCCTCTATGTCAAAGCCCGATGTTTCCCCAAGTATCTTGTAAAATAGATTTTCCGGAGCGCTTATATCCAAAACCACCGTTCCGTCTCCAAGATCCATGCCCTCTATCCGTGATTTCTTTATAAAATCAAACTCATTCAGACTATCTGCAAGCTCCCTTGTATGACGAATTTTACTTACACCCTTCACCTTTTGGATAATAGCGTCATACATGGCGGAGCGCAGCCAGTGTTCGCTATCTAATGACTCTATCCAATTCGGGATGTTGATGTTAATCTCTTTGAGCGGAAATTCAAACAATACGCTTTCGATGATGCGGTTAATGTCGGCAGAATTGAGCTCCGCGCAATTCACGCTTATAACAGGCACGCCATGCAAGGTTTCAAGCTCCGCACGAAGAGCCTGAGTGCTCGCATTATTCGGATACACCGAATTCAAAAGCACTATAAAAGGCTTGTTGATTGCCTTGAGCTCATTTATTACCCTCGTTTCCGCAGCAACATAATCGGCACGGTCAATCTCAGTAATGCTTCCGTCCGTTGTAACAACCAAACCGATGGTAGAATGGTCGTTAATTACCTTCTTTGTTCCTATTTCAGCCGCTTCATTGAAGGATATGGGATGATCATACCACGGAGTGGTCACCATGCGCGGCATATCATCTTCAATGTATCCGAGCGCACCGTTTACGATGTATCCCACACAGTCAATCATCCGAACTTTCAAATGTGCATTGTCTCCCAAAGATATGCTCACTGCCTCATTCGGTATAAATTTTGGCTCCGTGGTCATGATTGTGCGTCCGCCCGCACTCTGTGGCAGCTCGTCACGGGTACGCTCCGCCTGATACGCATTTTCGATATTGGGAATAACCAGAAGATCCATGAACTTTTTAATAAAAGTAGACTTTCCGGTTCTTACAGGCCCTACAACTCCGATATAAACATCTCCCTGAGAGCGCTCTGCAATATCCTGATATATGTTGTATCCATCCACAATGATTCCTCCTTGATTGTTTATAGTTGTACAATACTAAATATATTGCGGCGGATACTTATTTATTCTTAATTTTTTCAAATATGTCAATCCGTTATTTCACATGGTCTTTTATTTTGACGTAGCTATCGAATAATTGTCTCGGTATTCCCATATTTAAAAGTTTATCATACAAATATGGAGCCTCTTTTTCTATTGCGTTGAGCTTATCCGGCAGATTATCATACCCTTTGGTTGCCTCCTTATACATTTTGCATAAGAGTTCATTCTTTTTTTGTATAATTTTGTCCGTTTCTTTTGTTCTTGTGACAGGCTGGGGAGTGTGCGTTTGGGCAAAAGTCAAAGCGACTCTGTTGCCCGCTGCGAAAAATTCGCCCTTTTGGTATCCTGCATCCATCAGTCCCTGTATGAAGGCATTTTTCATTTGAGCATCCTTGAGCGTAATGATGAAATCTACGGTCAGATCGCTTGGCTCAGAAAATTCTCCCAGCTTAAACCCCGTAAGCCACCAGCTTTTTCCCTGCCTTCTAAATAGCACTTTGCCTTTTTTTTTGAGCGAGCAAGACATAAATAGCATATCTTCGTCTTTTGCACAGTGATAAAAAGTGCCTTCAAAAATATCGGAAATTTTAAGATCGGGCTCGTCTGTCGTGTATATGCCGATTTCACAGCCCGTAACTAAATCATATTGTCCCTTCCAAAACTCAATAAGCCACCTCTTTCCACCATACTCGAAACAAATAGGCTCACAGTCCACAATCATTCCCAGCGGAGCGGCAGCTTCGTCATATAAACGGCAGTATCCCATGTTCCTCTGCCATGCGTCAGTCTTGTAATAAAATATATCCTGCTTTGCGTCATACAAAAGGTCTGCGGCATCTATAATTTCCTCAAACGCCTCATACCCCGTTTTTTCTCCCTTTTTCATGCCTGAAAGAGTTTTTCCCAATGTGCGTAAAAATCCCAAAATACGGCTTATATAATATGTTTCCGGCATAATTACAATTATAGCGGCCAAAACACATAATACAAGCACAAAACCCCAAAACTTAAAATCTATTCCCGCCACGGAATTTACAACAAAGGATCGTACTATATTTTCGTACAGCTTTAAATCAAACATAAAAAATCCCCCTTAGAATG
This sequence comes from Clostridia bacterium, assembly GCA_026418715.1. Classification (GTDB taxonomy): domain Bacteria; phylum Bacillota; class Clostridia; order UBA1381; family UBA1381; genus SKW16. The sequence continues at coordinate 9,763 of JAOAAV010000011.1, forward strand.
TTTGTATTCGATACATAATATTCCTTACGATAAAATTATGTTAACAAACATATTAGGGGGCTTTCATTCAATACCACTGAAAACGGCTTCCTATTCGCTCAATATTTTAGACTTTATCAGCGTGTTTTTAAGCTGCTGTCCCAAAATTGCGGCGACGGCGCATTTTATCAAATCAGGCAGAATAAACGGAAGTACGCACAAAGAAAGAGAGTTTTGCAGGGATTTATTTGCAACAACCATAAACTGTGCGGTTCCGAGCGTGTAACATACTGCGGTACCGACTACGCAGGCAAAAAAGTAAACGATAATCGTCTGCCGCTTTCTTCCTTTAAATACATTCGATACTCCGCCGATAATAAGGCTCATGAAAACGTAACCTATTATGTATCCGCCTGTAGGCCCCGCCAGGACGGGAAGTCCTGCCTTAAATCCCGCAAATACGGGAAGCCCGACAACTCCAAGCAAAATAAACACCAAAACCGATATCATGCCGCGCTTTGCACCCAGTACAACACAACAAAGCATCACCCCAAATATACCCATAGAAAAAGGCACTGCCCCAATCGGCAAAGAAATCTGGCTCATAACCGCAATAATTGCCGCAAAAATCGCACACAGCAATAAATCTTTCGTCTTCATTCAGACCCTCCTTGTTTTTTTGTATAATATATCACACAAACTTAAAATTGTCAACCAAATTGAAATCAACAGTTTACAATTATGTAAAACCAATATAAGCACGTTGTTTATTTTGGTATGCTGATTTCGTTGCTTTTATATTGCTTTTAGACGAAAAGCCCGCTTCATGCAAATAAATATTGATTTTAAATTTGTACTGTAATATAATATTGGATGTGTGAAAATATGAATTTCATACACCCAAAATAAAACTTTAGGAGGAGTAGCCATGGAAAAAAGGGAAATGCTTTATGAAGGCAAGGCAAAAAAGGTATTTAAAACGGATGACGACAATTTATACATTGTAGACTATAAAGATGATGCCACTGCTTTTAATGGTCTGAAAAAAGGACAAATTTCAGGCAAAGGTGTAGTAAACAACAAAATGTCGAACTTTCTCATGCAGATTATGGAGAAAAATGGTATTCCTACTCATTTTGTTAAAGAATTGAGTGACAGAGAAACTCTTGTGAAAAAGGTTTCTATTATTCCTCTTGAGGTGATTGTAAGAAATATTGCGGCGGGCAGCTTTTCAAAACGTCTTGGAGTAGAGGAAGGCTCCGCATTGAAAACGACGGTTTTGGAATACTGCTATAAGGATGATGCTTTAGGTGATCCTCTAATTAACGATTATCATGCGATGGCGCTCGGAATCGCCACAAGAGAGGATCTTGACACCATATCATCGCTTACGTTTAAAGTAAACGAGGTGCTCAAGGCATATTTTAAAAGCATTAATATAGAATTGGTAGACTTTAAAATAGAATTCGGACGCACTCCCGACGGACAAATCATCCTTGCGGATGAAATATCTCCGGATACTTGCCGTCTATGGGATGCCGATACACACGAAAAGCTTGATAAGGACCGTTTCCGCAGGGATTTGGGGAACGTGGAAGAGGCTTATCAGGAAGTGTTTAAAAGGCTGGGATTATAAAAGATGCGCCAAAGGCCCTGATTGATTCAAATTCTTATGGGAGTGAATAAATTGAACAATACGTATACAAGCCCCCTTGCTTCACGTTACGCAAGCCGTGAAATGCAATTTTTGTTCTCAGCGGACAAAAAGTTTACCACGTGGAGAAAACTGTGGGTTGCTTTGGCAGAAGCGGAGCAGGAGTTGGGGCTCGATATAAGCGATAGACAGATTGCACAGCTCAAAGAGCATATTTATGATATAAATTACGATGTTGCCGAGGCACGAGAGAAGGAGGTGCGCCATGATGTAATGTCGCATGTATATGCTTACGGCGTGCTTTGTCCCGATGCAAAACCGATTATTCATCTGGGCGCCACAAGCTGCTACGTCGGCGACAACACGGACATTATCATCATGACAGAGGCACTTTCTCTTGTTAAAAAGAAGCTGGTCAACTTAATCAATGAGCTTTCTAAGTTTGCAAAAAGCTATAAAGACCTTCCGACTCTGGCATTTACCCACTTCCAGCCCGCACAGCCAACCACCGTGGGCAAAAGGGCAAGCTTATGGCTTGAGGATCTTTTAATGGATTTGGAAGACGTGGAATATCAGCTTTCCAAAGCTAAATTGCTCGGCTGCAAGGGAACCACCGGCACGCAAGCAAGCTTTCTGGAGCTTTTTGACGGAGATCATGAAAAGTGTCGTCAGCTTGACAAAAAGATTGCGGAAAAAATGGGCTTTTCTTCGTGTTTTCCCGTAACGGGACAAACCTATCCTAGAAAGCTGGATTCACAGATTCTTAATGTACTAAGCTCAATCGCCCAAAGTGCATACAAATTCTCCAACGATATCCGCCTTCTGCAGCATATGAAGCAGATTGAAGAGCCGTTTGAGAAGCATCAGATTGGCTCGTCTGCTATGGCGTACAAACGCAATCCCATGCGCTGTGAAAGGATTGCATCTCTTGCAAGATACGTCATCGTAGATGCTCTCAATCCTGCAATAACAGCCGCTACACAATGGTTCGAGCGTACTCTTGATGATTCGGCAAACAAGCGCATCAGTATCCCTGAAGCATTTTTAGCTGTTGACTCTATTTTGAATTTGTATATAAACGTGGTTGACGGTCTGGTGGTTTATCCAAAGGTTATATATCAGCAGTTCATGAAGGAAATTCCTTTTATGGCAACAGAGAATATTATGATGAACGCTGTTAAAAAAGGCGGCGACCGACAGGAGCTTCATGAAAAAATTCGTGTGCATTCCATGGAAGCGGGCAAAACCGTAAAAATCGAGGGCAGGGATAATGATTTGGCGGAAAGGATTGCAAATGACCCAAGCTTTGGCTTGACTTTAGATGAAATCTTAAATATCATGAAGCCAGAAAACTTTGTTGGAAGAGCTCCAGAACAGGTTGAGGAGTTTTTGGAGGAATGCGTAAACCCAATCCTTCAGGCAAATAAGGATTTAATCGGTGTTGAGGTTGAAATTAATGTATGAATGAATGAAGTACACATACTAATTGTGTACAATATGAAATAAAGGTTGTGAAATTATGGTTAAAGCGATTGTAGGTGCAAACTGGGGCGATGAAGGCAAGGGCAAGATTACGGATATGCTAGCTGCAGAATCGGATATCGTCGTACGTTTTCAGGGCGGTGCAAACGCAGGTCATACAATCATAAACAATTACGGCAAATTTGCACTGCATCTGCTACCTTCCGGCTCATTCAACAAAAATGTGACAAATATAATCGGAAACGGCGTTGCGCTCAATATCCCCGCATTAATGAAGGAAATCGACGATATCGTGTCACGGGGCGTACCCAAGCCTAATTTATTGATTTCAGAGCGTGCGCAGGTTTTGATGCCGTATCATATTTTGTTTGACAAGTATGAAGAGGAGCGTCTTAGCGATAGGCAGTTTGGTTCAACAAAGTCTGGCATTGCACCGTTTTATTCGGACAAATTCGCCAAAATAGGCTTTCAGGTTTGGGAGCTTTTTGCCGATGATTTAAAAGACAAGGTAGACGCAGTCCTTGAGGTAAAAAATTTGATTTTAGAGCACGTTTACCACAAGCCGCCGATTGACGCCGATGGGCTTTACAATACTTTGATGGAATATAAAGAAATGGTTGCTCCTTATGTTGTAAACTCGGTTGAGTTCATGCATAAGGCAATCAAGGATGGAAAGAAAATTCTTCTTGAGGGTCAGTTGGGCTCGCTTAAAGATCCTGATTTTGGAATTTATCCTTTTACTACATCGTCACATACAGTTGCGGGCTATGGTGCGGTTGGCGCCTGCGTTCCGCCTTATGAAATCAAAGACGTAATCGCTGTGGTGAAGGCTTACTCAAGCGCAGTAGGTGCAGGTGCCTTTGTGAGCGAAATATTCGGCGACGAGGCTGATGAATTAAGACGCCGCGGCGGTGACGGCGGAGAGGACGGCGCAACTACGGGCCGCCCACGCAGAATGGGATGGTTTGACGCCGTCTCAACACGCTATGGTTGTATCGTTCAG
>JAOAAV010000015.1 GCA_026418715.1 Clostridia bacterium
TGAACGGAAGTTATACTATTGGCGACTGTATTGTGAAAATCAAAACGGACAATGGCGAGAAAGAGCTTTCCATGAAGCAGGAATGGCCGATTAGAATTCAGCGTCCATATAAAAATCGCAGAGTGATTGATCGCCCATTGATTACAGGGCAAAGAATTATTGATGCTATGTTCCCTGTTGCAAAGGGCGGCGCTGCGGCAATTCCAGGCGGTTTTGGGACAGGGAAAACGATGACGCAGCATCAGCTTGCAAAATGGTCGGATGCGGATATTATTATTTATGTCGGCTGCGGAGAACGTGGAAATGAAATGACACAAGTTTTAGAGGAATTTTCTGAGCTTTTGGATCCAAAGTCAGGCAAGCCGCTGCTGGATAGAACAGTGCTTATTGCAAATACGTCAAATATGCCGGTGGCTGCACGTGAGGCGAGTATTTATACGGGGATTACACTTGCGGAGTATTATCGGGATATGGGCTACCATGTCGCGATTATGGCGGATTCCACATCAAGGTGGGCGGAGGCTCTTAGGGAAATATCAGGACGCCTTGAAGAAATGCCTGCTGAGGAGGGTTTTCCGGCATACCTTGCTTCAAGGCTTTCGGGTTTCTATGAAAGAGCGGGATATATGGACAATCAAAATGGTACTGAAGGATCAGTGACGATTATAGGCGCGGTATCCCCGCAGGGAGCAGATTTTTCAGAACCTGTAACGCAGAATACAAAGCGGTTTATTCGCTGTTTTTGGGCGCTTGAGAAAAGCCTTGCATATGCTCGCCATTACCCAGCAATTGCATGGCTTACAAGCTATTCTGACTATGTTGAGGATTTGGAAGACTGGTATGAAGAAAATGTTGATAGAAACTTTTTGAAAGCACGTTCTCGTATAATGAATCTTCTTCACGAAGAAAGCAAGCTTGCTGAAATTGTGAAACTAATAGGTGAGGATGTACTGCCTGATGAGCAAAAAGCAATTTTGGAAATCGCAAAGGTTATCAGGCTAGGGTTTTTGCAGCAAAATGCCTACCATAAGGAGGATACCTATGTGCCTCTTGCAAAGCAATATAAAATGATGGATTTGATTTTGTATTTGTATGACAAAATTTCAGGTATTGTCGCAAGAGGAATTGTTGTGAATGCAATTCGCGAAAATGGCATAACGGAAGAAGTTATTAGGGTAAAATATACAGTAAGCAATGATGATTTGTCTGCTTTTGATGATATAAAAAGGCATATTGACGAAGCTTTTGTAAAAATTATTGCCGATAACAGTTAGGGGGGATAAGCTTTGGCGATTGAATATTTGGGACTTGAGAGTATAGATGGCCCTTTGGTGGTAATTGACGGCATGGAGAATGTATCATTTGAGGAAATGGTTTCCATAACATTAAATGACGGAACGAAAAGGCTTGGGCGGATTATCGAAATACACGGAAAAAAGGCGGTCATTCAGGTTTTTGAAGGCACTACTGGTCTATCGTTGACAAATACAAGAACGAAGGCAATGGGAAAACCAATGCAGCTTGCCTTGTCAAAGGAAATGCTTGGAAGGACGCTTGATGGTATCGGCAGGCCGATTGACGGTTTGGGTGAATATTTTACAGACGAACTGCGGGATGTAAACGGGAAGCCTATTAATCCGGTTTCTCGAGAATACCCAAATAATTTCATCCAAACGGGGATATCTTCAATTGACTGCTTATCAACCCTAATACGAGGGCAAAAGCTCCCTATATTTTCGGGTGAAGGAATGCCACATGATGCTTTAGCGGTGCAGATTGCTAGACAAGCTAAAATTGTGGATGATGAAAACGGTATGGATGATAATTTTGCCATTGTATTTGCGGCGATGGGAGTAAAGCATGATGTTGCAAGCTTTTTCAAACGTTCTTTCGAAGAGAGCGGAGTGCTGCAGAAGGTTGTAATGTTTTTGAATCTTTCAAACGATCCTGTTGTGGAAAGAATTATAACGCCAAGATGTGCGCTTACGGCTGCAGAGTATCTTGCTTTTAAACATAATATGCACGTTTTAGTCATTCTTACGGATATGACATCCTATGCTGAAGCGCTTCGAGAGATTTCATCATCCAAAGGAGAAATTCCAAGCAGGAAGGGATTCCCAGGATATTTATACAGTGATCTTGCATCGTTATATGAGCGTGCGGGGATTGTAAAAGGTACAAGCGGATCCGTTACACAAGTTCCTATTTTAACTATGCCAAATGATGACATAACTCATCCTGTACCGGACCTCACAGGCTATATTACCGAAGGGCAGATTGTGCTTGACAGGGAACTGAGTTTGAGAGGAGTTTATCCTCCTGTTGCGATATTGCCTTCACTCTCACGCCTGATGAAGGACGGTATTGGCGAGGGCTTTACGAGGGCTGATCATCCGGAGCTTGCGAACCAGCTTTTTGCGGCGTATTCAAAGGTTCAGGACGCACGTTCGCTAGCATCTGTCATAGGTGAGGATGAGCTTTCGGATTTGGACAAAAAATATATTGCATTTGGCAAAGCTTTTGAAGAAAAGTTTCTTGTTCAGGGTAAGTTTGAAAACAGAGGTATAAGCAGTACGCTTGATTTGGGATGGGAGCTTTTGAGTATGCTTCCGAGGAGCGAACTTGATAGGGTCAGTAGTGAAGTTTTGGATAAATATTACAAACTTGATAATTACGGAAGTGACAAATAATGGAAAAGAATATTGCTCCTACAAAGGGAAACTTAATTTTGGCAAAGAATACACTGCGTCTATCAAAGCAGGGCTACGAAATGCTCGACAGAAAAAGAAATATTCTCATCCGTGAAATGATGCTTTTGATTGAGGAAGCAAAGGAAGTACAAAACGGGATAGAAAACACTTTTGCCGAGGCCTATCATGCTCTTGAGCGTGCAAATATTATGATGGGCATAAGCAATGTACAAGAGCTTATGCACTCTGTTACAGTGGAAGACGGTATAAATATTTATCTTCGAGGAGTTATGGGCGTAGAAATTCCGATTGTAAATATCGAAAACTCGGATTTGCTGCCGCAGTATGGGTTTTTCAGTACAAGTTCGGCTCTTGATGAGGCATATGTTAAGTTTACACAGGTTAAGAGGTTTGCTGTGCGACTAGCAGAAATCGAAAATGCAGTTTATCGTTTGGCAATGAGTATCAAAAAGACACAGAAAAGAGCAAATGCTCTTGAAAATATTACAATACCTCTCTATGAAAGGATTACAAAAAATATTCAAAGTGCGCTTGAAGAAAAGGAAAGGGAAGAACATACCAGACTTAAAATCATCAAAAAAGAAAAATATTTATAAAGCATTGTTAAGTATTACAAAAAATATTCGATAATATGTACAAATAGTTTTGTGGTATAAATGGAATATATAGAGAGGGGGCAGTGGTATGGGCATAGAGGCGGTGTCTTCCGTTGGCTTGGGTGCGGCTTACGATTCTGGTGGAATAGACAACAGCGAAGAAATTAAGAGCCTTGCAAATCAGAAGGCGAGATTGCAGCAGGAGCTTTCCGAGATACGCAGTGACAAGAGCATGGATGAGAACGATAAAAAATTAAAAATGCAGAAAATTGCTGTACAAATAAATACGCTTCAGACAAAAATTGAAATTTTAGCCGAAACTGAAAGTAAGAATTATTCACAAAAACAGCAAAACAAAGAAGACATTGATTTATTAAAGAAGAAAAAGGCAAAGCTTCATGCACAAATGTCAGATATTAGAAGTTCAAATGTATACAGCAATGAAGAAAAACGGGTAAAAATTCATGAAATTTTGAACGAAATATATACTCTTAAAACAAAAATACAGGAAATTAAGAAACAGGAAATTCGGGATACACAAAAGGCAAAAGAGAGCATATATATTGACAGGGAAAGACAGGATATTGCGGCTGTCGAAAATTTAGAGGAAGACAACGAGGATAAAAAAGAATTTCAAGTGAATATACTTGTATAGAGAAAGGATATACTGAAAAATCAGGTGGATTTTCAGTATATCCTTTTTATATCAAAATTAAAATTACATTTCTACGTTATTCATTCCAAGAAGCAGTCTTGAGCTGTAATCTAAATCCACTATTTCCCAGTCAAAGCTGGAAAACTTGATTCCGCTCTGGATAATTTCCTTTTCAAGCGAGTTGTAAGTTGACATTGGAATACGAGAGGTGTATACACCAGATTCATCCTTTATCAAAAATTCGATATGTTCGTTTTCAAGCTTTCCAAACACGACAATTTTATCTTCAGCCTTATTTGGTTCACGTAAAAGTATGAGAAGCTTTAAAAGTTCTATTACCTTATCATGAAGACCTGTATCGAATATTAAAATTTTTTCTAATAATTCATTATATTGGCTCACAAAGCGGAGATTTTTTCCAGCAAGATTCTTCGTTTCATCAAAGGCTTTCTTTTTCATGTCCTCGAAAAGCTTTCTTTTTTCCGACACATCGTTGCATGGTGCAAAATAAATCATAATTTTTTTTTCTTCGTCATGGTATAGAAGCGGCGACGGCATTAAAGCAGTCTGCCCGCAATTTGAGCAGACAAAGATATTTATCTTTCTGGAAAGAACATCCTTTTTCAAATCAGGATGCTTTTTTGCATCAATAAAATTCCAAACAGTTACCGTATGAAGTGTGCCGCAGGTCGGACATTTAACGTTTTCCGTTGTATTTAAGCTCATATTAGATTATCCTTTCATTTTAGTAGAAATTATATTATTATTTTAATTTTTGTGAGAATATAAAATTTTTATTTACACATATAAGTATTATTGATATAATTATGAAGATAAAGAAATGGGAGGTTTTTTTATGAAGGGTGAAATCCGTTCTCCTGCCATGGTTATTTTCCTTTCGATTATAACCTGCGGCATATATTCTCTTTACTGGATTTACAAGTTAGGGACTGAACTTCAGCTTTATCTTAATGATTACAGCATCAACCCGTCTATGAATGTAGTTTTGTCTATTTTGTGTCCACCGTTTTGGATTTATGTTTTGTACAGATATTGTCAGAACATCACGGAGGCGCAAAGGAGAGCAGGCATAATGCCCGAGGACAATTCGGTCGCCGTATTGCTTTTGTGCATTTTTGGATTGGGCATTGTAGCTGTTGCGATTATGCAAAGCAGTATAAACAGAGTATGGGAAGCTAATGCGTAAAAAGTGTATTTTGATTGTAGCTGCCGCAGTGTTAGGGTGTATTTTCATATTCAGCGGCAGTTCCTGCCTTTTTAGAGCATTTCTTGGGATTCCATGTCCCGGCTGTGGTATGACGAGAGCATATTTAGCCTTGTTTAAGCTGGACTTTAGCAGTGCCCTTTATTTTCATCCGTTGTTTTGGCTAGTGCCTGTCGCAGCTTTCGTAGTTATTTTACGCAAGCATGGTTGGATAAAAGATGTTTATAAAAGCAAATGCTTTTGGCTTGGAATTTTTACATTAGCAATGGCAGTATATGCCATTAGAATGTTTTTGTATTTCCCTGACATTCCACCTATGGATTATAATTGGAACTCTGTTTGCGGCCGACTCATCAAATTGTTTTTTAAATAAACTGCAATCGTGCTTTTAGCACGCTTTTTATTTTGCATTTGCTTCAAGCCACACAATAAGGACAGATATATCCGCAGGAGATACTCCCGAAATTCTAGATGCCTGTCCCAATGAAGAAGGTTTTATTTTATTTAGTTTCTGTCTTGCTTCTATTCTAAGACCGTGTATAGAATTGTAATCCAAATCAATCGGCAAAAGCTTATTTTCGAGTTTTTTGAATTGGTTTACCTGTGCAAGTTGTCTGTCAATATATCCTTTATACTTAATTTTTATTTCCACCTGTTCACAAACATCTTCAGGTAATGCTGGCCTTTCAGGATCCAGAGATGCCGTTTTTTCGTAGGTGATTTCCGGTCTTTTCAACAATTCGCTCAATCTAATTCCTGTTTGAATAGGAGAACTTCTCCATTTTTCAAGAATGGGATTGGCAGCATCGGGAGATGCAACAACGAGATTCAAACGCCTTATCTCTTTTTCTGTTAAGCTTAGTTTTTCAAGAAGCCTATTGTATCTTTCCTCTGAAATCAAACCGATTTCATAGCCGATAGGCGTAAGCCTTTCATCAGCATTATCCTGTCTTAGCAAGAGCCTGTATTCCGAACGGGACGTCATCATTCTGTAAGGCTCATTGGTTCCTTTAGTCACCAAATCGTCTATTAGGGTTCCTATATATCCCTGAGAACGGTCCAATATAAGACTCTTTTTACCCTGTACTTTTCTTGCAGCGTTGATTCCAGCAATCAAACCTTGGGCAGCAGCTTCTTCATACCCGCTTGTACCGTTAAATTGACCTGCTCCGAAAAGCCCCGAAATATTCTTAAATTCCAAGCTGCCATAAAGCTGGGTTGGATCACAGCAATCATACTCGATCGCATATGCGGTGCGCATAATCTCAACATTTTCAAGCCCATCGATACTCCTGAGCATCTGAATTTGAACGTCCTCAGGCAGACTGGTACTGATTCCTTGAGCATACATCTCTTTCGTGTCAAGTCCCATAGGTTCTATAAAAATTTGATGACGCTCCTTACCTTCAAATCTAACTATCTTATCCTCAATCGAAGGACAATATCTTGCACCAACACCTTCCACACGTCCGCTGTAAAGAGGAGCACGGCTTAGGTTATCTCTGATGATTTGGTGGGTTTTGGAATTTGTGTAGGTAAGCCAGCATGACGCTTTATTTTCGCTGATTTCTTTCGTTTCAAAGGAAAACGGTACGATTTTTTCATCGCCCAACTCTTCGGTCATTTTTGAAAAATCCACACTATCAGCATGAATTCTTGCGGGTGTTCCTGTTTTAAATCGCAAAAGCTTTATCCCGATTCTTTTTAAGCTTTCCGACAATTGTTTTGCAGGAAACATACCATCAGGTCCGCTTTCTCTTTCGTAGTCGCCAATCAATATTTTGCCTCTTAGATATGTTCCCGTAGCGATTATTACGGTTTTGGCGAGATACTGCATTCCTGTTTGGGTAACAACTGCGTAAACTGCGTTGTTTTCAGTCAAAATATCTACAATTTCTGCTTGCTTAACATCTAAATTTTCTTGATACTCAAGACGTTTCTTTATTTCCATATGGTATTTTTTTCGATCAACCTGCGCACGAAGGGAATGTACGGCAGGACCTTTGCCTTTGTTGAGCATTTTTGATTGAATAAACACCGCATCGGTGACTTTTCCCATTTCTCCGCCCAAAGCGTCAATCTCTCTTACGAGGTGTCCCTTTGCTGTTCCGCCTATGCTTGGATTGCACGGCAGATTGCCGACTGCGTCAAGACTGATGGAAAACATTACAACCTTGCATCCGAGCCGTGCGGCGGCTAAAGCCGCTTCCACACCAGCATGTCCGCCTCCTATTACAGCAACGTCATATTTGCCAGCAACAGCCATTATTCTTCTTCCTCCCAATCCATGTTGTCATTTTCATCCTTTTCAGACTTATTTTTGAGAATATGTTCATTAAGTAGGGTTTTGTCAATAGTTTTAGATGCATAAAAGGCAATTGGAAACGCCATTACCCCGATCCACAAAAATGCAGAAAAGACTAACGCAAGCATGGGATTTATTACTATAAACATAGAATACAACAAAATAAGCATGATTACTGTAAGAAGAACATTCATGGGCAATTTTGCCATGGCGAAAATCATAGAATTTTTATAAAGCTGCCCTATGCTGCACTCGAATGTTATCATAATTTGGTAGATGTAGTAATGTAAAAAAGTATAAATAAGGAGCATAATGAAGGTAATGTATGCAAACAAAAGCCATATGCCCGAATTTGTGCCAGTAAAGCAGGAAAAATAAAACATAAGGGCATTGAGCCCAAGTACAAACACGAATAAATCTACAATAACAACAACTATACCCTGCTTAAAGTTTTCTTTAAATTTAGCAAAAAAGTCGCTCAATATCCAGGCATGCTGTTCACGGGTAAATGACCTTAAAATATATGCATATCCTGCGCTGGCGGGTCCAGACCCCCAAAGCGTGAAAAGTCCTATCGCAAACATAGCACGAAAACCCAACTGCATGGTTGACATAATTTGTTCATCAAACTTTGCATCGGGAACTATTCGTATAATCAAGTCGGAAGAAACGGGGGCAAAAACATATAAAATCATAATAATGGGCAAGCTTGTAAAAAAGTATAAAATATCAGCTTGAACTAATTTCCAGAATTTTCTGAAAAAAATCTCAAAATATAAGAAGACGCCTTTCTTTTTAGGCGCGTTTTTGTCAACACCCGGTCCTTCTTTTGTATATCCTCCGCCAAAGAGTCCCATAAAAATCTCCTCCTGCAGTTAACGCTTTTGGTATTTTATCATGAACGCAATTATATCATATTTATTGGTTTGTTACAATATTTTATAAGAATTTAAAATGCACAAATCACAATAATTTAATGATATCAAAAAAACAGACAAGACTTAAAAAAGAATTGTCTGTTTTTACATCAGCTATAGCCTGTATACATCGCTTGCTTTTATAATTTCAATTCCTGAATTTTTCAATACATTAATAGCTTCATTAGGCTGATCCACCCTGATAATAACCAATGCCCCGCTTTCGCTCTTGCCGATAAAGGCATACATATATTCAATGCTTATATTGGCATCTTTTAAAATATTTAAAACCCTTGCAAGCCCACCCGGTTTATCTTCTACGGCTACAGCAATAACTTCGGTTGATTTTACCGCCAAGCCGTTATCCTTCAACACTTTTTCCGCAAGATTCGGGTCATTTACAATAAGTCTTAAAATTCCAAAATCTGTAGTATCGGCAATGGACAATGCGCTGATATCGATATTGTTGTTACCTAAAATACTTATAATTTCCGCCAATCTGCCGAATTTGTTCTCTACAAACACAGAAATTTGTTTTACCAGCATAACACTTTCCCTCCTAAATTATAGTTTTCTCTTATCCAAAACCCGTTTTGCCTTACCCTCGCTTCTGGCGATTGTTTTAGGTTCTACCAACCGTACTTTGGCAGCCAATCCCAAGACGCTTGCAAGCTGGCTTTTAATCTTTTCTTCTACAAATTCAACGGATTTTACATCATCGGAAAATAATTTATCAGACATTTCAACCTGAACTTCCAAAGTATCATGGTTATTAACACGGTCTACAATAACCATGTAATTGGGTGTCACGTCGCCTCCGACTCTCAAAAGTACCTCTTCAATCTGCGAAGGGAATACATTTACACCACGGATAATCATCATGTCATCGCTTCTGCCTTGAGGCTTGTTCATTCTAACAAAGCTTCTTCCGCATTCACATTTTTCATAGTTAAGAGAAGCAATATCCCTTGTTCGATAACGAATCAGAGGAAAACCTTCTTTTGTAATCGTTGTGAAAACCAACTCTCCCAAGCTGCCTGCGGGAAGGACCTCGCACGTATTGGGGTCTATGATTTCGGGAATGAACATATCCTCGCAAATATGCATCCCCTTCTGCTTGTCGCATTCGTAGGCAACTCCGGGACCCATAATCTCGCTGAGTCCGTATATATCATATGCTTTGAGTCGAAGTTTTTCCTCGATTGCTTTTCGCATATCCTCCGTCCATGGTTCTGCACCGAAAATACCCGCTTTTAGCTTAAGTTCCTCTGTAAGTCCCATTTCCTCTATGGTTTCTCCCAGATACATCGCATAAGAAGGAGTACAGCATAAATGTGTGGCACCAAAATCAATCATGGTTTGAATCTGGCGCTGCGTATTTCCTGAAGATATGGGAATGACGGTAGCTCCCAGTTTTTCTGTTCCGCCGTGAAGGCCAAGTCCGCCGGTAAAAAGACCGTAGCCATAAGACACCTGAACAAAAGAATTTTTGTCCGCTCCCGTTGCAGCCAATTGGCGAGCCGTACAAGTTGACCAGTCATCCAAATCTTTTCTTGTATAGCCGACTACAATCTGTTTCCCTGTTGTGCCGCTTGATGCATGAACTCTGACAATTTCAGAAGTCGGAACCGCAAATAAGCCATATGGATAATAATCCCGCAAATCCTGCTTATACGAAAACGGAAGATGCTTCAAATCCTCTACTGACCTTATATCTTCTGGGAGCAAACCTTTCTCCTGCATACGCTCCCGAAATAGGGGAACTTTATCATACATTCTTTTAACCTGCCAAATCAAACGCTCACTTTGAAGTTCAATCAGCCGTTCTCTATCCATACATTCATTTTCTTTATCGTAATAAGCCATAAAACCCACCTTCATAAATAAATTTTAAGGGAAATCTTTACAAATTAAAACATATTGTATCCCAAGTCAAAGGCCTTTAAATTAACTTCAAGAAACTTGGCGGGAACGGTTTGTTTGAGAACTTCAATCCACTTCTCATATGCAGCGTCCGTATTTTTCGCCATTACTCCAATCAGCACTACATTCACAGCTTTTATATTTCCTGCTTCTTCTGCGGCTTTTAAGGCATCAACGAAAACGGCGTCAACTTTTTCTTTTATTTTTTCCTCGATATTTTCGGGATATTTTTTGTCCCCGATAATTACGGGCATAGGAGATATCCTTTGTGTATTTACAATTATTTTCCCGCCTTTTTTTAGATACGGCAATGCTCTGTATGCTTCCAACAATTCAAAAGCTAAAATAATATCCGCTTCTCCTTCATCAATAATCGGCGAAAATACCTTTTCACCATATTTTACATAAGTAACAACGCTTCCTCCGCGCTGGGACATTCCATGCACTTCAGATACTTTCACGTCATACCCTTCACTGATTGCAACGTTTCCCAAAATACGGCTTGCAAGCAACGTCCCTTGTCCGCCTACGCCAACTATCATAATGCTTTTGTTCATTACTTTTCACCAACCTTTTCTATTGCGCCGAACGGACACACATTAATGCACAGTCCGCATCCGTTGCACTGCGTGGCATCTATTTTAATATTTTCTCCGTTCCATGAAATTGCCGGACAGCCAAGTTTCATGCACACTTTGCACTTTTTACATTTATCGTTTATCACGCAGTTTCCTGTATATTTTACCGACTTTAGCAGTGCACAAGGCCTTTGAGCAATGATTACTGAAGGCTCATCCGCTTCAGTTTCTTCTTTTACCACACGCTCAAATTCCTTGAGGTTAAACGGGTCGGCAATTACCACTCTGTCAACCCCGATTGATTTGCAAAGCGTTATTAAGTTTACCTGTTTTGTAGGTTCTCCCTTTATGGTATATCCGGTAGTGGGATTTTCCTGATGGCCTGTCATACCCGTAATGGAATTATCCAAAATGATTACGGTATTGCTGCCTTTGTTGTACACAATATCAATCAATCCCGTAATACCTGAATGGATGAATGTTGAATCACCGATAACCGAAACCAACTTTTTATTAAAATCCCTTCCTCTTGCCTTTGCCATGCCCAAAGCAGCACTTACGCTTGCTCCCATGCATATTGTGGTATCAAGACTCGACAATGGCGCAGCAGCACCAAGCGTATAGCAGCCAATATCCCCGCTTACAGTAAGGTTAAGCTTTTTTAAAACATAAAACGTTCCTCTATGCGGACAGCCTGCGCACATAACCGGAGGACGGACAGGGATTTCTTCATCCAGCTCAATTTTCTGGGAAGCAGCCTCTCCTAAAACAGACTTCTTAATCATCTCAGAAGTATATTCGCCCAAAAGACTAAATACTTCTTTTCCGATTACATCAATGCCCAATGCCCTGCAATGCTGTTCAAATATGGGGTCAAGTTCTTCAATTACATAAACTTTTTCTACCTTGGACGCAAAATCTAAAATGAGTTTTTCGGGAAGCGGGTATACCATGCCGAGTTTAAGATAACTAGACTTGTCGCCAAGTGCTTCTTTTGCATACATATATGAAATTCCGCTTGCAATAATACCTATTTTGCTGGAGTTCATTTCTATTTTGTTAAATTCGCAATCTTCCGCAAATGCAGTCAACGCCCTGATTCTGTCCTCTACCACAACATGGCGTTTCCTTGCCATTCCTGGCATCATTACATATTTGGGAATATTTTTTGTGTAATCCTTCAACAAATAATTTTCTCTTTCTTCTTCCTCAACTAAGCTTTGCGAGTGGGACACCCTGGTAGAAAGACGAATAATAACGGGTGTGTCAAATTTTTCGCTAAGTTCATATGCTTTTTTTACAAAATATTTACATTCGGCACTGTCTGACGGCTCAAGCATCATGGTTTTTGATGCTTTTGCATAGTGTCTGCTGTCTTGCTCATTCTGCGAGCTGTGCATACCCGGATCGTCTGCTACACAAAATACCAAACCTCCGTTAACCCCCGTATAGCTGACGGTAAAAAGAGGATCTGCCATAACATTCATTCCGACGTGTTTCATACACGACATACTTCTTGCACCCGCAATAGATGCACCGATTGCAACTTCCGCCGCAACTTTCTCGTTCGGCGCCCATTCCGTATAAATTTCATTATATTTTGCGGCATATTCCGTAATCTCGGTACTTGGTGTACCGGGATACGAAGATACCACGCTTACTCCCGCCTCATAGGCACCACGGGCAATTGCTTCATTGCCAAGCATAAGCCTTTTCATCTCTTTAATCAATCCCTTTCCTTGCACATAAATAAATCTATTTTAAGAAACCTCTTAATTTGTGAATTATTTAGAGATTTCTTAAATCAAGTACACGCTTTGCCTTGCCGGAGGTTCTTTCAATGGATTTAGGTCCCACCAAACTCACCTTCGCATCCAAGCCAAGCACTGTTTGCAGCTTATGATGAATTTTTTTCCTCAAAGCCTCAAGCTCACTGAAATTTTCCAAAAGTTCGATATCCTGCAGCTCCACCTTTACCTCCAAATCATCGGTAAAGCCTTTTTTGGAAACTACTAACTGATATTGTGGACTTATTTGCTCCATACCGAGCAAAACGCTTTCCACCTGCGAAGGGAACACGTTTACACCCTTTATAATGAGCATATCATCTGTGCGTCCTTGAATTTTATGCAAGCGCGCTGTAGTTCTTCCGCATTCACATTTTTCCGTATCTATTCGGCTGATATCTTTGGTCCTGTAACGCAGAAGAGGTATACCTTCCTTTTGTATAGGAGTAATTACAACTTCACCTGTTTCACCATCAGGCAAAACTTCACCTGTTTCAGGGTCGATAATTTCAACAATAAAATAATCCTCATTGATATGCATTCCGGTATGATAAGTACATTCTCCAGCGACACCCGGCCCTGTTACCTCGCTCAAACCATAATTTTCAGTCGCTACTATTCCCCAGCGTTTTTCCAGTTCTTTTCTCATTTCTTCGGTATGTCCTTCCGCACCGAACATACCAATACGCAGGCTTAAAGCTTCCTTTTTTATTCCCAGCTCCTGCGCTACCTCGGACATATAAAGGGCATATGACGGAGTACTTATCAAGATTGTCGGTTTAAAATCCTGCATAATCATGAGCTGTTTTTCCGTATTGCCTGCCGACATGGGAATCACTGCCGCTCCGACTTTTTCCATGCCATAATGAAGCCCGAATGCTCCTGTAAATAAGCCGTAGCCAAACGATATTTGAGCAATATCCTCAGCAGTACCGCCTGCCATAGTAATAAGTCTTGCGACACATTCGCTCCACATTTCAATATCATTTTTAGTGTATCCCACAACGGTAGGTTTCCCTGTGGTTCCGCTTGAAGCATGAATTCTTACAATATCCTTCATAGGAACGCCGAAAAGTCCATATGGATAATTATCTCTAAGATCATCTTTTACGGTAAACGGTATTTTTTGCAAATCTTCTAGCGTTTTTATGTCATCGGGGATTATTCCCGCTTCATCAAAGCGCTTTCTGTAAAACGGTACACAATGGTACACGCGGGATACGGTTTCCCTGAGTTTTGCAAGCTGCAGCGCTTTTATGTCTTTTCTTGACATTGTTTCCGCTTCTGTATTCCAAATCATTTTAACATTACTCCCATTCTATGTAAAACATATGCGGCAACATTCAATGAAGCACTGATTGCCTTCATCAGTGCTTCATCACAATCTTTATGCCGCTTTTTCAAAAACTTCTTCAAGATGTTTGCTGTCAAATCTTTTTGTAACTTTGCTCACTGCCGGCACGACAATGATAGATACTGCCATTGCCGCAACTCCCATTTGCGGCGACATAGAAACCGCCGCTTTAAATCCGAATAAAGCGCTTATTACGGCAGTGGATATCGCAACCGTTAAAAAGCCGCAAATCATACCTGCCCATGCACCTGCTTTGGTTGTATTCTTTGAGTAAATCCCCCAAAGGTACGGACCGATAAAACAGCCTGACACAACGCCCCACGAAAAAGACATAATGGAAACAATAATTGCGATGTTCATGGTGGCAAACAAGTAAGAAAGTGCCACGAAAATAAAGCATAGTATCCTCGTCACATACATTTGACGTTCTTTTTTATATTTTTTGCGCACAACAGGCATCAGGTCAACTGAAATTGCAGATGCAGATGTCAGTACAACCGATGCCAAGGTGGACATGGACGCCGACAAAAGCAACAGGAGTATGACTGCAAGGATAATAGTTGTAATCAAATTGCTGTCACCAAGCGCTGTAAGAAGCATTTGCGGAACGACCGCATCATAGCCTCCTTGAGGCAGGGTATTGCCCAAAAACAATCTCGCAAGTGAACCTATAAAGTACGCACCGCAGCCTATAATCGCCGCAAATACGGTGGATACAATGGTTGCGGTTCTAATGCTTTTTTCATCTTTAATCGCATAATATTTGCCGACCATCTGGGGAAGTCCCCATGTGCCGAAACTGGTTAAAAGAATGTTTATGCACAAAAACTTCCAGCTTCCCGCACCCCACGGACTTACCAAGTCAGGATTAATTTGCCTGATTTTAGAGATTCCGCTTGCAATTCCACCTACGGCGGGATTTTTCACAATTGCGACAACCATTGCGAAAACGCCGAAAATCATAATAATTCCCTGCACAAAATCCGTATACGCCGTTGCAACATAGCCGCCAAGAACCAAATAAATTGCAGTTAAAATCGCTACAATCAGCATACATGTCTGCACGGGTATACTCGGGAAAATTGTATTGAACATTGAGCCCAAACCTTTGTATACCGCTGCTGAATACGGAACCAGAAATATGAATATCATCGCCGCCGCAAAAACCTTCATCGCTGTTGAACGATATCTTGCCTCAAAAAATTCGGGCATTGTTTTCACGTTGAGTTTGTGTGTCATGGCCCTCGTTTTTTTCGCAAGAATGAGCCACGCAAGCAAGCATCCAAGTACGGCATTTCCAACTCCTATCCACATACTGCCAAAACCGATATCCCAGCCGTGCTTTCCCGCATAGCCTATAAAAATGACTGCTGAAAAATAAGATGTACCATATGCGAATGCAGATACCCACGCGCCGATGTTTCTTCCTCCAAGCAAGAACCCGTCAATGGTTTTTGTTTTGGATATGCTGTAAATTCCGATGCTTACCATCAATAAAGAAAAAAGCACAAGCGAAATAACAGTAACCACTTGCACTTGCTGCAAATTTGAGCTCATTTTCTACCATCCTTCCATACTACACAATACTACGAATATATTCTACAATAAATCAGATAAAAAATAAATACCTTTTTTAAAATTTTTATATAAAATAGATAAAAAGATTTTCAAAAAGACCATAAACGAGCGTATTTTTGTTTGTGTATTTTATATTTTGGGGCGTTTGAAGCGCAGTTTACAATAAAAATCTCCTCTGGTGATAAGAAATGAATTAAAACAACTTAAAACTTCAAGGGTTTTGCCACAGGCAAAAACATTTTTTCGATAAAGATTTGATTAAACGTAAATTTAAATTTTTACATATGACTATTGCAAAAAGTGAGTGTATTTTGGGCAACTGTTGGCAGTCTATTTTTCAAAAACTAACCACTTATAAACGATTTAAATTAATAAAATAATAATATCAGACCCGGGTTTTTAAGTATTTTAAAAAGGAGCAAATAAAATGAAAAACAAACCTGATAATCGTAAAGACAATGTAAAGAGAATTCAAAAAAATATAAATATGACAATACACAATATGGAGCTTGCAGACGATATGATTGCTAAAACAGTCGACGAAAAAACAAAAAAGGCTCTTATTGATAAAAACGAGCGCAGAAGACAGGCTTTAAGCGGTATGCGCCATGAAATAAAAGATGAGGCCGACGCACAGGCAAAAGGATATAAATAAGAAAGGAACGAAAATTATGCCTAATTCAACAAACACATACCAAAATGCACAGCCAAGCACGCCGTCAAACTTTCCGCCACAGCATCAGTCGATGCAGCCAGGTTCACAGAAGACAATGCAGCCTCTGCCAGTTACGGATAATCCGAATTATAAAGCTTCCAACAAACTGAAAGACCGTGTTGCAATTATCACGGGGGGCGATAGTGGAATAGGGCAGGCTGCCGCAGTGGCATTTGCAAAAGAAGGAGCCGATATAGTGGTTGCTTTCTACAGCGAGCAGGCGGATGCCGGGGAAACTGTAAAGCTGGTGGAAAATGCGGGCGGACGCTGTGTACTGGTAAAATGCGACCTGAAAAAGGAAGAATCAGCAAAACAAGTGGTAGATACTGCTGTAAACGAGTTTGGTCATGTGGATGTTGTGGTAAATAATATCGCCGTACAGTACCCTCAAAACAGTATTGAAGATATCACGGCAGAACAGCTAAACAACACATTTGCCACAAACGTTATAAGCTATTTTTATATGACAAAGGCGGCTCTTCCATATATGAAGGAAGGCAGTACAATTATAAACACAACTTCCGTTACTGCATACAAGGGACAGCCGACTCTTATTGACTATTCGGCAACGAAAGGTGCTATTGTTTCATTTACACGTTCTTTGGCACTTTCTCTTGCGGGAAGTGGGATAAGAGTAAACGCAGTCGCTCCGGGTCCCGTATGGACACCTCTTATAACATCAAGCTTTTCTGAGCAAGATGTTGCAACCTTCGGACAGGACGTACCTTTAGGCCGTGCGGCACAACCATTTGAAATAGCGCCGACCTACGTGTACCTCGCAAGCGATGATTCGGCATATGTGACCGGACAGGTACTCCATGTAAACGGCGGAACAATTACGGAATCATAATCACAAAAACAAGCATTTCTTAATATTATATAATATCTCAATTTTATGTAAACGAATTTGAAAGGAGATATTATATGCTTATAAGAAATGCTTTTTGTTATGCAGACAGAGTAAGATGCAAATACGGTACAAAAGCTTTAAAATCCGCTTTTTGCAGCATGGCGGAGCAAGATAAGCAGTCTGCGGCTGATTTTATAAACAATAAAAAATTGAAGTTTTCTTCCTTGTTTTTGCTTATTCCGGAGATTTTTAAATTATCTGTGTATGAATACTTAAATCAACGCAATAAACTTGCGATAAAGCTTTGTGGGAAAATGTTAAAAAATCAAGATATTATATCAAAGTCAGGCAAAATTTCATTGGAAGATGAAGAAGCTATTCCTCAAGTATTAAAATGGATTCTGCTCACTGGAGCCGCTGATGACGGTTTATGCGACGATTATGACGAAATACTCGACTTTACCGCGTCGCTTTTAATTAATACATATCACGATAAAACTATTCTCCCGATTTTGGCAAATCTGATTTTTAAAAGAAATCGCAACGGTTACTATATTCATGATTTGGTATGGGTGTTTTTTCACTGCTATGATTCCGATGCACTAAAGCTTATAGCAAGATATCTTCGCTCAAATGAACCGTCGGATATAAAGCTTGCCTGCAAATTGCTTGGCTTAAATGCCGAAGAATTTAATGTTAAAAAGAGATATTCCGAATATCTTGCTTATCTAAAAGAAAATGAGCCGTACCTGCGTTTTACAGGGGAAAGCTTTCTTCGCACAAGCAGACCTCGTCCATATAATGTCGATTGGGATGCGAAATATCTATGTAAAAATGCCGATGATAATCTCGCTCAAACGGAAATCGCACTTCTTGATGCCTTCCACAGTGCAGAGGATAACACCAAAGAAATTCTTTGCAGATACTCGCAGAAACTGCACCGTAAAAGCGTGGATGCATGGAAGCAATGGCTGCACAATCCAATTGAAGAACAGATTAAAATCGCAGCGGCGAAGTTGGGGGGAAGAAAATGATTTTAGTTGCAAACATCACAGTTGATTTGGCGGAATTTGTGGGTGAATATGCTCCAAGTCGTATAGAAAAAAACATTCTTGACATTTTGTCAGCAAGCAGTCACAAGTACAGGTATTCATCCTCAAAACAACTTGAATTTGAACTTGCCTTGAGAAAAGAAATCATAAATGCCGCAGAAAGCTTAAACCGCAGCGGCATGGACTTTGAGGTTTTCAGAAAATCCAGATGCAATTCTCGATACTGGGAAAGAACGAATCAGGGAGGATTTGTTTTAAAGGATGATGCTGCGCCAAGCCAGGCAATACAAGATATTTTCACAAACGGTTTCAAATATGCCACCGAGTGTGCTACGGCGATGATTATTGTATACTATAAAGCGCTTCTTGAGCTTTATGGTAAAGACTTGTTTGATGAAACGTTTCCCAAAATACATCTTATGAATTGGCATCACATAGATAAAAATTTGACAGAGGTTGGACTCATGCAAAGGGAAACCGACTATTTGCCCGGGGATAGAAGATATTTCGACAATCCTGACGTGAGCCCGCTTTCGCCGGAAATGCAGGGTGAAAATGTTATTGATATGGGAAACGGCAGGTTTTACGGACACGGAATGGGAATTCAAAGAGCCGAAGCCATCATCCGCGAATTGAATGAAAACAGAAAGAGAAATGCCAAGGAAAGCGCTTATCTTTTGGACTCGGCAGGCCGCCCTGACTTTAAAAAACTGGCAGATATATTATATCCTCGATGACGGGAATTATCTTTGTATAAAGCGGCAAATACAGGGACGGGAGTTTTCTTCCCGTCCCATTTTCACCTGTTTTTTACCGAGTTCATGTATCCTTCCAAAATAATGCAGGCAGATACGGTATCAAGCAATTTTTTTCGCTTGCGACTGCGAGTGTTTGTTTCCCTCAATATATTTTCGGCTGAAACTGTTGATAATCTCTCATCCCAAAATACAATCTCACCTGTATAATGCTTTTTTAGCTCATCGGCAAAACGATAGGTCATTTCTCCGCGAAAGCCTATACTGCCGTCCATATTTTTAGGAAGTCCTATAACTATTTTTTCAGGGTCATACTGATTTATTATTACCGATAAATCATCTATCAAACGTTTCATGCCTTTGTTTTGCAAGGTACCTACAGCTTGCGCCGTCCAGCCCATAATATCACTGACAGCTACACCAACTCTGCTGTCGCCGTAATCAATTCCTAATATACGCATTTTTTCTCCTTAACTTCCTGTATGTTCATCGGCCCTCGGAGGCCCAACAAAAGAATTTTTCTCATCTACTTCTTTTTTCTTTTCCTTCAGCTTAGACATTTTTTCGTCAAACTCACGCATCGCTTTTCCGTAATTTTCCCAATCGTTCGCCATATTATACTGTTTTATGCTGTCATACATATTTATAATGGAATCTATAAGCTCATTTAGGGTGGGTTCTTCTTCAAGGTTTTCTTGTACATCAATATTTGCTCTCTTCTTTCCGAAAATAACCTGAAGACTATCAAACAGAGTCTTTTCCATGGCAATTTTATCGTTGTATATTGCAATAACCCGCTTAAGCTCAGGATATGCTGCAGAGTTTTCCGTATTGGTCACATATACGGGTGATATATATATCAAAGAATTTTTAACGGGCAAAACCCGCATATTACCCATACTGACCTTTGCTCCGTTTGCTGACAGAGCACTGATTTGACCACTGATTGTACTGTCATTTTCTATCAGTTTTTCCGCATACATAATTCCATACGCTTTGTTTTCATCGGTTTGATTTACGTGGTATGCAGTTATTTGTCCATAATTTTCTTTATCGGAGCCTGCTTCAAGCCACCCGCAAATATCATTGCTTTGAGCTTGCGTGTAAGGGATGGTGATAACGCATGAGGTTTCATTATTTTCGTCTGTTGTCAGATTATAATAGCTTTCAACGTACTGATTTTCGCCTTTTTTGTTCTTCTCTTTTGCAAAATCCAAAATGTCGTTCTTATCATAAAAGCTTACGGCATCCGTCACATGATATTTTTTATATATTTCAGCTTGAATTTTAAACATATCCTGCGGATAACGGATATGGGACAAAATATCATCCGGAATTTCGTTTTGTGAGAAAAGTGTCGGGTACATATTTTTATAAGTTGCCACAAACGGATTATCATTATCAATAATATAAAAATCAACCGTTCCGTTGAACGCATCTATAACCACCTTGACAGGGCAGCGGATGTAGTTAATCTGTCCTGCAACAGTAGAATAAGGATACTGATCCGTTACGGTGTATGCGTCAAGAACCCATTTTAAATCCCCATTATCCGTAATTATCATATAAGGGTTTGAATCATATAAAAAGAAAGGTGCAATTTTTTTAGCACGCTGTATAATATTTCGATTAATCAGCGCACGGCTCTCAGATGTAATCTGCCCCGAAAACAACATTTGATAATCCCTATTCATTACAGATAACACGAGCCTGTTTAAAGTTGTCATCTGAATACCGCCAAAGCCTTCATACGAATAGCCGTTTTGTTCAACGTTTTGATAATCGACTTCTGTGTATCCGGTTTTCACCACTACGGAGTTGTTCATCTTTTCACCGTAATAAATTCTCGGCTGTGTTATCTTGGGAAATCCTACATTTGAAAGCACGGGGATATCCTTCACGATAAATTCAGGCTGATTGTCTGACGCATTTGAACGGATATCGCTGACGACTACGCCTGTTCCATGTGTATATTTAAAGGTTTTATTAACATAAGTATCCGTTGTTTTTCCTATTTTGTCATTATCCAGTTCTCTGACGCTGACAGCAACAAAGGTTTTATCTCCATCAATTTCATAAGGAACAAGGTCACAATCCGAAAATTTGTAATATGTACCCAAGCCTTGAAGTTTATTTGTTGCCGAGAGCTGCTCATCGGCGTCCGCAATGCAGAAATTTGAAAAAAGCCTGCCGCGGGAAGAAATATCTTTATAAGTGAGATTGTTGGAGATATTGTAGTCTTTTTCTTGTATTTTGTCAAGACCGTAGGCCCTTCTTGTCATGTTGATGTTGTTTTGTATATATGGCGCTTCAATCGCAAGCTCGTCAGAATCCACAATTAAACTCTGATTTACACAAGCCGCCGCAAATGTAAGCACCCACACACTCGGAAAAATAAGCACGCTTACTACGGCAGGAATAAACTTTGCTTTAAGAAGAAAATAAATGACTAGAGGAACAATAATAATCAGCAGGAGCGGCGCAATTTTATAATATACAAGCCAAATTTTAATATGAGTGAATCCTGCCCCTGAAATGCCGCCAAAGCTTGAGTATAAAATATTTTCTTTTGCAAATTTGTAAGAAAGTGCAATGGTGACAACATACAGCATAACATTTGTCATGCTGTGAATAAACACACCCTTGTTTTCAAAAAGCTTTTTAAATGCTTCAATTCCGTCGCGAAGCTGCAGGAGAACGTAAATTAAGAATGTATATATTATATTAAACAGCAAAATACCTTTCACGCTTTGAATAACAGCAATATAAAATGGGCGTGTAAAAACATAATATCCTATGTCATGCCCAAAAAGAGGATCTGTTTCCCCGAATTTTGAAGCATTAGAAAAAATGAGAAAATTTTGATATACTTTGTCGCTGATGACGGTGCTTGCCAAAAAGGCTAAAATAAAAGTAAAAACCACAATTATAAAAGGTTTTCGCACTACGGCAAGGTCATTGTTTTGAGTGTATATGATTTTTCGTATGATAAAATTGTTGGCAAGAAAATACATAAATACCAGTGCAAAGCTTAAAGTTTGCACACCTAATTTTGCAGTGATATTTGTAAAAAATACATAAATGTACCGATATCCGATTTCCGCATACTGCAAATATTCATAGTAAATATTAACAGCAATCACGCCTGCAGCAATAAGTATTAAAGCCGTAAGAGCAATAATGGGTTTTACTATTCCTTTGAGCCTATTTGACTTCATTGTAAACTCCTTTCTAAAAATCGTTTAAAAATACTGCAAAAAAGAAGTTCGTGAAAATTTGTGCTTTTAAAGTATCGGCATTGCCACTTTTGTCAGAGTGTTCTCAATCAGTATTTTCTTCAAACAAAGCTATTGCAAAATCCAACGGATTAAATACCTGCAAATCGTCAGTGCCTTCGCCTACACCTATGAATTTGACGGGGATTTGCAGTTCTCTGCTTATTGCAATTACAATGCCGCCCTTTGCAGTACCGTCCAGCTTTGTCAATATAATACCGGAAATATTCGCAGCTTCCGAAAAAAGTTTTGCCTGGCTTACAGCATTTTGCCCAGTTGTTGCGTCAAGCACAAGCAAAGTTTCTTTTGACGCGCCGGGAAGTTCTCTTTCAATCACCCTTGATATTTTTGCAAGTTCCGCCATAAGATTTTTCTTGTTGTGTAATCTGCCTGCTGTATCACAGATCAGTATATCCACTCCTCTTGCTTTTGCGGCATTACACGCATCAAAAACCACTGCGGCAGGGTCGCTGTTTTCTTTTTGCTTTATTATATCGCAGCCGCTTCTTGAAGCCCAGATATCCAGCTGATCAATTGCAGCGGCGCGAAAGGTATCCGCAGCTGCCAAAAGCACTTTCTTTCCCTGTGCTTTATAATACGTTGCAAGCTTGCCTATGCTTGTAGTTTTTCCTACTCCGTTTACGCCGATTACCAAAATTACGGAAGGGTTGCTGTCTAAGTGCATTTGACAATCTTGTTGAGATAAAATGTCACTTATAACGTCTTTTAATTCGTCTTTTACCAAATTTCCGTCCGTAATACGCTTCGTTTTAACCCTGTCGCGAAGTTCTTTGATGATGTAAGATGATGTTTCCACGCCTATGTCTGCCATAATGAGCGCTTCCTCAAGCTCGTCAAAAAGCTCGTCATCAACCTTTACAAATGCTTTGAAAACCTCGTTTACCTGTTCCGCAATAGCAGTTCTTGTTTTATTTAGACTCTGCTTTAATTTGTCAAAAAAACCCATATAATTTCCTCCTTAAAAGCGGTGCTCAATTTGCCATTTCATCTTTTATGTCGTCTATGTGAAGCGACAAAAGTTTCGACACTCCTTTTTCCTGCATAGTAACGCCGTACAAAATATTCGATGCTTCCATGGTGCCTCGTCTATGTGTAATTACAATGAATTGTGTCATTGACAAGTAGTTTCTCAAATATGAAGCA
This sequence comes from Clostridia bacterium, assembly GCA_026418715.1. Lineage (GTDB taxonomy): Bacteria > Bacillota > Clostridia > UBA1381 > UBA1381 > SKW16. The sequence goes on from JAOAAV010000015.1 coordinate 23,441, forward strand.
AAACGCGACACATTGACATCATCAAGAGCTGCATCAATTTCATCTAGTATGCAAAACGGGGTCGGCTTAACTTTTAGTATGGCAAAAAGCAGCGCAATTGCTATAAAAGATTTTTCTCCGCCCGAATAAAGGTCAATATTTTGAAGTCCTTTGCCAGGCATTTGAACTTCAATCTCAATACCGCTTTCGAGTATATTATCCGGTTCCGACAAATAAAGTCTTCCTCTGCCGCCTCCGAAAAGTTCCGAAAACACCTCCGCAAAGCTCTTATTTATTTTTGAAAACTGATTTGAAAAATGTTCTTCCATTAATTCTTGCGTCGAACGAATAATTTTATTCAAATTTTCCTTTGATTTTTCAAGATCACTTTTTTGCTCGGACATAAATTCAAATCTTGTCTTCACCGTTTTATACTCTTCAATCGCATCCAAATTAACACTGCCAAGAGCTTTCATTTTTACCTTCAACTCATTAATTCTCTTTAACGCTTCCTTTTCATTTTCTATTTCTTTTCTGATTTCTGCGGCGGCGGTATATGTAAGCTCATATTCATCCCACAGTCTGTTTACAATACTGTCATATTCTGTGGAAAGTTTATCTTTCTTTGCTTCAATACGTCCAAACTCCTGTTGAAGCAGTATAAGCTTATCTGTCAGATCTTTATTTGACCCTTGAAGCTTTTGAAGCTTATTTACAATATTCTCCTTCTCCGATGCAAGCTGGCAAAGTTCATGCTTGATATTCTCGGACAGAGTTCTTGCCTCATCCGCTTCTTGCCGCTTTTCTTCAATATTTTTTTTCAATGTGTCGTTTTCTTCACAAATACGCGCTTTATCCGCAAATTTGGATTGAATATCCGCATTTTTTGCAGCTATATCATTTTCAATCGCTCTAATACGGTCCTTTGCAACTTGTATATCTTTTTCGACGGAGCGAAGTTTGACTGTTTTGTCCATCAACAATTTCGCACGCTCTTCCTTTTGAGCAAAAGCGTCTTTGTATTGTTCTTCAAAAGCTTCAATTTCTTGATTAAGTTTGATAATTCTGTCTTCCTTGACCGAAATAGCGCTTATGAGAGTGCCTATGTCTTCGTTTGCTTTTGCAAGCTGCTCATTTATTTGCTCTAATTCAGAGGTTAAGGATTGTTTGGTTTGAGCACTGTTTTCCATAGCTTTTTGCAAATGAACACAGGTATGCTCAAGTCCAAGGAGTTCATCCTCATATTCACGCACCATAGGAATATATGATGAAAGCTGATTTTCTATGTTTTTCATATCAGCCTCAGCCTCGGCTACCTTATCCTTTTGCTTTTTTATATTATCTGCTAGAGATGCCAAATCAGCAGCCAAGGTTTTAATATCGTTGGCTCTTGATAAAAAGCTGTTTGCCGGATTTACACTTCCTCCCGACATGGAACCGCCGGCATTTACTACATCACCATCAAGAGTTACAATGCGAAATTTATATCCAAACGTTCTACTGATGCTTATGGCATTATCGATGTTATCCACAACAGCGGTACGCCCGAGAAGGTTTTTTATAATCTGCTGATATTTTCTATCACAGCTTACAAGCTCGCTTGCGACACCGATAAAACCTTCATATTCTCTAAGATCGGGTACTGTTACCTGACCTTGCACCGAAGATACGGGCAAAAAGGTTGCGCGTCCGCCATTTATGCGTTTTAAATACTCAATAGCTGATTTTGCGACTTGCTCATCTTCAACGACAATATTTTGGAGTGCTCCGCCTAATGCGATTTCAATTGCAGTCACATATTCTTTTTTTACGCTAATGAGTCCTGAAATCGTGCCGTAAATAGCAAGACCTTTAAGTTCCTGTGCTTTCAATACGGCTCTTACGCTTTTTGTATATCCTTCATACTCGTTTTCCATGTCTTCCAGCATTCGTTTTTTAGAGGCTTTTGAGTTGTATTCCACATTGAGCCTTCCAAGTTCCTCGGCATACTCCTGCAAAAGCTGTTCTGCTTTTGATTTTCTTTGGGAAAATCGATTTACTCTCTCCTGCATTTCGGTAAGCTTCTGACGTTTTTCCAATATTAACGCACGATTTTTTTCAATATCGCCTTTTGTGTTCTCAAGTCCTTCGATGTGGCTTTTCAGTTCTGCCATGACAATATCTCTGCGCTGAGTAAAGCTTTTCTTCAGATTATCAATTCCGCTGACTCTTGCCTTATCGGATGATACTTCATTCATGCAGGCAATCATGTCACTTTTATGCTCTTCGATTATGCTTTTCCGAGATTTTAATTCTTCGTCAAAATTCATACTTTGAGCTTGTATTTCGTCGAATTCCTCCAAAAGCTTTTTTGAATTTTCTTTAAGATCCATGATTTCGTTTTTTATATTTTCTATCTGCAAAAGCAAAGATTCAATTTGTTTTTCTATTGATGACACTTCATTATCAATTTTGAGCAGCATTGCTGAGTTGTTTTTTACATTGTTTTCGAATATGGAAATCTTATTTTCCAGAGACATGATTTTTGATTCGTTTTCACGCAGCGTTTTGTTCATTTCTTCCGTTTTTATATCCTTGATGCGGCTCTCTTCATAAAGAGCATTAAGTGTTCTTTCAAGTTCGCCTTCATGCTCTTTCAAATCGGTTAATTCATCATTTACGCTTTTATATTGCATCTGAGTTTCCGAAAGAAGCTTTCTGTTTTTTTCTATGGCGGCAAAACTCACGCTGACATCCAAACCCTTATATTCTTCGTACAGCATTAGATATTGTCTGGCTTTTTCTGCCTGCTCACCAAGAGGAAGAAGTTGCGTTTCCAATTCAGATATAATATCCTTGATCCGTATTAGATTTTCACTTACCGACTCTAGTTTTCGCTGTGCATCTTCTTTCCTGTGTTTATATTTTGATATTCCCGCCGCTTCTTCGAAAATGCTTCGTCTGTCTTCGGATTTAGTAGACAAAATTTGAGATACATTTCCCTGTCCTATGATGGAATACCCGTCGCGTCCGAGTCCCGTATCCATAAACAGCTCATGAATATCCTTCAATCTGCATGACGCGCGGTTAATCATATATACACTTTCGCCCGAACGAAAAACTCTTCTTGTCACGATAACTTCCTCAAAATCAATGGGAAAAGTTTTATTGCTGTTATCTAAAACGAGGCTTACTTCCGCAAAATTAACGGGTTTTCTTGTCTGCGTCCCCGCAAAGATGACATCCTGCATGGACGCTCCTCTAAGAGATTTTATGCTCATTTCACCCATAACCCAGCGTATAGCATCGGCAATATTGCTTTTTCCACTTCCATTCGGTCCTACGATGGAGGTGACGCCCTGTTCAAATTCCAAAACCGTTTTATCTGCGAAAGATTTAAAACCTTGAATTTCTATCCTTTTTAAAAACACCTGCTTCACCTCTAAACTAAAACAATCTCGCCTTTTTTCAATATGGGATTACCCTGTATCTTTAAACGAATTCCGTAGTTTTTATATATTTTACGGATATTTTCTCTTTTATTGCCTACAGCCTTTGAAATTTCCTTTTCATTAACCTTGATGACTGCTACTTTATTTTTGTGCCCTTGAAGCAGCTTTTCTATTTTATCATAATAAACAGAGCTTTCAACCAACTCGCGAAATGAACTGTGGAACGGGCCTGCGACAACAGAACCGTTTGGTGAAATTTCTTTCGTTGTCATAAGCGCAATTCTCACTACTGGAATATTTGCCTCACTAAACATAAGCAGCAATTTTTTACACAGCGATACCGCTTCATCAAGTGTTTGGGGGATGTATTCTCCTTTTTTGTATTGTTTTTCAAGATATGTGTCCTTTACCACGAGCGTTGGATATATGCGTGCAAAATCTGGCTTTAGTGCAATCAATTTATTTGCAGTAAAAATTGATTTTTCGGGTGTGTCTTTAGGAAGCCCGGTCATCATTTGAAGGCCCAATTGAAACGGGTATTGCTTGATTAGACATACCGCTTTTTCAACGTCCACGCTGCCATGGCCCCTGCAAGATGCCGCTAAAACATCTTCAGCCATGGACTGTACACCCAATTCAATTGTTGTAACGCCATAATTTTTTAAATTTTCAAGAATTTCTTCGGAAACATAGTCAGGTCTCGTGGAAATGCGGATCCCATCAATTTTCCCGTTTTTTATATATTCGTATGCGGCACCAAGGAGTTCGCATTGAAGTTTTTTGTCAACCCCAGTAAAGCTTCCGCCGAAAAATGCCGCTTCGACGTACCTATCCTTTTCAGGCAGAGTTTTTAGATGAGTTTCAATTATTTTGGCAACATCGGCGGATGTGATTGTGTTTTGGGTACCGGTAATATGCTTTTGATTACAGAATACACAATCAAAGGGGCATCCTAAATGAGGGACGAAAATTGGGATATTAAAAACACGTCTGTCACTCATGGCTTTATCCTGCCAAGAGCATTTTTTGCAGCATTCTGCTCTGCTTCCTTCTTGCTTTGCCCAGTGCCGATGCTGACTGCTTCGCCGTCAATACAGACTTCCACTTCAAAATACTTATTGTGATCGGGTCCAGTCTCTTTAATTGTGGTATATGTCACTTTGCCGATATTGCCACGCTGTACAGCTTCCTGAAGCATGGATTTGTAATCGTGATAAATTTCTCCTGAAAGCGCCTGTTTGAGTTTTTCATCCATTAAGCCTATGAGCCACTTCTCGGCTATATTGATACCTCCGTCAAGGTAAATGGCAGCAAGTATGGCCTCAAATGCATCGGACAAAACAGACGGACGGCCGCGTCCTCCGGTTTGTTCCTCGCCCTTGCCAAGCTTTATATATTCACCTACGCCAATACCTTTTGCAAGTTCAGCCAAAGACTGCTCACATACCAGTGAGGCACGGATTTTTGTAAGATCACCTTCATTAGTGTCTGACAAATTTTTGTATAAATAATTGCTGACAATCAGACTAAGTACGGAATCACCCAAAAACTCCAGCCGTTCATTGCTTTCCTTTTTCTTTTCATTAGCGTATGAGCTATGAGTTATTGCTGTTTCAAGGATTGCCCTGTTATGAAATCTGTAGCCTATTTTTTCTTCAAAGTTTTTCATTGCCATTCTCCTTTGTTACAGGCTTTGTATTGTCGGGACAGCCGAAAGATGCCGTCTTACGGCTGTCCCGACAATACAAGATTAGAGTATCCCCATGGGAGATACTCTATATTTTGGAAACACTTAACACCATCAAAAAATAAGTTTAAAAGAGTTTACAGCCATCCTGTTTTTTGTTTATAAATGCAAAAATGCAAATTTATTTTTGACATTAAAATGACCTAGAATTTCATTAATCCTCGTATTTTTTGAATATAATTGTGGCATTGTGTCCACCGAACCCAAGCGAATTTGACATAGCATAATTAACATTTGCACTTCTTCCTTTGTTCGGGACAATATCCAAATCACATTCCGGATCTGGATTTTGATAGTTTATCGTGGCTGGAATAAAACCTTCCTTTATTGCCATTGCGCACACGATTGCCTCCACGCCTCCGGCAGCGCCCAGGAGATGCCCCGTCATGGACTTTGTGGAGCTTACCGAAAGCTTATACGCCGCATCTTTGAACACGGATTTGATTGCCATAGTTTCAAATTTATCGTTATAATCGGTGGATGTTCCGTGAGCATTAATGTAATCAATATCCTCTGGCCCAATGCCTGCATCCAGGAGAGCAAATTCCATAGCCCTTGCTCCGCCTTCACCGCCTGGTATAGGACTTGTGATATGATAAGCATCGTCTGTTGCTCCATAACCGACCATTTCGCAGATAATTTCTGCACCCCTCTTTTTCGCATGCTCCAATTCTTCAAGCACCATGAAGCCTGCGCCTTCGCTCATGACAAATCCGTCACGCTCCGCATCAAATGGTCTGCTGGCAGTTTTGGGATTATCATTGTTTGTACTCATTGCTTTCATACTGCAAAAACCCGCAAAAGAAAGGGGAGTGATGGGAGCTTCCGCACCACCTGCGATGATTACATCACTTGTGCCATATTTAATATGTCTGAATGCTTCACCGATAGCATTTGTTCCGGAAGCACACGCAGATACCACATTTTGATTGATGCCCTGCGCGCCGAGCTTAATGGCGATATGGGCGGCTCCGATATTTGAAATCATCATCGGAATGAAAAACGGACTTACTCTGCCCACGCCTTTTTCAAGGAGAACAGAATGCTGTTCCTCAAGAGTTTCAATTCCACCAACGCCGGAACCCGTTATGACACCGACCCTCCAGCTGTCTTCTTTTTTCATGTCAATGCCTGCGTCCCTGAAAGCTTCTTCAGCCGCAATCAAGCCGTATTGTGTATATCGATCCATTTTGCGTGCTTCTTTTTTATCTATGAACGCTGTTACGTCAAAATCCTTTAATTCTCCGGCAATTTGAGTTTTCAGTTCAGATGCGTCAAAGCGTGTTATTTTGTCAATTCCGCAAACACCGTCTTTAATTGATTGCCAAAATTTATCTTTATTGTTGCCTATGGGCGTAAGCGCCCCCATCCCCGTAACTACAACTCGTTTCATAATTCCCTCCTGCTTATATGGGTATTAAAATAAAAGACTTTCACTCAATATTTATAGTACTTTCCTAAATCAATCTATATAAATGCTCCAAAAGCAAAAAACTATCATCATTTAAGCTAAACTCCCGCACACACTTTTGATGAGTGCGGGATCCGACTCATCTTTCATACTGCTTGTTTCAGTACACATTAGCTTATATTATACGTGATCCTTGATATAAGAAACCGCATCACCTACTGTAGAAATCTTCTCTGCATCTTCATCGGGAATTTCCAAATCAAATTCCTCTTCTAAAGCCATAATCAATTCTACAAGATCCAAAGAATCAGCTCCCAAATCATCTACAAAAGAAGCATCCATTGTCACTGAATCTTCATCAACACCAAGCTGTTCAACAACTATTTCTCTTACCTTTTCAAATTCCATATTGTCACCTCCCTTCGGTGCTGTCGGGTTTTAAATACAAACTTTCTAAAGTGTTTTATTTAAGATGTACAATCTCATGTCATTATATTACATTACCAGTCCGCCGTCAACATTTATTACCTGACCCGTTATGTATTTTGACATATCTGATGCCAAAAACGCAACTACATCTGCAATATCTTCGGTTGTGCCGAACTTTGACATAGGAATGGCCGAAAGATAGCTTTTCTTTATCTCGTCTGGAAGTTTATCGGTCATATCCGAATCAATGAACCCTGGAGCGACTGCATTGCATCTGATATTTCTTGAAGCAAGTTCCTTTGCCGCTGATTTTGTAAGTCCGATAAGCCCTGCCTTTGAAGAGGCATAATTTGCCTGACCTGCATTTCCCATCAAACCTACCACGGACGTAATATTTATAATTACTCCTCCTTTTTGTTTCATCATGGGACGTGTCGCCGCTTTAATGCAGTTAAAAGCTCCTTTTAAATTTATATTTATCACAGCATCCCAGTCATCTTCAGACATACGCATAATGAGTCCATCACGTGTAATTCCCGCATTGTTTACAAGAATATCAATTTTGCCGAACTGGTCAACGGCACCTTTAATCAATGCTTCCACATCATTATAATTGCTCACATCGCCTTTTATTACAATACAGCTACCTCCGAAAGCCTTAATTTCCTCACAGGTTTTGTCTGCACTGTCCGAAACGCCGTTAACTACAACATTTGCGCCAAGCTTTGCAAGCTTTATGGCAACGGCTTTACCAATTCCTCTGCCGGAGCCTGTTACAACCGCTGTTTTCCCATTTAGTGTCATTATGCACCCAACCCTTCCAAGGTTTTATTCAAAGATGCCATATCTTCCACGTTATATACTGCCACATCTTTGTCAATTTTCTTTATGAAACCGCCAAGTGTTTTACCCGGACCTATTTCTATGAACGTATCGACTCCATCGGCAAGCATTTTTCTTACGCTTTCTTCCCATAAAACCGAGGAGCTGACCTGTTTTATCAAAAGCGGTTTGATATCGCTTTTGTCCGCAATATAATCTGCCGTAACGTTTGTAATCACCGGAATTTTCATGTCAAATACTTCTACTTTCTCAAGCTCGGCAGCAAGTTTTTCGCCTGCACCCATGAGCATGGAACAATGAAATGGAGCCGATACAGGAAGCAGCATAGCACGTTTTGCCCCCATCTCCTTTGCTATTTCACAACATTTCTCTACCGCAGCCACTTCTCCGGATACCACTATTTGCCCAGGGCAATTGAAATTCGCAGGTTCACACACACCAAGGGCAGATGCCGCTTTGCAGCATTCCTTGACCTGTTCGGGCGAAAGCGCTAAGATAGCCGCCATAGCACCTTTGCCAATCGGCACTTCCTCCTGCATATATTTGCCCCTTTTTCTTACAAGCTTGACTGCATCGGTAAAGTTAAGCGAGCCCGACGCAATATGAGCGCTGTACTCTCCAAGACTTAAACCTGCCGCAACATCCGCTTTTATCCCTTTTTCCTCCAAAACTCTTAACGCCGCAATACTCATAGTTACTATGGCTGGCTGAGTATTTTCGGTAATCATAAGAGTTTCGCTGTTACCATTCCAAATCATTTGCTTAATATCAAAACCGAGAGCTTGTGAGGCTTCGTTGAAAATTCTGTTCGCAGCCTCAAAATTTTCAGCAAGTTCCTTTCCCATGCCAACCGTTTGAGCGCCTTGCCCCGCAAATACAAATGCTATCTTTGACATTCATGCACTTCCTTTCCGTAAAGAATATTTTAAAATAGTTTTTTATTCATATTATCGACTACATCATCAACACCATTAAACAATTCTCTTATAATTTCGGCGCAGGGCTGGATTTTGTTAACCATAGCCGCAGACTGTCCCGCCATCAACGAACCGAATTCAACATCTCCTTCAATTGTAGCCCTTCTAAGCCCTCCAACGCCTAAATTTTCAATTTCCTCAAAGGATGCACCTGCTTTTTCCAATCTTTCATATTCCTTTGTGAGCTTATTTTTCAAGGCTCTTACAGGCGCGCCTGTTGAACGGCCTGTTACAACGGCATCTCGGTCTCCCGCGTCAATAATTGCCTGCTTGTAATTGTCGTGGGCTATACACTCTGTAGAGCATATAAAGCGTGTTCCGACCTGCACACCGTCCGCACCCAGTGCAAATGAAGCGACAACCCCTCTTGAATCGGCAATTCCCCCTGCGGCGACAACGGGAATGGACACGGCATCAACCACCTGCGGAACAAGAACCATTGTCGTAAGCTCTCCGATATGTCCGCCCGCCTCAGTCCCTTCGGCAATTACCGCGTCAGCGCCGCATTTTTCCATTTTTTTTGCAATTGCCACACTGGGTATAACTGGAAAAACCTTAATTCCGGCATCCTTCAGTGCAGGGATATATTTTGCGAAATTGCCCGCGCCCTTTGCAACTACATCTACCTTTTCTTCAAGAACTACCTTCATTACGTCCTGTGCAAACGGAGACATAAGCATAACATTTACCCCAAACGGTTTATCTGTCAAGGTTCTTGCCTTTGCAATCTGTTCTCTAACCCATTCAGCAGGCGCCCCGCCTGCTGCAATCAAGCCGAGTCCCCCGCCGTTTGATACTGCCGCCGCAAGTTCTGCTGTTGCCACCCAAGCCATGCCACCTTGGATAATCGGATATTCAATGCTTAGCAATTCGCATATTTTTGTTTTCATATTTGATTTTCCTTTCCGTCTACCATTCAATCAGTGCCGCACCCCAGGTGAGTCCGGCACCAAACCCTACGATAACTATTTTATCTCCTTTTTGAAATTTGCCATCTTCTACTGCCTCGCACAAAGCAACGGGAATAGACGCCGCAGACGTATTTCCGTATTTTTGAAGATTTACAAATACTCTGTCGCTGTCTATATCCAATCTTTTTGCGGCTCCTTCAATAATACGAAGATTTGCTTGATGGGGAACCACAAGTTTAATGTCCGACATTGAAAGCCCTGCTTTTTCAACGACATTCTCTGTTGCTTCAGCCATAATTCTCACAGCAAATTTCATAACTTCGCTTCCTGCCATCCAAAAAGTATTTTTATTGCCTGAAATTCTTTTTTCCAGTTCGGCAGGGTCATCTTTAAAAGCAAGATTTGTGATCTTATCGAAATCTGCACCTCTTGCTCCGATCCACGACGATAAAATACCGCCTTCATCTGTTGCTTTCACGATTGCGGCACCAGCAGCATCTCCAAACAGAATACAGGTTGCTCTGTCCTTATAGTCCGTCCCTTTGCTAAGAGCATCTGCGCCTATGACCAAAACTGTTTTATAGGTTCCCGTCGCAATGAATTTTTCGGCTGTGACAAGCGCTGTCACAAAGCCTGAACATGCAGCATTCATGTCAAATGCGGCAGCATTTTCGGCGCCGATGTTTTTTTGAACAAGGCAAGCAACTGATGGAGAAAAATAGTCCGGTGTTACTGTTGCAACAATAATCAGTTCTATTTCGCTAGGGTCAATTCCCGCATCTTTGATTGCACGCTTTGCAGCCTCGGTCGCCAAATCACTTGTGTACTCATTCTCGGCGGCAATGTGTCTTTCGGCGATTCCCGTCCTTTGCATAATCCACTCATTGTTTGTTTCGACAATGCTCTCCATATAAGCATTATCATAAATCTTTTCAGGGGCATATGCGCCCATGCCCGCTATACCGGCTCTAATCATTGATATTTCCCTCCAATATGCTGTTTTTTATGTCTTCTATCACGTTTGTTTCCACAAATTTCTTCGCCTGAATCAATGCCGAATAAACCGCTTTGACATTTGACGAACCGTGTCCTTTTATAATCGGTTTCTTTGTTCCTAAAAGAGGTGCTCCGCCGTATTCGCTGTAATCAAGCATTTTTTTAAAGTCTGAAACCCCTTTTCTTACCAGCAGAGCTCCTATTTTGGTAATGACGTTTTTGAGAAATATTTGTTTGAGAAGCGATGCCACAACTATGCCCATTCCCTCAATGGTTTTTAATATTACATTGCCGACGAAACCGTCGCATACAATAACGTCTGTTTCTCCTGCCATGATGTCTCTGCCTTCAATGTTGCCCACAAAATTGAAATCTGCTTTTTTCATAAGAGGATACGCCTCTTTGGTAAGATCATTTCCTTTTCCTTCTTCTTCGCCGTTGCTGACAAGACCAACCTTGGGCCGTTTAATGCCTAATACGTTTTTCATATAGATGTCGCCCATAATTCCAAACTGAACAAGGTTTTCAGGCTTGCAGGCGGTATTTGCTCCCGCATCCATAAGCATGGCGGGTCCCTTTTTCGTCGGGATTAAAGTAGCGAGTGCCGGTCTTGAAATTCCTTTAATTCTGCCCACAATTAGAAGACCTGCCGCCAAAAGTGCGCCGGTACTGCCCATAGACAGCATGGCGTCGCCTTCTCCGTCCTTTAAAAGATTGGCGCACACAACTACAGAGGCTGTTTTTCTGCTTTTTACCGCCATTGCAGGTTCGTCATAATTCGTTATTACGTCATCCGAATGTACAATTGTAATTTTATCGGACGGATAAGCATACTTTAAAAGCTCTGATTTTAATCTGTTTTCATCTCCGACCAATACTATATCTATATCTAATGTATTTGCGGCTTTTACGGCGGCCTCGACAGGCACCTCGGGAGCATGATCGCCGCCCATTGCATCCACAATTATTCTCAAAATTTTTCCCCCGTTCACTATTTAATATTTTCAAACTCAAATCTTGGCAGAAGGATTTTTAATAAGGCATATTATGCGTCGTCTGAAGTTTTCAGCATGAATTTGCCTCTGAAAACTTCTGCCATATTAGCTTTTATTTTTACCCATACGATATATTCGTTATTTTTAATTCGTTTGACCTCTGATTTTGCCAAAAGCTTATCTCCAGACCTTACTTCCCTTATATACTTTACATTGGCAACCTTCACAAGCGCCGCTTTGGCTTCTATCACGCTGATTGCAAGATTTTCCGCAAACGCAAAGATAGCCTGCCCCTTGACAATATTTGTTCCGTTGAATGTCATAGTATCATCTGTCTGCAAAATGGAGATCCCGTCATGAAGGGGATTGATGTCGAGCATTTCGGGCGAGCGTGTTTTGCCGTTATACTCATCCCTTGCAACTTTTTTTATCCGTTCGCGGTATTCTGATATGCCAAGCTCGGCTCTGTCGAAGCGAATGGTTGCAACGCTGACTTTAAATGCCCTTGCAAGCTCCTCGTCTTTTAAAAAAGGATTTTGCTGGATTTTCTGCAATAAAAGAGCATGCCTCTGCTTTTTTGTGCTTGCTCTTTCCATTTCTTTTTCCTCCTTACATATTTCGTCATAATACCACTTTTTATGATTTACTATTAGTACCTGATAATAATTTATTGTTATTATATACTAACAATTAGTAAAATGCAAGTGTTTTTTTATATTTGTATTCTGTCATAATACAGAAAAATTATTTATTAAAAAAGCATTGAAAACAGCGGATTTTCAATGCTTTTTTAATACATCATTTTATTTTTTGCTTAAAACGCACATATGACAAAAACTCGTCATATGATGTTAAACTTAAAACAAGTGCATAATTTATTTTACACTGCTGATTTTAATGAAGTTATTCATTTTTATTTTCAGCATCCTGTTTTAGATTTTCAATCTTTTCCCTAACTTCTTTCTTTATGTTTTCTTCGGTCAAACCGGATTTAAACAAATCATTTTGTTTATCCAACTTTGCTTTTTTCCCATCGAGCAAAATATACCCCTGATAAGGATTCACCAAGTTGTATGCATTTTGTATGTACTTATCATCTTTTCTTTTTATTAAAAAGAAGATGCATCTATCTCCTTTTTTAAAATAATTTGTACTGTTGTCAATGTATTCAATGCCATTATCAATACCGCCGAGCAGTGCAATTTGTATTGTATCATTTACATTTGAAGAACCTTTGATTATTTCTTCTACTTTTACTCGTGAGATGGTGGAAGGTTCATAATCCTTTAATTCCTTTTTGAAAGACTCTTTACCTTCATAATCATCGCGTATTGAATATGATACTTCACTTTTCCCGTTTTTATTAACATCCACAACACTTCCTACAATAACCAAATCTGAAGAATCTATCAAATCATTAGAATCGGGACATGTGTACCAATCTGTATAAAAGACAACAGCGTTTTTATTTGGAAGCGTTTCAGTTTTTATATCTTTGTGTTGAGTTGAATACAATGCAATGCTAATACACAATATTATTGCAAAAAAGGATGCTGCAAAAATCAATTTTTTATGTTTCATTTATATTATCCTCCTTTAATTTAAAAAATATAGATGGTCTGCCTTCATATTTCACATATTACCATGTTTTTTTTGTTGTCAATATATTTTAAATAATTAAAATATTTTACAAAATACAACTAATAAGAAATATATGAACAGTTTATAAATAAAAAATAAGTTTAGATTTATTTGGTGAAAAATCGAGAACAGTTTCTGCTTTTTGAAAAAACGGTTCGCAGGCTGAGCGCTCGGAGGATGTCAAGGGGCTAAGCTGTTTCTGCCGAGAATAGAAACGTTGAAATATTTTTGCAAAATGGTTTTTTGACGTTATCAGATATTAAGGAGTTTTTAATATCTGTATTCTGTCATAATGCAGAAAAATTATTTATTAAAAAAGCATTGAAAACAGCGGATTTTCAATGCTTTTTTAACATCACTTGTTTTTTTTCTTGTATTCCTCAAGCCGCTTGTTCAGTTCCTCATTTTCTATTTTGTAATAGATGGAGAACGCCGCAAAGATAAACACATATATGATGACAAAAGTAATGGTAAATTGCAAAAATACATTTAAGTTTTCGATGTAGTTCCAGCCGAATATAATGGAAAATAAAATAATGCTTATATATCCGACTGTGCTGTGCACTAAAAGCTTTATATGCATTGGCAATTTCGTCAAATAAATATAGTGCAGACCGCTGCCAAATACGCACATGGCAAAAATCTGCCATATGGTTTTAAAATCAAAAGCGCGCAAGCCATGAAAATAGCCGATTATAGACGCCAGCAAAACGGCGCCCATAAAATATAATCCTAACATAAATTTCCATTCTGCGATTTTCCATATCCACTTGCTCATAATAACACTTCCTTCACAAAATAATCTTCCTACATTCCCAAACGTTTTTTCAAAATTGGGGCATATTGCCTTGAAACTTTGAGCCTTTCACCATTTTCCATTTCCAAGTCGATAACTGAATTGTAATTTTGTTTTATATTTTTGATTTTAGAAATATTAACAACGGTGGATTTTGTTGCTCTGAAAAAATCTTGCCATCTCATCTCCACTTCATAGAGCTTCAAATCTGTTTCATATACTCTGTCATTTGTATAAATAAATGTTTTTTTGTCAACACTTTCAAAGTACAAAATATCTTTAGGTCTTATAATAAAAGTTCTATTTTCAAGGGTTGCCATTACTTTGTCATCTTGCATTTTTATTCGTGAAATCATAGATAGTATTTCGTCGTCGCATTGTTTGCATTTGATAATAACTTCCACTTCATCGAAATTGTTTGATTCCTCAACTAAAATCTTAATCATAGACACCCCCGTTCCCTAAAATATGAAGCTGCAGCCTTCATACTTACAGTATAATTGCGAATTGAACACAAGTCAATGAAGAAACGCCAAGCGGCATTTTTTTAATACCAAGACGCAAAAAAATTCATGTACTTTACATACATGAATTTTTTGTATTTTAAGCCTTTGCCGGTTTAAGATGAATATTTTCTCTTTTCATAAAAAGCATATCGGCAAACGCCTCAAGTCGCGTGACATATCCGGCTTCTCCGGTCATTTCATCAAGAATAAGCGTCATAATGGGAACATCATATTTTTCTCGTATTTCATCAAATGTACATTCAGCAATAATTTCGGGCATACAGGTGAAAGGATAAATCTGGATTATGCCGTCATAACCTTTTCTGCTTCCGATAACGGCGTTGCCGACCGTATGAATACCGTGTCCGCCTATATCGTTGGTATGAATATATTCATGCGCTAATTTTATAGATTTATCCTGCTTTTTAATGGGAATAAGCCTTTTTATGAAGTGATGGCGTATCCAAGTTGAAACGCCCATGGTATTTGTAACCTCCACACCCATTTGGCCAAGTTTTCTTTCTATTTCAAGATTTGTAAAGTGGTCACTTAGTAAAAAAATTTCACCTACAAGGAGAACTTTAATGGGGTGATAATTTTTTTTAAGCTCTATTTTTTTAAGTTCCTCTTTAGCTGTGTTTATTGCTTTGCTGATATTGATAAATCCGCTTTCTTTCTGCACGTCCTTTTCAAATTTCTTCATTACAACATCCACACTTCCTTCTACAAGCTCACGGCAGCGAATTTTGTTTGAAAAAGCGTACAGAGCATCTACTTTAAAAACCGTATGAAGTCCGGCGGTAACGGCTTTTGCTATTTTAATTCTGCTCTTTCCTTTCATAAGCGGGCTTAGCTTTTCAAAAAAATCTCTGTAGCTTATATTGTAAAAATTGATGGGGATATACGTAAACTTGTATCCCAAGCTTTTTAAAATTTCCTGCTGGAGATTCCCATAATAGCTTTGCCTGCATTGACCGCATCCTCCGCCGAATAAAATCACATCGGCCCCGTCTTCAAGCCCCGATATAAAATTCCCAAGGATTGTTTTAAACGGAAGACACATAAATTCAGGAGAGTTTAAAATTCCTTTCTCAAGGGATGTGCGTGAACCCACGGGCGGTATGCAATAATCAATTTCAAGAGTGTCCAAAAGTACCTTTACTGCAATATAAATATTTCCCATATGAGGGAATGTAACTTTCACCTTAAACTGATACCTCCTTTGTATCACCAATCATATCAATAAATGCTTCAAGCCTTGTATCAAAGCCTGCTTCTCCCGTATGCTCATCGAGAGTTATTTTAAGATAAGGATATGATGGATATTTTTTTAAATATCTTTCCAAATACTCCGTTAAAATAGAATCAACTCCGCAAGAGAATGTAGAAAGATATATTATTCCCTTTACATTCGGCTCATTCATAAATGCAAATGCGCTGCCGAGAATATCATAACCCACGGCATAGAAAAAATTTTGCTTTGGATATATATTTTCACGTTTTATAGCAAACGGAACGTCTTTAGGGGTTACAATATCAAAACTAGAGAGTTTTTTTCGTATATTCATATTGAGAAACTCATCATAAATCAAATACGGATGCCCTAAAATGGCAATATAATTCTTATTACATATAGCAGTTTTCAACGAATCGTTTTTAAGGTTGTTTTTGACGGTATTTAGAAATATTTTTACTGCTTTGTTGTAGTCAACGTTAATTTTTTGGGAAAGCTTTCTAAGACTTTCCAGTGTTTTTCTCATTCCATTATTAAAGTCAATATCGATTTCTATAATTTTCGGCTCGTTTTTTAAATTTATTCTTGCCATGTCAGGCAGACCGCAAAATTTAGGACATGAAAATTCAAGTTTATTTGTACTTGTGTAGCGCGGAATGAAAATAAAGTCCGACTTTTTCATCAATTCCATTACATGCCCCATTAAAACCTTGACGGGAAGACAATTTTCGTTGTTGCAATTCTTTATTCCGTTATCTAATATTTTTTTATTTGTATATTCCGATACAACCACCCTGCATCCGAGACTTTTAAAAAAGTTTCCCCAAATTTCTCCGTGCTCATAAAACATCATTGCCTGTGGAATTCCTATTGTGACACTTTTTTTCTTCATCTGATATAAACACAATCCTTTGCTCAATTATTAATCGGCGGCAATTATGAGTCTCTAACCTAATAATATCAAAAAATGGACTTGAAACAATTTTGCCCCTGACACAATCTGATTTGCCGCCCGATGTCTTTCGGGTTCTAAGTTTGAGTTATTTTTTTGAAAAAACAGTTTGAGTTTTCAAGCATAAAACTAAAATTTTTTGCGATAATCACATGGCAACGCTTTTGTTTGACCATTTTCCGCATTTATCGCCCCAGCGGGCGAGCATTTTCTCGTTTGACGTTATCTCTATCACTTCACAGCAATTTGAACAATCACTGCAGTCTATGCCTCTCGTTTCAAATTTGTTTTTTGCGTTTTTAAATCCATAAAACCTTGTTTTTGCGCCACCTTTTGCAAAATTGCTTTTTGCAAGCAACGCCGCGCCGTATGCTCCCATAACGTCGTAATATATGGGGATGACGACCTTTTTTCCTAAAATACGTTCAAAAGCGGCTTTAATTCCCACATTTGCGGCTACACCGCCCTGAAATAAAATTGTTTCCTCAATTTCTTTGCCTTTGGCGAGATTATTCAGATAATTGCGGACCAATGCTTCGCATAAGCCGCATATTATATCTTCCGTATTGTGCCCCGTTTGCTGTTTGTGTATCATATCAGATTCGGCAAAGACGGCGCATCTGCCGGCAATTCTTGTCGGAGAATGCGAACGCAGGGCATAGGAGCCGAACTCTTCAATAGGAATTTGCAGCCTTTGTGCCTGCCTGTCAAGAAAAGATCCAGTACCTGCGGCACATACGCTATTCATTGCAAAGTCGCTGACTACTCCGTTTTTCAAAAAAATAATTTTTGAATCCTGACCGCCGATTTCAAGGATTGTTTTCACGTTTGGATGGAGCTTTCTTGCAGCAACAGCATGCGTTGTAATTTCATTTTTTACAATATCTGCACCTGTGATAATGCTTGCAAGCTGTCTGCCGCTGCCCGTCGTGCCAACACCGCTGATTGATACATCGCCAAGTTCATCTCCTATCATGCAGAGCCCTTCAGTAAGAACACTGATGGGTTTTCCGCTTGTACGCAAATACAGCTTTTTTATTACATTTTCATTTTGATCCATAACAATGAGATTTGTACTTACGGATCCAACATCAATGCCAAGATAGCATTCCATAGAAAAACTCCTCTCTTTTATAAAATACCGACCGTATGCATAAAATACGCTCATGTGGCTTATTATTTGCATATCATGGAATTTTTATACAATTTATCAAAAACATTAACTCTAAAAATCTTTTACTTGACCATTGGCAAGATGTATAGTAAAATGTGAATGGATTGTGAATAAATTACCAACAAAATTTTAACATAAGTGATTTTTGGTAATAATTTTTGCAAGAAGGTATAAAAAATTAGAATTTGGAGGATTTTTCATGGACAAGTTTTTTAAACTGCGTGAGAACAAAACTACGGTTTCAACAGAAATTGTAGCGGGTTTGACCACATTCTTTTCTATGGTTTACATCATATTTGTAAATCCGGCGATACTGTCACAGACAGGTATGCCGTACGGGGCAGTGTTCCTTGCGACCATAATAGCGGCGGCGGTCGGTACATTGGTTATGGGTTTATTTGCAAATGTACCCTATGCACAGGCTCCGGGCATGGGTCTTAATGCGTTTTTTACATTTACAGTATGTTTCGGCTTGGGCTTTACGTGGCAGCAGGCACTTGCGATGGTATTCATCTGTGGTATTGTAAATATCATTATTACCGTGACAAGAATTCGCAAATCTATCATAAAATCCATTCCTGTCAGCCTTCAGCATGCCATCGGCGGAGGCATAGGCATATTTATCGCATATATAGGCATTAAGAACGCAGGGCTTCTTCAATTTACTTCTGACCCTGGGACATATACATTGTTAGACAGCGGTACGGTAATTGCAAAAGCAAGCGCTGTTCCAGCTCTTGTAACGCTGAATAATCCGGCGGTGCTTCTTGCTATCATAGGTTTGGTTATTATGACGGTGCTGCTTGTACTTAGAGTGAAAGGTGCAATTTTGATTGGGATTGTTGCTGCTACGCTTATAGGCATTCCCATGGGTGTTGTCGATATTTCGACAGCAGGGGCAACTTCCAATGTAAGTTCTTCTTTTGCCGATTTGGGGACAACTTTCGGTGCGGCTTTCGGCAAGGAAGGGATGGCATCTTTATTTGCCGTTCCGTCAAAAATCCCCCTTGTTTTGATGACTATTTTTGCATTCAGTTTATCGGATACATTTGACACAATCGGTACATTTATAGGTACTGGAAGAAAAAGCGGTATCTTTAGTGCTGAGGATGAAAAAACCATGCAGTCTAGCACAGGATTTAAATCCAAAATGGATAAGGCATTGTTTGCTGATGCAATTGCAACTTCAATTGGCGCTGTTTTTGGCACATCAAATACGACAACCTATGTTGAAAGTGCCGCAGGAATCGGTGCAGGCGGTCGTACAGGGTTAACCAGTGTTGTTACAGCACTGCTGTTTTTAGTCTGCATCCTGCTCGCTCCAGTTGCTGCACTGGTGCCATCTTCGGCTACTGCGCCCGCTTTGATTATAGTGGGTATTATGATGATGTCGTCATTCCGTGATATTAAGTGGGATATCTTGGATGAAGCTATTCCGGCTTTCTTTGCTGGAGTATTTATGGCCCTTTGCTACAGTATCTCTTACGGCATTGCAACAGGCTTTATCTTCTACTGCATAGTGAAAATTTGCAAGCGTCAGATAAAGGATGTGCATCCGATTCTGATTGTATCGACGCTGTTGTTTATTTTAAATTTCATAATTCTTGCAGTTATTGAATAAGAAGATTGCATATTGATAAAAACTGGCAGACATTAGCTTTTTAAGCTTTATGTCTGCCTTTTCAAATTTTCAATCAGCAAAAAATAGCTTGATTGTGAGAGGAAAAAGTCATATAATATATGTCGTGACTTTATTATAAATTGTAAGGAGTTGCTATGCGCAAGATAAATGATATTAAAAAACAATCCTTTATGACCAACGTTGCCATTATTCTGTTTTCACAGGTTATGATAAAACTTTTGGGCATGGTGTACAGGCTTGTTATTACAAATGTACGAGGATTTGGTGATGCGGGCAACGGTTACTTTTCCGCAGGCTTTCAAATTTATACCCTGCTTTTGGCGGTATCGTCGGTAGGAATTCCTAATGCCATTGCGAAAATGGTGTCTGAAAGAACAGCACTTGGTGATTATAAAGGTGCACATAAAATTTTCAAGACGGCGTTTTTTCTTTTCGCCTTCATAGGCGTACTTGCATCTGTCATTCTTTTTGTGGGAGCAGAGTTTATATCTGTTCAGGTAATTAAAATGGAAGGCGCAAAATATACACTTATGTCCCTTGCTCCGTCAATCTTTTTTGTGTGTGTTTCATCGGTTATACGAGGCTACTTCAGCGGTTTGGAAAATATGAAAGCGACTAGCCAATCACAGGTACTTGAGCAAATTTTCAAATGCTTTGCCACGATATTGATTGTATATATGCTAATCGGCCAGCCTCCTGAAATTATGGCGGCGGGAGCGAACTTTTCGTCATCTGTTTCCACAGGACTAAGCTTTTTGTACTTATATGTTTTCTATACCCGAAGAAAGAAGGCTATTTGGCAGAAGGTTAGAAGTTCTACAGTCGAAAGTCCGAACAAACCTATTCGGATTATGATAAAAAGCATATTGATGATTTCTATTCCGATTTCATTAGGCTCAATTATTACCGCAATCAATCGCATTATTGACACGGCAACCATAACAAGAGGTATAGAAACGGCATTTGCGGCCGGAATTCCTGGGAAAATAGGAATTCCGACACCCGAAGAGTTGAACCGTGAGGCTGTTCGCCTTGCAGGAATTCTCTCTAAAAGCGATGTGCTTATAAATATGCCGCTTGCTCTTAATATAGCTTTTTCCACCGTTTTGGTACCGTCCGTTTCAGGTGCGCTTGCACTTGGAAAGGTCAAGGAAGCGGCAAACAAGGTATCTTATTCACTGCTTATTTCAATTCTTCTGATTATGCCGTGCGCAATCGGATACACCGCTTTGGCAAAGCCGATTTATATGCTGCTCTATCCAAATGCAAAGCTGGGTTTTGAGCTTTTGCAGCTAAGCTCCGTCGCATTGATATTTACGGCGCTCAATCAGACAATATCAGGCTCTCTTCAGGGCATGGGCAAGGTTTTTGTCCCTGCCACAGGACTTTTTTTCGGCTGTATTGCAAAAATCATATTAAACATTGTATTGATTCGTCAGCCTCACATTAATATAGCTGGTGCCGCCATAAGCTCTATTGTGTGTCAAATGATAGCTTTCGGTATCAGCTTTGGAGTTTTAAGCAGAAATCTGCCTATAAAAATTGGTTTTATAAAATATGTTTTAAAACCAATTTTGGCAAGTGCCGCAATGGGGGGCATAGCTGTGCTGTCATACAGGGGATTGATGTTTTTGTTCAGGTCTAATACTATTTCCACACTTTTGGCGATTGCACTTTCTGCTGCTGTATATTTTTCCCTAGTGCTTGCCCTAAAAATCATGACCAGAGAGGAAATTTTATTTTTGCCCATGGGAGGAAGGATTTTAGCTTTTCTTGAAAAAATAAAAATATATTAATTTTCTGTGTAAAATATAAATTACCCATAGCTCAAATGCAGTATTTTTTCAATGAAAAACTGAATCCCCAATATAGGGCTTGGGATTTCTACTTTAAAGGCCTGAAGGGAAGCTATTATGAAAGCAAAAATATAAAATATTGAAAACACAATCAAATCTTTCCATTCCTTTCTGTTTATTAGCTTGGGAACATCAAGCCACGCAATAAGTGCGAACGCAATTATTACAAGTACAATCATTTTGACACCTCCCTTCCTTTGCGAAATCGTATCATTGCTGCCACGAATGTTATTGTGGGCAAAACAGCCTCGAAAAAAAGCGAATAAAATGATGCGGGACCTTTCCCCCAATAAGCGTGTTCTACCGAAGAATTGAATGCAATCATAGTAAAGCAAATGATTAAAGCGCCAATCGAAGGAACAAGCATTTGATAAGAATTCAGATTTAACATCTCTTCAATCGCTTTAACCGTAACATAAAAAAGAACACTCACTTTAAAAAATATAAGAGTGATAAGGACAATGGCATAAAGAGTTTCCATTCTTGTTATAATGTCGCCTATGTTAATCAATTTTATCGCTTCAAAATTTGGATTTGATAAAACGTGTATTGTAGGCCCTAATACGGAAATGTTTCTTATCTCTACTATTAAAAGTGTTAAACCTCCGATACATAAACCGACAAAAAAGGACTTTTTTACATTTTGTAAGTCTTTAAGACTTGGCATGAACATCAAAAAGGCAATAATTTCGCAAAAAGGCAGAGCAGAGGCTGTAAGCGTTCCCTGCACATACTTTATAAACGGCAGCGTAAATGATGGCTTTAAATTTACAAGCTTCATGTTTTTCCATAGCAGCAAGGTATTTAAAATCGATATTGCGTAGGTTATAAATATAAATAAAAAGCTGCATCGCATAATCCCTTCCGCTCCGCTCCTTGCCGCCCAGCCGCACATAAAAACAAAAAGAAGACAGATTGCAAGGTTCGGTGTTTCAGGCAATAAAGACGAGCTTATAAAACCATTCAATTGGTTTATATTCAAAAAGCAAAGCGAGAAAAAGAAAAATACATAAAAAGCAGAGAACACTTTTCCTAGTATTTTCCCGAAAACAATGTCGTTTATTTTTATTAGGCTTTTGCCTGGAAATTTTGCGGCAAGCGCCGTATACATCCAAATTATCGGCAGGCTCACGATAAAGCCTGTAATAACAACAATCCATGCATCTTTTTTTGCCGTTGAACTTAGAAATGAAGTCAAGGGAGTTGACCCCTGAATAAAGCATCCTATGGAAAACAGCAATAAGGAAGATGATATTTGTTCTCTTTGCATAATTACTCCTCTTTCGGATAAATTACTATATTTTCTATGTTAATCTTCTATCACGTTTTAAATTGACGATTTTCCCTGTTGCGAAACCTTGTAATTGCCGCTATGAAGGTAATTGACGGCAAAACCACCTCAAAAAATGTTGAATAAAATGCCACAACATTTTCACCCCAGTAAGCATCCTCTGCCGATGAACTGAAAACGATCATTGAAAAGCTGATAATCAATGCTCCTACAGATGGTACAAGGATACGGTAAGAATGAAGATGAAACAATTCCTCGATTGCCTTGACCGTAACGTAAAAAAGAATGCTTATCTTGAAAAAGAAAAGAATAATCAGCATGATGCCATAAATTGATTCCATTCTGGTAATAAATCCCCAAACATTAATTAATCTAATCGCTTCATAGTTAGGATTTGACTCAATATTCACAATGGATCCCAATACTGCAATATTTCTTAACAGCACTATAAGAAGCGTAGCGCCGCCGATACATAGTCCTCCGAAAAATGCTTTTCCAAAATCCCGAGGATTTTTAAGATTTGAAGAAAACATTAAAAATACTACAGTGTCGCAAAAGGGTAGTGCCGCTGTTATATGAGTACCTTGCACATATTTTATGAAAGGCAGAGTAAATGACGGTTTTAAATTTATAAGCTTAATATCTTTCCATGACAGCACAATATTTAAAAATACAGTTGCAAAAGCGAGAAAGACAAACAGGGCTCCATATCTTGCAATTACTTCTATTCCTCCGACGACGGCCCAAGTGCAAACGAGAACAAACAGCAAGTATATTGATAAAATCGGGGTGTCTGGCAGAAGCGAGCCCCCTACAAAGCCTCCGAACAGATTTACATTCAAAAAGCAAAGCGAGAAAAAGAAGAATATATAGAAAACAGAAAATATTTTTCCGAACACCTTGCCTAAGACAATATCATTTATTTCTATAAGGCTTTTCCCAGGAAATTTTGCGGCAAGTGCCGTATACATCCAAATCATCGGAAGACTGACAAGAAAACCGAAAATAACCACAACCCATGAGTCCTGTTTTGTGACCGAAGTCAAAAATGATGTCAGCGAGGATGAAGCTTGAATAAGGCATCCTATTGAAAACAAGAATAAAGAAGACGATATTTGTTCTTTTTGCATAATTACTCCTCTTCCGGATAATTAGGCTTTGCTATATTTCCTGTTTTGTTGATTTTAACGTCTATGTCATATTCTATTTGTATTGTTTTAAAAAGCTGGTCCCAGTCCTTTTTGATATTTTCCCACTTTCTAGGATATTTAGACTGTACCGATTGACTGAAGTGAAAAATATCCGCATCAAGTTCCATTGCTTTATCAACGGCGCTTTGGATCTCTTCTTGTATTTTTTCTTCTCCGGCTATTTCAAGAAGATGGAGATTTTCAGGCGTTGCAAAATTTTCTGAGCCTTCTTGACTTCCCAAACTGCTTTTTTCTGCTATTTTTATTTTGAATACTATAGTCCCGTCCTCGTTTATTTTAGGTTCAACTTTGCTCTTTGCGCTGATTATTTCAAGGGTTGCATTTTGATCCTTTGCGTTTACTCTAAGCAGACCGCTTTTTATTTTCCCCGTCACCCATAACATTCCTCTGGTTTGTGTTTTATCAAGCTCGCCTACCGCCTTATCCTCTTTGAAAACAGCACCGCCTGCAATTTTATAGTGTTTTTTTCCGCCTTCCTCAAGCACTTCAATTAAAGGTGCAACCGCTGAACAAGTCTTGCTTGTAAGGCAGGACATAAAGTCAAAGAGTCGAAGCGTTGCAGTTTCGGATGTTGCATTTTGCATTTCTAAAATTTGCTCTATATCGGCGGCAGGCAAAGACAAATATTCCGGTTCCGCCTCAAAAATACTTTTGGCTTTTCCCTTTGCAACGAGAACATTTACGGTAAGCCGTGTTTCATGATCTCGCAAAAAAAAGTCCAAGCTGTCTCTAACCCCCTTTGAAGCAAAGTCCTTTCCAAATACAATAATTTGGTTGTGAGGGAAATAAAGTTTTCGGTTGACCTCGTGTGTATAACCTCTTATGATGGGGAAAATATCGGGACCGGAATCCGTCAAGTTAACAATATCCATACCGCCTCCGCCTTTTTCACTTTTGCTTTTTTTTGAGCCTGATTTGCTGAGATTAACAACCTGTGCGGTTACTTCAATATCATTAGAATTCTCGGCACTGTCAAGTCCCATACCTATTACCACATTGAGCGCATTTAGTTCCCGTGCGTTCCAGCAGCCGGACAAACTTAATAAAAATATGCATAATACAAATATTTTAGTGAATTTTCTGACCCTTATAAGAAAACACATCAGTTTACTTATCCTTTCTCTGCATAGGATTGTGAATAAAATTCCCATGTCTTTTCGGATTTTTTTTGGACATTCCATTTGGTCTTCTTCTCATTGTCCATAATGGAGCACGTATAACGGCGTCTTTATTTCCCTTTATATCAAACGGAACAACAGGGAAAAGATACGGAAAGGAAAAAGATTTCAGCGAAGATAAATGCACCAGAGTCCCCAATAAACCCATTGTAATCCCATAAAGCCCCATAGTTGCTGCCAGTATCAGAAATATAAATCTTAATATTGCCGCAGAGTCTGCTTGATATGGAATATTAAAAATTGATACGGCAGTTATCGCAATTATGATTACCATAGGCGCGCCCACTATTCCAGCAGATACCGCAGCCTCTCCCATAACCAAAGCTCCTACGATGCTAAGCGCTTGACCTATGGTTCTTGGCATTCTAACGCCGGCTTCCCTTAATATCTCAAAGGCAAGAAGCATGATTAAGGTTTCGATAAAAGCGGGAAACGGAATACCCTCTCTTGCCTCCATCATGGTAAACAACAGCTTTGTAGGAATTAATTCCTGATGAAATGTCGTAATGGCGACATATACCGCAGGTGCAAGGATGGTGATTAAATAAGAGATATATCTTACTATTCTCAGCATATTCATAAAATAGAAACGAGAATAGTAATCCTCGGTGGTTTGGAAGCTTTCAACAAAGAACATTGGAACTGTGAGCACAAAAGGGGTGCCGTCAACTATAATGGCAACTCGACCCTCTAATATTTTAGCCGCCACGACATCAGGCTTTTCCGTATATGCAACTGTCGAAAAAATAGAAAGCGGCGCATCTTCGATGTATTGTTCGATATAGCCGGATTCTAATATGGAATCCGTATCTATTTTTTCAAGCCGGCTTTTAACTTCATCAACCAGCTCTGTATTGGCTATTCCCTTAATGTATACCACACAGACCGCAGTATTTGTACTTTTTCCGATTACCGTCTTATCTATCACAAGGTTTGGATTTCTGATTTTTCTTCTCAACAATGATGTATTTGTCCTCATATTTTCGGTAAAACCCTCTCGTGAGCCTCTTATTACCGATTCTGTCTGGGGTTCCTCCACACTTCGTTTTTCCCATTCTGTTGTGTTTATTACCAGTGCTTTGTTGGATCCATCCATCAGTAAGACAGTATTACCCGCCAAGAACCCCTCTATAACTTTGTCCATACTGTCAACATCTTTTACTTCACTCACCGCAATCATCTGCAGTTTTATCTTTTCAATATCTGGCGAATCAATTTCCGAACATTTAAATCCGTACATTAAAGGTTCGATTATGCTTTCGTTTATGACTTTTTTGTCTGTCATGCCATCTATAAAAATCAATGCGGCGCAAACTCCATGCCCGAATGAAAATTCACGCATGATAACATCACTGCTGTTTCCGACAGTGGATTTGATATCGCCTAAATTTTCTTTAAGACTTTTTGAAATTTTGCTTTCTTTGTCTTTTGCCGTATTTTTTTCTTGTAACTTTTCATTTTGCATTGACTTTAATCTTTTTTTAATGAATTCAAACATATATTTCTCCTGTAATTGCTTATTTAAGGTTTTAATGGTTATCTACATACAATATTTTCTTTTATTTCGTCAAATTTATTCCTGCTTTTTTACACTATGAAACTTCATTTCCTGTAAAAACTTTTATTATGTATTGCAAAATATAACTTGATGTAGTAAAATACATAAGATGAACAAACATTTGACTTGTGCGGAATATGTATAAGAGAAAGGCGTTTTGGATGTGCTATATGTGTTATGAAAATGATTTTTTCGCAGCATATATAACGGATGGTGATAAATGATGAGAATTGTAGCAGCAACGAAAAATGAGGGCAAAATTAAAGAATTTCAAGCCATACTGGGTAAATTGGATATCACGGTTGTTTCTCTTGCGGAGGCGGGTATAGATGCCGATGTCGAGGAAACTGGAGATACTTTTGAGAAAAATGCGCTTATTAAGGCAAGAGCAATTTCGATGATGTGCGATGAACCGGTTCTTGCTGATGATTCAGGCCTTTGCGTGGATGCTCTTGACGGAAAACCCGGTGTATTTTCGGCTCGGTACGCGGGTGAAGGTGCTACGGATCGGGATCTGATGAATAAAATTCTTGCAGAACTGGGGAATACGAAAAACAGAAAGGCAAAATTTGTTTCAGCTGTTGCGCTTGTTTTTCCAAACGGAGATGAGATTACTGCAGTTGGTGAGGCACATGGTTCTATTGTCTATGAACCTCAGGGGGAAAACGGCTTTGGATATGATCCTATTTTTTACTCCGATGAGCTGAAAAAGACTTTTGCACAGGCGGAGGATGAGGAAAAAAACAGGGTAAGTCACCGTGCGAGAGCATTGGAGGATTTATATGCAAAGCTTGCCGCAATGATGGAAAAATAATTATTCCCTTATTTTTACGGTGTCCGTTGGTGAAGTATAACGCATAGGGGAAGTTCTATGTGTTATTTTTGCGTTATGAGGAGAGAAGATATGGATATTTATATCGAACATATTGTAAAGCATAAGAAAACCATTAAAGATTATGCAGCAGTGACTGGGATTATTGTTGGTGCGCTTGTTTTAAGTATGGCGTGCTTGCTTTTTAGGGCGTATTTGTTTGGGCTTTCCTTTATTGTTATTGCATTAATATGTTATGGGGCGTATATGCTCATAACCAGCCTTAACATAGAATATGAGTATATTTTAACAAACGGTGAGCTGGATATTGATAAAATTATTGCAAAGCGCGGAAGAAAGCGCATAATAACTGTTAATTTCAAAGAGGTTGAGCTTTGTGCAAGGGTAAACGATGCTAAATTCCAAAATGAATATAAAAACACACAAAGCATAGGACAAACTCTGTTTTTGGCAGGGGATATCAAATCCGAGGGGATATATTTTGCCGATTTTCATCAGGATGGGGTTAAAAAAAGAGTTTTGTTTGAGCCTAATGAGAGAATCATTGAGGGAATAAAAAAAATAAATCCGAGGAATGTTTATGTATAATTTAGGTATAAGAGGTAAAGGAATGATTGTCGGGGTCGGAACGGACATTATTGAAATAGAAAGAATCAGAAGAGCTATTGACGGAGGAGTTTTTCTCACCAGATATTTCAGCGAAAATGAGAATGAATATTTTTCAAAATTGAGCAACAAGGCACAGTCTGTGGCATGCAGCTTTGCCGCAAAGGAAGCGTTCGCCAAAACACTCGGTACGGGTATTCGGGGCTTTGTACTCAAAGAGGTTGAAATTTTGCATGACGAAATGGGGAAACCGTATATTTCGTTGCTTGGGGATGCAAAAAAAGTTGCCGCGTCAAAGGGGATCAAAAGGTTTCATGTTTCTTTATCGCATTGCAGAGAGTATGCGATTGCTTATGTTGTGGCTGAAAAATAATTAAATCGTCGCTTTTTTGATAATAAGAACTTATAGTGAAAGAATTTGTTTCATTTGTGCAAATTTGATGAATTGATGCTATAGGGAGATGATTGCATTGAAAAAAGTATGCAGTGCGGAAAAAATGCGAAGTATTGATCTTTGCGCTTCATCAGAGGGAGCGATTCCGAGCATTGTACTCATGGAAAATGCCGCAATTGCTTGTGTGAATGCTATCGAAAGAGATTTTTCAAACCTCAAAGGAAAGCGCGTGATGATTTTTTGCGGCAGAGGCAATAATGGTGGCGACGGTTTTGCAATTGCAAGGCATTTGATTAACAAAGAAATTTCCACAAGGATTTTTTTGGTTTGCGGAACGCAGTTTTCAGGTGATACTCAAACCAACTATGATATTTTGAGAAGGATGGGCGCAAATATTGTCGAGGTCACTGATGCAAATGCAATCAGCTGTTATATTTGGGCTGCAGATATTGTAATTGATGCCATATATGGAACGGGTGCGAGGGGGGAAATCGGC
The DNA here is from genome assembly GCA_026418715.1 of Clostridia bacterium. GTDB lineage: Bacteria > Bacillota > Clostridia > UBA1381 > UBA1381 > SKW16. Next base: position 52,527 of record JAOAAV010000015.1, read on the forward strand.
GGAGTTGCACATGATGTTATCAAAGCGATTAACAGATTTTCAAAATACACATTATCAGTGGATATTCCAAGCGGGCTGCATGCAGATACGGGAAAGCTTTGCGGGATATGTGTAAAAGCCAGTAAAACAGTTACTTTTGCCGCATATAAAACAGGAATGTTTATGTTCCCTGGCGCGGATTATACGGGAGATGTGGAACTTGCAGACATATCAATACCGCAGTATATCATAGAGAAGCAGGATATAAAAACGAACGTTATTGATATAGACCTTGTAAAAAGTATTTTTCCTGTCAGAGAAAAAAATTCACATAAAGGCGATTATGGGAAGGTATTCATCGTAGCCGGTTCGAAGGGAATGACCGGTGCGGCGTATTTGGCGGCACAGGCGGCCCTTTATTCGGGCAGCGGCTTGGTGACGCTGGGCATCCCCGAAAGCTTAAATGCCGTTATGGAAAATAAGCTGACAGAGGTTATGACGCTGCCGCTTGAGGATGAAGACGGGAATTTGTCTTATTTTGCAGCAGAAAGAATTATCGAAAAGATGAATTCATGTGATGTTCTTCTATTTGGGCCAGGGCTTGGGAGATCTGATGAGATGGTTGACATACTCAAAAAAATTTTGTCACAGTCAAAGATTCCGGTAATTGTCGATGCGGACGGATTGAATGCACTGGCAAAAGATATGAGTATACTGGACGACTGCTCATGCGGTCTGATTTTGACCCCTCATACGGTGGAATTCTCAAGATTGGCTGAATTTGAACCCGAATATATAGAGGAAAATCGTTTGTCGGCCTCCGAAAGCTTTGCAAAGGATTATGGACTTACACTTATACTCAAGGGAGCGCATACCATTGTAACAGCTTTTGACGGAGAACAGTATATTAATACAACAGGCAATGCAGGCATGGCAAGCGGCGGGAGCGGCGATGTGCTTGCGGGGATGATAGCTGCTTTTGCCGCAAGGGGACTATGCGAAAAAGATGCGGCGGTGTTGGCTGTATATCTGCATGGCAGGGCAGGGGATATGGCAGCGGATAGACTTGGCATGGAATCTGTAACCGCACAGGCGATTATAGATTTTATTCCGTATGCCATAAAGTCCGTATTTAGTGAATAATTATATACGGAGAACAGCTGAATAATTCAAAAGTTTAGATTTATCGACTAAAAATCAGGCACAAGTGCTGTTTATTCAAAATACGGATTGAAGATGAAGACTCATTTTTTGATAAGCAGAGGTTTTATAGGAAAATTTTTCAATGTGCCTTCATAGGTGTATATTACCTGTGGAAACTTAACGGCTTATATGCTATAATAACAATGTGTTGAGGGGTAATATTGATGAGTAAAAGAGCATGGGCAGAGATTAATTTGGATGCTATTGCTTACAATATAAGACAAATAAGAAAAATAACATCACTAAATTCAAAAATTATGGCAGTTGTAAAGGCTGACGCTTACGGGCACGGTTTTTTGGAGGTTACTAAAACTCTTTTAAACAACGGTGCCGATTGTCTGGGAGTTGCAATGTTGGATGAGGCGGTACAGCTTAGAAAGTGCGGCATAGATGTTCCAATTTTGATACTTGGGTCGACGGAAGCGGAGGATGCGGATGAACTCGTGGAGTTTGACGTTATGCCTACCGTTTTTACCTATGATTTTGCAAAGGCGCTTTCAAGGTCTGCTCAAAAGAAAAATAAAACAGCAAAGATTCACATTAAAATTGATACGGGTATGTCGCGAATCGGTTATGTTGCCGGAGAAAACGACGAAGCTGTCATCTCTGAAATTCTGGAAATTTCGAGACTTGAGAACGTCAACATTGATGGGATATTTTCTCATTTTGCCTGCTCGGATGAGAAAGACAGAAGCTACACGGATATGCAGTTTAAAACCTTCATGAGTATTTGCTCCGAACTTGAGAGAAGGGGTCTTTATATACCAATCAAGCATATTTGCAACAGCGCAGGAGTGATGATGTATCCCGAAATGCATCTTGATATGGTGCGCCCCGGAATTATTTTATATGGTTTATATCCTTCAGATGAGGTGGATAAATCAAGGCTCGACCTTATCCCTGCAATGAGCTTGAAGGCAAGGATTACGCTGGTGAAGGAAGTGGGCAAAAACAGAGGCGTAAGCTATGGGAAAACGTACATAACCGATAAACAAACGAAAATTGCGACAGTACCTATCGGTTATGCTGACGGATATTTGCGCTTGCTTGCAAAAAAAGCAAAGATGCTTGTCAACGGAGAATGTGTTAACGTTATCGGCAGAATTTGTATGGATCAATGTATGATTGATGTAACAAATGTTAATACTATCGATATAGGTGACGAGGCAACTGTTTTTGGTGCCGATACGATTACTGCAGATAGTGTTGCCGCTTGGCTTGACACCATCAATTATGAGGTGGTTTGTATGATAGGCAAGCGTATTCCGAGAGTTTACATTATGGACGGAAAGGTGGTGAAAAAGCTTAATTATTTGATATAGCGAGCTTCTTGTAAAATGATAAGCTTCTTTAAAACCTTCTATAAACAAATATTAAATTTTTATATTAAAGAATAAATATATATTGCGAAAGATAATTTTTGTGATATATCAGGATGCTGAATTTTATAAGAAATTTTATGAATTCTATGCTGCAAGAAAAATCGACATTTACAAACGTACTATCTTCGCATATTGGTAGTATGAATAGAACAAAACAGGGGGTCTGGTTGCTTTGTCACAATTTAAAAAAGTCTTGATAACCATGCCCGATTATCTTCTTGATGAGATTGATGCTTTGGCAAAGAGAGAAAATAAAAGCCGGAGTGAAATGGTTCGAGAGGTTATGAAGGTGTATATAAAAGAAAAACAGAATAATTATTTAGCTCAAAAGCTGGCAACCGGGTATCAAGAAATGGCGGAAATCAATCTCGAATTAGCGCAATTGTGTTTTGGTGCTGACAGTGAAGCAAATCAGCATTATGAGGAAAAACTAGCGGAGTGTGAATAGTGGTGATTGTAAAAAGAGGAGATATTTATTACGCCGATTTAAGTCCCGTCGTCGGTTCTGAACAAGGAGGAATCAGACCTGTGCTGATTATTCAGAATGACATAGGGAATAAGTACAGCCCCACAGTGATTGCAGCGGCTATAACGTCGCAGATCAACAAGGCAAAAATGCCTACGCATATAGAATTATCTGCTGAGGAATATGGATTAAATAAAGATTCCGTAGTTTTGCTTGAGCAAATTAGAACAATAGACAAAAAGAGGCTCAGAGAAAAGATTGGGCACTTGGATGCGTCTTTGATGAATCAAGTCAACGAGGCGCTGTCCATAAGCTTTGGGCTTATTGAGCTTTAGAATCCTTTTTTATTCATTGCATAGAGAAGTGTTTTAGGAGGGATATTATGAAAAAACTTCCGATATTTGTGAGCATACTTTAGAAGTTTTGCTACATAAATATTGCGGATTTATTGATAGGGCAAGCATGGACTTTCCACTTGGGAAGGGATGTTTGCCCTGTTTTGTTTGACGTCTTAAAATCAAAGGTTTCGTACGTATTTACAAAGCTAAAAAAAAGGGATATAATATTCAAGATGAGAATCAGAATATAGAAGATTTTTAAATATATTTTCTAAAGGTGGAACATAATGAATACTCAAATGATAAAAATCAATCCCGAAGAGATTGATAAAAATACTTTAAAGGAAGCAGCAAAAATTTTAGGGGAAGGTGGACTTGTCGCATTTCCCACCGAAACTGTTTACGGTTTGGGCGCAAATGCTCTTGATGAGGATGCTGTAAAAGGCATATTTGTAGCAAAAGGGCGACCGTCCGACAATCCTCTGATTGTTCATATTGCTGAAAAAGATGATGTTTACAAAATAGCAATAAATGTTCCCCAAATGGCACAGAAGCTGATTGATGCGTTTTCTCCGGGACCTCTCACAGTGATTTTAAAAAAGCAGCCATTTGTAAGCAGCATTGTAACAGGAGGTTTGGATACTGTTGCAATCAGAATTCCTGCTCATCCTATAGCACGTGAGTTGATTCGATTATCCGGAGTCCCTGTTGCGGCACCAAGCGCAAACTTGTCAGGAAAGCCGAGCCCCACAATGGCAAAACATGTGATAGAGGATATGAATGGCAGAATTGATTGCATTATAGATGGCGGTCCGTGCAGTGTGGGATTGGAGTCGACGGTTGTAGATATGACGGGACAGTGCCCTGTTATTCTTCGGCCAGGTGGCGTTACGCTTGAAGACATAAAGCAAATTATTCCAACGGCTTTGTTGGATTCTCATGTGCTAAGCAGCATAAGTTCTGCAGAGGCGCCCAGAAGTCCGGGCATGAAATATAAGCATTATGCTCCAAAAGCAGAGGTGACTGTTGTTGAGGGCGAACATACAAAGGTTAGGGAAAAGATAAGACAGTTGTGTTCTTTGGCGAAGGCAGACGGGAAAAAGGTCGGAGTTATAGTTCGTTATGGAGAAGAAGCCTCATATCCCGCCGATTGCGTTCTTACCGCCGGTTATGAAAGTACATCGTATGCCGCAAGCCTTTTTGCAAACTTAAGGAAATTTGATGAAAACGGTATTGAAGTTGTTTTTGCAGAGTTTAAATCCGAAGCAGGGATGGGAGTAGCTGTGCAAAACAGGTTGTATAAGGCCGCAAACAACAGAGTAATACACGTGTAGAAGGAGATTTGGATATGAACATATTATTCATTTGTACGGGAAATACCTGCCGCAGTCCAATGGCGGAAGGATTAATGCGCAAAATAGCTCAAGACTACAGGTTGGATATTTCAGTGGAATCTGCGGGAATATTTGCACAAAGCGGAGAGCCTGCAAGTAGATATGCCATTGAAGCAATGGCTGAATATGGGGTGGATATTTCCGCGCACAAAGCGAAACAGGTGACGGAAGAGTTGCTAAAAAAAAGCGATATTGTTCTTACTATGACACAGAGCCACAAGGAGATGCTATTTTCGATAGCTGAGAGTGTATATACCCTGAATGAATATGCAAACGTGGATGGAGATATACCAGATCCGTATGGCGGAAGTTTGGAAGAATACAAAGAAACCGCAGCACGCATCTATGATATGCTCCTAAAAATAGCAAAGGATGTAAAGCAATGAATCACATTGTTCCAATGACAATTGCGGATGTAGACGATGTATGGAATTTGGATAAGCTTTGTTTTCATATACCTTGGGCAAGAGAAGCTTTTGTTGACGAAGTCTATAACGAGTTGGCATATTATTATCTAATAAAAAGAAATGAACAAACAATTGCATATTGTGGCTTTTGGAATGTCGCGGGAGAGGGGCATATCACCAACATAGCGGTGCATCCGGATTTTAGAAGACAGGGTGTTGGCAGTATTCTTCTTAGGCTTATCGTAGATCAGGCAAAAAAGTTGAGGCTGTCACTGCTTACACTTGAAGTAAGAGAAAGCAATGTAAACGCACAAAGACTATACGGGAAATTTGGTTTTAGAGTTATCGGCAAACGCAGCAGATATTATTCTGATAATATGGAGGATGCGTATATTATGACAAGATACATGGAGGAGAACGTTGAATAAACTTATTTTAGGCATAGAAAGTTCATGTGATGAAACTGCCGCTGCGGTTGTAAAGGACGGGCGAGATGTTTTATCCAATATCATTAATTCACAGGTTGATTTGCATAAAAAATACGGCGGAGTAGTTCCAGAAATTGCCTCACGCAAGCATATTGAAACAATTGATGCCGTAATTGATGAAGCTCTTGAAAGAGCGAAAGTTTCCTTATCGGACATTGACGCTGTCGCCGTAACATATGGCCCAGGTTTGGTCGGAGCGCTTTTGGTGGGTGTGTCAACGGCAAAGGCACTGGCATATGCCGCAAAAAAGCCGCTTATACCCATACATCATATTAAAGGACATATCATGGCAAACTTTATAACTCATACAGATTTAGAGCCTCCATTTGTGTGTTTGGTCGCATCAGGGGGTCACAGCCATATCGTGAGCGTAAAAGATTACACGAATTTTGAGATTTTAGGGAGAACAAGAGATGATGCCGCAGGTGAGGCATTCGACAAAATAGCACGTGTGCTCGAATTGGGATATCCGGGGGGACCATTGATTGATAAACTTGCAAAGGAAGGAAATCCCGAAGCTATTCACTTTCCGCGTGTTCGCATAGACAAGGACTGTCTGGATTTTAGCTTCAGCGGAGTAAAGACAGCGGTAATTAATTACCTTCATAAACTAAATCAAAATAATGAAAATTACAATAAAGCGGACGTTGCCGCAAGCTTTCAGGCTGCTGTTGTGGATGTTTTGTGTGAGCATACCATTGAGGCTGCTGTTAAAGTTGACACAAGGACTATTGCTTTAGCAGGGGGTGTAGCGGCAAATTCTACGCTCAGATATAAAATGACGCAAAAAGCAGCCCAATATGGCATAAGGGTTTTATATCCTTCTCCCATTTTATGCACAGACAATGCTGCCATGATAGCATGCGCCGGATACTATGCATACTTGGAAGGCAATTTTGCGGATATGACTTTGAATGCGATTGCGAATTTGCAGCTGTAAGCAGCCTGGCTTTTCTGTATTTAATTATAAATCGACATTTTTTTATATATGCTGTACAAATCCTAATGTAATGTGTTATAATGTCTACTGTTGTACATTCGACAATAAATTACAAAAGGATGAGGGAATATGTGGTCAGCATTTGTAAAAGCAATTTTGGGAGGCATCGCTATCAGTATAGCGGGAGTAGTTTATTTGACGCTTGAAAATCATATTGTGGGCGCTTTTCTATTTTCACTGGGACTGTTTACTATTTACACATTTGGTTTAAATCTTTACACGGGAAAGGTTTGTTATATACCCAATGAGAAACCAAGATTTCTCATTCTTACTGGTATCATATATTTGGGCAATGCGGTAGGGACAGTTGGCACAGGGTATCTGTTGCGTCAGACTAAATTGATTAAACTTGCGTCACATACGGCCGAAATAGTAAGTACCAAGTTGTCGGACACTCCGTTTAGCACCTTTGTTATGGCGTGTTTGTGCGGTATATTGATGTGTATTGCTGTAATAGGTTTTCACACAATCAAGGAAGGCGCGGGCAAATACTTAGCTCTTATTTTCCCAGTTATGGTGTTTATTCTTTCGGGTTTTGAACACTCTATTGCGGATATGTTTTATTTCTCAATGGCAAATGCCTGGGGTGGAAAAGCTTTATTTTATATTGTTATAATTTCGTTAGGGAATTTAATCGGGGGATTGCTTCTTCCCCTGGTTTTAAAACTTACGGATGGTCAGGAGCTTCATTAAAATAAAGCAGACATAAGCGTTTTCGCTTATGTCTGCTTTATTTTATTTAAATAAATTTTATTGCTATATTGTAGATTTCATCTTGAATATCCTCAAGTGAACGTACCTTATTATCTTTTATACAATTTACTCTGTTCCATGCATATTTTTCAGACACATAAATCGCATTTTCATAGCTCAAACTTAAATATGAGGCATCATTTTCATGAATATCCTTTTTCACGCTGCCATTTATTTTATTTATCCGATCTTGCATCAGTTTCAGCGAATATTGTACAGGCATATCCAAAAAAATCTGGACATCTGGTTTAGGCAGGCCATAAATATTGTATTCAAGATCGTAAATCCAGTCCAAAAAGCGGTTTTTTTCATTGATATCCGTTATTTTTCCTGCCTGATGTATCATATTGGATGCCACATATCTGTCCGCCAAAATTAAAGTGCCGCTTTGGTAATCTTTTCCCCAATCGGTTCTGTATGTCGCAAAGCGGTCTGCGGCAAAAAAGGTAGATGCGGCATATGCGTTCACATCTTCGGGATTTTTACCGAAAGCTCCCGACAGATACTGTTTTACCAGTGAAGATGACGGCTTTTCATACATGGGGAAGGATAGTTTTCTTACGGGGATTCCATCTGAAACAAAACGGTCATACAGCATCTGTGTATGTGTTTGTTTGCCGCTTGCATCTACTCCGTCTATTGCAATTAATTTTCCCAATTTCTATACCCCCAAATACTTTTCCCGCATTTTCATCATCTTCCCGCATGACATTTTTCCCTCAGGGCAGCTTCCTAAAATGCAAGGAGGGCCTGCGTGATGAAACAAATTCGGTGCTTTTTCCTTCACCAGTGCTAGCATCTCATCAGCCAACGCACGAATTTCCCACTGTGCGCGGTTGCAACAGCGGTGACTGAAAAAGTTGTAAAGGCTTCGAACATTCATGGTAACAATCATTTTTGTTTCACATGCGTTAGGCAATACAAAACGTGCGTCTTCAATAGCTTTTTTTTGCGCCATGGTTTTTGCCTGTTTTTCGGGCAGACCTTCCTGCACAAATGCCTGATAATGTGCTTCATATAAGCAATCCGCAAGCTCGTTATAGTATTCTTGGGAAATTTGCATTGCTTGAGTGAACTTTGCTTTGGCCTTTTCGTTTTTTTCGATTTCGGGAGGAATTATGTATTCAAATTGATTTTCGGAAACATACCGCTGTGATTTTACCGAATAGCTTGCGATTCTATGTCTGGTAATTTGGGCTAAAAGGGATCTTGACACGCCTTCTATTCCGAAAGTAAAGCTTACGTGTTCCACCGGACTTTCATGCCCCAAACTCATTAACATTTTAATAAAGCTTTCAGTTTTTTCGGGAGTAAGTCCGATTAAAACATCATCTATGCCGCTTGCGCTGTAGCAAAGCTTTGCGGCAGCTGCAACAATTTTTTCCGGGTCGGGAGTGTGTGATAATAATTCGACTTTCATTTCGGCAATTATTCCTTTCCGCAATATATAAAAAAGTACTTATAAAACCTCCGATTTAGCGATACTAAGAAAAAAGTTTGTGAAAACATTTCAGCAATTTTGCATTAGGTATATTCAGATCCAAAGCCGTTTTTTTATCAATAAATCTAAACTCATTTCTTAATTTGTGAATTTAGATTCTCTCTATATCTTCTGCCTTTTAGCAGCACTGTGACTCCAAATTTAGGGAGAGCCATCATGCGTCCTATTCGCCAGGGTTCCTTTATCAAGCGGTAGAGCCACTCCAGCCCCATATTGCACCAAAAATCAGGAGCACGCTCAACTTTGCCTGCGAATACATCCAAACTTCCACCAATGCCCATTGCAACCTTTGCTTTCAGTTTATCTCGATTTCTATCTATCCATTTTTCCTGGGCAGGAGCTCCAAGGCAGACAAATACAATATCCGCACCGGAATTGTTGATTTCATCTATAATTTCACTTTCTTCTTCCGGCTTAAAATAACCGTTGTGCGTACCCACGATACGTATGCCAGGATACTTTTCTTCAAGTTTTCTCTTTGCCTCTTCGGCAATGCCCGGTTTGCCGCCTAATAAAAATAATTTATGTTCAGTATCTTTGAGTTTTTCTAAAACCTTAATCGCAATATCATAGCCTGCCGCACGTTCGGAAATGGGCTTTCTTAAAATTTTCGATGCGTATACGACGCCTATTCCGTCTGCTGTTAAAAGATCTGCGCGGTTCAAAAGCTCGGCAAACTCCGCATCACGATAAGCCATCATAATGATTTCAGAATTTGGCGTATAAACGCTGTGAAGGCGGTCTTCCTCAAAAAAGGAAACAATCTTATCCGCCGCCTCAGAAATATTTACCATATCAACATTAACACCTAATATGTTTACTTTATCCATTATCATATGCCTTTCTCAGTCATATACGGGTATAATTTTCTTTATTTTTAAATCTTTTGTAGTTTCCCTTACCGCTCCTGTGAGTGCCCAATCGCTGGATGTAACATTTTTTAGGATATATTGTTCGTATTTTTCCGGAACATCGATATAAAGCTCTTTCAGGTGATGTATTGCTATTTCCTGCCGTTGTGCGGTTTCGTTAAGCTGACTCGCAATTTGCGCACATATTGCGGCATCTGCCTCGTGTATTTTTCTGTAACAGTCCGCCTGATAGCAATTTGCGGATGCAAACAAAAAGGCAATGAAAAAAACTGCGGCAAATTTTACGAAATTATTTTTAAGAAGTACATCTCCCGCACAGTCTGCGATAAGTCCTAAACCGATAAGCGATGCGAAAGTGCATCTGTAGGGTATATATTCTGCTTTTATGAGTATATGCACCACATAAGATACTAAAAATAAGAATACACCCATACAGAATTTATATCGTATTTTGTATGTTTTGTCAACTGTGAAAAATGTCGAACTTATACCTAAAATTGTGCATAAAACTGTGAAGAGGATGTGAAATCTGTTTTCTTTCAGCCCTTGATAGAATAAAATATTGCCGCTTTCCCACGTTCTGCCGATTGCTTTTGCTGTGCACATTATTTGAGAGAGTGTTATTTTTGTGGTAAAACTTGCCGAACGGCTTCCCAAACTGCCTGTTTTTGAGAAAATGATGTAATATATCCCGATAATTGCCCAGCTGATAAGGCATGATGCAACAAGCAAATTCTTTTTTTGCATCGGATATTTTGTGCAATTTGAAAAAGAGCGAGTCTTTACCATGTTGCAAACAATGATGTATGCAACGCACGCCGAGCCGACTGTTGCAGTCTGTTCGTAAAAGCAAAGACCCAAAAAGTTTGAAAAAGTAAACAGCCCAAAATAATGACGATCAGGCTTTGCCAAATAATGTGCAAGTGCCCAAACTGCGACGGAAATAAAAAACATACTGACTACGATGCGGCTTGATGCGCTTATCCAATAAACTGCTTCAAAGCCCAGTGGGTGCAAAAGATAAATAACAAAAAAGAGTACACCTACGGATAAACCGATTTTTTGAAAAGCTGAATAAAACAAATATGCGCTTAAAAAATGCAGTACGGTAATGATAATAAGCGCAATAAACATATTTCCCCAAAACCTGCTCCAGATGAAAATGTCACAAATACCTGCAAGCGGTCGAACATTTAAGATGCCTATTCGCTTTATTACATCCTCATACAAATTGGGATAGTGGCTGTATGCCCAGTATTGAATATAATCATCCTGCAAGGGGCGGTAAAGCGTGCCGGCGGAAATGAATTTTGCGAAATTCAACGCAAACAGGAAAAGAAGAAAAAACAGCTTTTTATACATAAAAATCACCCTAAGCTTATTGTATGCAGTATTGCATACTAATAAACACCCACCGAATTTTTTGTCGATAAATTATCAATATTCGCCACCTTTGTTTGACATTTTTTTAAAAAACAAAATAGTATAATGGTAGACAAGGGAAGTGAAGACATGAAACCCGTTGTTTATGTTGATGTTTTGTTTGTAGTTAATTTGTTTATGAATTATATTGTGCTGTGGGCAGGAGCAAAGCTTATGCGGATTGACGCAAGACATTTTCGAGTGCTCATTTGCGCAATTTTCGGAGCATTATATGCGGTTTTTATGTTTTTTCCGAACCTTAGCTTCGCTTATTCCGCCGCTTCAAAACTTTTTTTTTCCGCTTCGCTTGCGGTGTTTGCATATCAGCCCAAGGGGAAGAGACGGATTATCCAAAGCATATTGGTATTTTATGGTGTAAATTTTGTTTTCGGCGGAATTATGTTTGCTCTGTTCTTTTTTACAAACATGGGAAGCTATTTAGGCGCAATGGTTAGCAACGGCATTTTTTACTTTCACTTTTCAGTGAAGACACTGATATTTTCATCGGTGATTTCTTATATCGTTATCACGATATGCACACGCATTATAGGCGGAAGACAGGCAAGGAAATTGTGTGAGATTATGATAAGCCACAATGGTAGGAGCATATTTTTAAAAGCGATGATTGATACGGGAAATGCCCTTGTGGAGCCTATAACGCATTTGCCTGTAATTGTGGCTGAGTTTCGTGCAATAAAAGAGATTCTGCCTTTGGAATTGTCAAATATGATTTCCGTCGGGGCTGCCGATATATCAACGCTGGATCCACTTTTTCAGAGCAATGTTCGAATGAAGCTTCGTATTATACCGTTTCACTCCTTGGGAAAGGAAAAAGGGATTATCATAGGTTTTAAACCCGATTGCATGAAGCTTATAGAGGAGAATAAGTACATAAAAGATGTCATAGTTGGAATATATGATGGGAAACTGTCGCCTAATGATGAATATAATGCGTTGCTGAATCCGTCAATATGTTAATTTTATCCTTGCGGTGATATTTTTAAATATCCTGTTTATTCAAGAAGAGGAGGAAGGAATCAATGATTAGGTTACTAGAAAAATTAAGCGTTAAGTTGAGGATAAAAATAACAAGTATTTATATTGACTCGGATTTAGCCGACGAAATATTTTATATAGGCGGCAGTGACACATTGCCCCCGCCTCTGACGAAAGAGGAGGAAAACGAGCTGCTGCAAAGACTTTGCAATAATGATGACAGCGTGAAGGAAAAGCTGATTGAATGCAATTTAAGATTGGTTGTATATATTGCCAGAAAGTTTGAAAACACGGGAATATATGTTGAAGATCTAATTTCCATAGGTACAATCGGGTTAATCAAAGCAATTAACACTTTTGATCCCCAAAAAAATATTAAGCTTGCAACGTATGCTTCCCGCTGTATTGAAAATGAAATCTTAATGCATCTTAGAAAAAATTCAAACGCACGGAGCGAAATATCGATAGATGAACCGCTTAACGTCGATTGGGATGGAAATGAACTGCTGTTGTCTGACATTTTGGGTACCGACAACGATATTATTTACAGAAACATAGAAGATGAGGTGGATAAAAGCCTGCTTTATTCGGCGATGGAAAAACTGTCCGCAAGGGAGCAGAGAATCATGGAGCTTAGGTTTGGACTTGGAAGCGGCAAAGAAAAAACGCAAAAGGAAGTCGCCGATATGTTGGGAATCTCACAATCATATATTTCAAGACTGGAGAAGAGAATCATCAGCAGGCTGAAAAAAGAAATTTCAAGAATGACATAGAAAGAATTTTTTAAGAAAATAAAACACCATCTTTTGGAAAAAGCTTTGACGGATACCTCGGTATAAAAAATATACTCCGGGAAATATTATAAATGACATAAGCTGTAACACGTCTGTACATAGACTGATTAAAATATTTTCAGTCAATACGCAAGGTTGTTGGAGGGTTACAGCATGATGAACAAAGTCGAAATTTGCGGAGTGAATACGTCAAAACTTCCCACATTGACTAAAGCAGAGAAAATTGAATTGTTTGAGAAAATAAAAAAGGGGGATGCACAGGCAAGGGAACGTTTCGTGCACGGCAATTTGCGGTTGGTGCTTAGTGTAATACAAAGATTCAACAATAGAGGCGAAAATGTCGATGATCTATTTCAGGTAGGTTGCATAGGGCTCATTAAAGCAATCGACAATTTTGACTTGTCCCAAAATGTACAATTTTCAACATATGCAGTGCCTATGATTATAGGTGAAATACGAAGATATTTGCGTGACAACAATGCGATCAGAGTCAGCCGCTCCCTAAAGGATATCGCATACAAGGCATTATATGTAAAAGAAAAGCTTACTAATAAAAATTCCAAGGAACCGACGATAAGCGAGATTGCCAAAGAGCTTGATCTGCCGAAAGAAGATGTGGTTTTTGCTCTTGATGCTATTGCGGATCCCGTATCTTTGTTTGAACCGGTTTACCACGACGGCGGAGAAGCGATTTTTGTTATGGACCAAGTCAAGGATGATAAAAACAGCGATGAAAACTGGCTTGAGAGTATCGCATTAAATGAAGCTATGAAGCGTTTGGGAGAGAGGGAGAAGCATATTTTGAATCTGCGTTTTTACCAGGGCAGAACGCAAATGGAGGTTGCTGAAGAAATCGGAATAAGTCAGGCGCAGGTATCAAGACTTGAAAAGAGCGCATTGAAGCACATGAGAAAATTTATATAAAATCTTTCAAAAGGGTATCCGTAGGGGCAAGCTTACAGATGCCTTTTTGAATAGTGAAGATAAAAAAAGCATATATTGTTATACAAACATTTTTAAGGAGTGGTACTATGCTGAGAGCCTGCGACCTCAGACAAAAGGAGGTTATAAACATCTGTGATGCTTCAAGGCTTGGCTATGTGTATGATGTTGAAATTAATTTTGAAAACGGCAACATTGAAGCTATCATCGTACCTGGAAGGACTAATGTTTTGAGTATGTTCGGGAAAAGAAATGACTACGTCATTCCTTGGGATAAAATTGTAAGAGTGGGGGAGGATGTAGTTCTTGTACAGGTGCAGGATTTTATAAACAAAACATCTTGAAAAATGAGTGCTGTTCATATATAATAATACTCATCAAAAGGCAGATTAAGGAAAGGCAGATTGATATGAGATGTCCTTATTGCGGGTTTATGGAAAGCAAGGTAATCGATTCACGTTCCACTGAAGAAGGAAGTGTAATCAGACGCCGCAGAGAATGTTTAAAATGTCAGAGGCGTTTTACTACATATGAAAAGTTGGAAACAATTTCTCTTGCGGTAATAAAAAAAGACAGCTCCCGCCAGCAGTATGACAGAAACAAGGTGCTTGGGGGCATAATTCGTGCTTGTGAAAAAAGACCTGTTTCTCTTTCGCAGATGGAGCGAATTGTGGATGATATTGAGGCAGAGTTGTATCAATCCATGATAAAAGAGGTTGCAAGTTCAGATATTGGCGAGAGGGTTATGCAGCATTTAAAGAAATTGGACGAAGTGGCATATGTAAGGTTTGCGTCGGTATATAAGCGTTTTAACGATATTAATACATTTATGGAAGAGCTCAATGAATTGATAAAGGATAAGTAGTGTAATAATGTGTTTAAAAAGGTGGAAGAAATTCGATATAACAAAAACGGGGGAATACTATGGACAAGACAATAGCGGCAATATCCACACCTGTAGGGATTGGCGGAATTGCTGTTATAAGAGTCAGCGGGGAAGATGCCGTCGCAATTGCGGATAAAGTATACAGAGGAAAGAGCCGTTTGAAGGATGTGGGCAGCCACACAATTCATTATGGATATATTGTAGATCAAAATGATGAAAAAATAGATGAGGTTTTAGTTTCGGTTATGTTGGCACCTAAAACCTTTACACGGGAAAATGTTGTCGAAATAAGTACTCATGGAGGGATCGCGGTATCAAGGCGCGTGATGGATGCTTTAATTAAAGCGGGAGCACGTCATGCAGAGCCGGGCGAATTTACCAAGCGTGCATTTTTAAACGGACGTATAGATCTTTCGCAGGCGGAGGCCGTGATTGATATTATAAATTCTGTAAGTGAGCCATCAAGGAAGAATGCGCTTTCTCAGCTTGAGGGAACTTTATCAGGGAGCATTAATGCAGTAAGAGAGCGTCTTGTACATTTGGCGGCGGGAATGCAGGTTATTATAGATTACCCCGATGAGGATTTGGAAGATGTTACGCTGTCTGATATTGAAAACATTTCATCAGCTTGCTTGAATGATGTAAATAAGTTGATTTTGACCGCTGATAGCGGGAGAATCATAAGAAATGGAATTATGACTGCTATTGTGGGAAAGCCTAATGTTGGCAAATCGTCGCTTTTGAATGCGCTTGCCATGGAAGACAGGTCGATTGTGACAGATATTGCGGGTACGACACGCGATGTTGTTGAAGAGTATGTCAATTTAGGCGATGTTCCTTTAAGACTTTTAGATACCGCAGGGATAAGGGAAACGGATGATGTGGTAGAGAAAATTGGTGTGGAAAAATCAAAGCGCAGTATTGACCTTGCAGATTTGGTCATCGTTGTGCTTGATGCCTCAAGTAAGCCGGATGAAAGCGACAGAGAAATTTTAAGGTCCACAGAAGGGAAAAAGCGTTTAATTTTGCTGAATAAATCGGATATAGGCGAAAATGATTATTCGGATTATACCAAAGATGAAAAGATTATAAAAATATCCGCAAAGACAGGCGAGGGACTGGGCGCCTTGAAAGCTGCAATTGAGGATATGTATAATTTGGGGCGGCTTAGTCAAAGCGATACGGTCATCGTTACCAATATGCGTCATAAGTCTGCACTTTTGCAGGCGGGACAGGCTCTTGAGCGTGTCATTGAAGCAGTGAGAATTGGCATGCCTTCGGATATTGCATCAATTGATTTGAATATTGCAATTGATGCGCTCGGAGAAATTACAGGAGCAACCGTGTCCGAGGACGTTGTAAATGAAATATTTCACAGTTTTTGTGTAGGCAAATAGGCAGTTTAAAACGGAGGAAATCTTGTGCGTTTGGATAAATATGTATCATTGTGTAAAAAAGCGACACGGAGCGAAACAAAAAAGTTCATAAGGCAGGGGAATATAACTGTTAATGGTGTTGTTGCAAAAAAGAGCGATATGCAGGTTGATGAAAACTCGGTTTTAGTATGTATAAATGGTGAAGAACTGTCATACAGGAAATATATATATCTTATGCTCAACAAACCCGCAGGCTATATAAGCGCAACTTATGATGCGCATCAAAAAACTATAATGGAACTGATTCCGGATGAGTATCTGCATTTTGAGCTTTTTCCTGTCGGACGCTTGGATATTGATACGGAAGGTCTTTTGATTTTAACGAATGATGGAAAGTTCGCTCATGATCTAACTTCGCCGAGAAAGCACGTGTATAAAACATATTATGCGGAATTGGACAAACCTATGCAGCAGGGCGATATTGAGATTTTTAAAAAAGGAATAAAGCTTGATGCGGATTTTACAACTCTTCCTGCTGAATTGTATATAGATGAAAACCCTAAAAGGGTATATATAAAGATATGTGAGGGTAAATTTCATCAGGTAAAGCGTATGTGTGAAAGCGTCGGGAAAAAGGTTATGTATTTAAAACGCATCCGGATTGGCGGTTTGAGCCTTGACCCTGATTTGCCAAAAGGCGGTGTAAGGGAGCTTTCGGGAAAAGAATTAAGATTATTGACAAATAGCAATGAATAAAAATATGTACTTGTAAAAGTTTAGGAGATAGTATATAATTTTAAATAGGTTGTATGTCTGAATAATAGCTTGTGAATGCAGAAATGAGGTTTAAATTGACAAATACGATTGGATTTCCTGGTTTGAATTTATTTTTTAAAATAAACCGCATTGCCTTTTACATAGGAGAAAAGCCTGTTTATTGGTACGGAATCATTATCGCCATTGGTTTTTTGGCTGCGGTTGCGTTTGTTGCTTCAACCTGTGAGAAACAGGGAGTAAAAAGGGATAGTATTTATGATATTGCCGTTTGGGGGCTTATATTTGGGGTTTTGGGAGCAAGGATTTATTATGTTATCTTTGACTTTGAGTCGATAAAAGGAAGCTTTTTAAATTTCTTTAAAATATGGAACGGAGGAATTGCGATTTATGGCGGTATTATCGGAGCTTGTTTAAGCTCGTATATTTACTGCAGACGAAAAAAGCTTCACACTTTGAAAGTGTTTGATGTATGTGCTCCGGGCCTTTTAATAGGTCAGATTATAGGTCGGTTCGGAAACTTTGTAAATGCCGAGGTTTATGGGAAAGAAACCTCCGTTTTGTGGAGAATGACGATTAACGGCGATTCGGGCGTTCATCCGTTGTTTTTGTATGAATCACTTTGGAATCTGTTGGGTCTTTTTGTTGTTTTAACATATCGGAAAAAGACGGATGGAGAAATATTTTTCCTGTACATGTTATGGTATGCGCTGGGGAGAATATGGCTCGAGGGAATGAGGCAGCCTCAGTATATTCTGTATCTTATTCCTGATAAATTGGGTATTTCCCAGTTGGTGTCGCTGATAGCGATTATATGTTCTGCCGTCGCAATTGTATTGTTAAGAAAAAAGAATGCAAATTAAATAATTTGTATTTATTTTGGGAAAGTAAGAATTAATTTTCTTACTTTTTGTGCTATTTGGGGGTTTTGTCGAAATAGGATGAAGCATGATTTTTTCTGTCACTTTTCAAGAAAATGAAGTGATATAGAAAAAGTTTGGAATAAATTTATTTTCTTTTATGAATATGGATTTTTTCAAATGGCAATTGTTTAGATAAAGCCTTGCCGAATACGCTATGTATTTTATCATGAAAGGTGGCTTTAAGGATGGACAAAAGAGAAATCAGAAAATTAAAAAAGGAGTTTGAAAAACTGATAAAAGAAAGAGGAGTGGACAATTTAAACGATGTTGAAATCGTTGAAAAAGGTTTAAGACTCGAGGAAGAAATGTATAGATATTCAAGAAAAAAAGAAATATTGGCATAAAAAAGCGTCTGTTTTTGCGTAGCCTGCAAAAACAGACGCTTTTTTATATGCAATATATACAAATTTGATATTGTATCACTAGTTGATTATGTAAAAAATAAAAATTATATTGCGGTTGCATTTTGTTGAAGATTATTATATACTATGTCTGTCTCTTATACACATCT
>JAOAAV010000024.1 GCA_026418715.1 Clostridia bacterium
ACCGACAGAGAACTTCAACGTATTGAAGACTGGGTAAACAATTACCCTCGCAAAATTTTTGGTTATAAATCCGCTAATGAAATAGCTGCTTAATGTAAAACTGGTATTTTATGGTGGGCAATTAAACTTGCAATTTTCATAGAGGAGCTAATCACTGAAAAAATGTTGACAAACGAATATATATCTGATATAATATCATTGTTTTCTGCGGATATGGCGGAATTGGCAGACGCGCTAGACTTAGGCTCTAGTGTCCTCGACGTGGGGGTTCAAGTCCCTCTATCCGCACCAAATAAAAAATCGCGTAAGTGCTTGAGGATGTGGCATTTATGCGTTTTTTTATGTTTTTAAATCGATTGTTTTCGACTTTTTATAAGTGATTTTCGGTCAAAACATAAAAGTAAACAAAACCCAAAACGCCCAACGTATAAAACGTTGGGCGAAGCAAGGGGAAGATGGTATTGTTAGATATTGATAGTGTAGCATATGTTTGACGCTTTTTAGGGACTTGTAATAATTTATGTGTGGAAATGTAATAAATGATTGATTGGTTTGCAATGGTACGTATTTTTGTTAACCAACTTATCACAATACATACTAGAATATTCAAAAATATTTTGATAAAGCATTGAAAGAGGTGGAATCAATACTGTAATAAGTTGTAAAAATGGGGGACGAAAATATGGCAAACAATAAAATATGTGTTTAAATATGTAAATCGATATTTCATAATGTAATACATACGTTTCAAACTTACAGTGTGACGGAAAATGTTGATTTATACGATTGCAAAATTTGTGTTTTTGTTGTATACTCGTGGAGAACATAAAATGCGTGGCAGGAGGAAGTATAATGAATAGGTTTACCTATAAGCCCAAGGGGGTTTGTGCTAATGAAATTTCATTTGATGTTGACGAAGGACTTGTAAAAAATGTATCTTTTTCACATGCTTGTGCAGGAAATACAGAGGGAATAAGCCGTCTGGTTGAAGGACTCCCAGTGGATTATGTGATAGCTAAGCTGAAGGGAACGAGATGCGGAAGACGAGAAACTTCCTGCCCGGATCAGCTGGCAAAAGCTTTAGAAGAGAGTAAGAAAATATAGAGATAAATGTAATATATTTACATAACCTCGCATATAATAATAATGTTTGCTAAAATTGATGCTTGCATTAATCTTGTTTTACGGAGGATATTATATGCGAAGACTTTTTTTGTTGTTCATGGCAACGTCAATGCTGTTTTGCTGCAGCTCGTGCAGAGAGAGTCAAGCGGTAATTGCAAATGAGCAAACGGCAGAAATATATTTTGTAGATGCTGATATGCTGCGGCTGCTGCCGTTTTCCGTACGCCTTACAGATCATTCCGCACAGAAGAATGCGCAAAGAGTTGTAGGCGAACTAATTAAGGGGAAAGATGACAATCCAAAGATTATGCGCTTAATCCCGAACGTGAAAAATGTTATGACCGTAAAAGTAAAAAATGACACCGCATACGTAAATCTAACAAAAAAATTTGTGGACGAGCATCCTGACGGGAAGGATAAAGAGATTTTAACGGTATATTCTATAGTTAATTCTCTTACTTCCGTAAACGGAATTACTAAGGTGAAATTTACGATAGACGGAAAGGAACAAGAACGTTTTAAAGGATATATAGATATGAGAGAAACTTTCACACCGGACTACACGGTTTAGAGTGCTGCCAAAGATTTGTTTTCGCCTTTTGATAACAAAAAATAAGGGAGTGCAAAACAAACCGCTTATCATACACCTGTAAAAATTTTATGCAATCGTTTTACACTCCTAAAATTTTACTCCATTTCTTCATCTCTTCTTAAAAACTCGTTGAAAGCCGCCTCAAGTTCTTCTTCGTCTTCGATCATAACGAGCGAGAGATCCTCATCGTTATCGCCTTCTTCAACCTTCATAATTAAAACTTCATCCGTTTCCTCGCCATCGGGAACAACTTCAAGCATGGCAAAGTAGCGTGTTTGGTTAAAATCAAAAACATCGATTACCTCAAACGTAACTTCGTTTCCGTTTTCATCTTCCAAAACTATAATATTATCTTCCATATCGTGTCACCTCACTGCACTTTATTATTACATATTGTCTACCCAAATATTATTATCATGTATTTATCTTAATCGAAAACTTGAGTTTATATTTTAAAAGTTTTTATATAAGTTTAAATACAAGCAAAATATTTACTGCTATTTTAATATAGCAAAAGTAGAATGTCAATCATTATTTTTATAATGTATTGCAGACATGATAAGTGAAAATTAAAGAAGCTTGCAAAAAATAAAGCCGAAATCGCATTTTTGGTGAGCGATTTCAGCCGTATCCGCAATATATCAACACGCAGATATTCAATTTTTGGAGCGAGTGATGGGAATCGAACCCACACGGTCAGCTTGGGAAGCTGAAGTTCTGCCACTAAACTACACCCGCAAAGAACAACAACCGACAAGTATTATTATGCTACGAAACTTTGAAAATGTCAAGCAAAAAATAAAAGAATTTTCCTTTGAGAATAGGAAAATTCTTTTATTTTCAGTGCATTATGTTCAGTGCCGTATCAATGGCGCTGCCGATGTTCCTAAAGATTCCGCTTGTTTTTTTCTTCATTCTGTTCCTTTGCCTGTCTGAAATAGGATCGGCTATCATGGTAACTGCAGCGCCCACAACAAGCCCTGCCGCCATGCCTCTCATAAATCCGGAATTATTCATCATGATTTTTTCCTCCTTTGAACATTCTTAATACATTGATACAGTAATATTATGTGTGAAGGCTCAAAAATTAAACAAGTATTTTATGCAGCATATGTAAATAAAATACAAGATTTTTAAAAGAAACTTCATGCCTCATACATTTGAAAAAATTTACATTAACTGTAATAAAACTGTAATGAAAATGGTATTGACTAACTTCAACAGATGTTATAAAATTCATACAAAGCGGCAGAGTGTTTTTGTTTTAGGAGGGAATATGGCTAATATAATACCGTTTAAGGGGTATCGCTACAATAAAGAAAAAGTGGGAAATCTCGGTGCTGTTATGTCCCCGCCTTATGATTCAATATCAAAGGAGGAGCAAGCGGCTCTTTACAGTGTGCACGAAAATAATGTAGTAAGACTGGTTTTAGGCATGGAATATGAAAATGATACCGACAGCAACAATAAGTATACCCGTGCTGCAAATTATTTGAATGAATGGATAGCAAAAGATATTCTTGTCAGGGATAAAAAAGACGCAATTTATCTATATGAGCAAATAATTACAGTAAATGATACTCAATTTTCCAACAAAGGCTTTGTGGTGCTTCTGGAGCTTGAGGAATTTGAAAAAGGAGGCATTATGCCCTGCGAACAGGCTATCACCAGTTCAAAAATGGATAGATTTAATCTCCTAAAGGCGACCCGTGCGAATATCAGTATGATAAATTGTATGTATGTGGAAACAGAGAAAGTGCTTGCAAACATGATTAACGAATTGTCCGAAGAGGAACCGGATATGGATTTTGTCACAGAGGAAGGTACAAGGCAGAGACTTTGGATGATTACATATGAGCCCACAATAGAGTTTATTAAGAAGAATATGGCGGACAAACGCATTTTTATTACGGATGGTCAAAACAGGTATGAAACGTGCCTTGAGTATAAAAAGCAAATGATGGAACAAAATCCCAATCATACAGGTAAAGAGCCTTACAACTACATTATGGCGCTTTTGATAAATGCTCATGCGGATGGGCTGGTTCAATTGCCGGTGCATCGTTTGGTATCATGTCCGCAAGGGTTTAAGGAGGACTATTTTGTATCCGGCGCACAGGATCACTTCAAGGTGGAAAAAATAATTGTTGATACCAATATTGAGGAATTGGTTGATACTATGAAAAAACAAATTGCTACGCCAAGGAAGGAAAATAGGATTGCGCTTTATTGCGGCGAGGATTATTTCTACAGACTTACCTTCACCGACAGGGAATATTTAAAAAATCTTATGCCGGACAAATCTGAAGCGTACCGCAGCTTGGATGTCACGGTTCTAAATGAGTTGCTTCTCAATGAATTGTTGCATATTGATGAAAGCAATTATCATGAGTATGTTACATTTACCAAAAAGTCAGTGGAGGGCGTGAGGGCTGTTAAGGATAAAAAATACGATTGTATGTTCTTGATCAATCCCACAAAACCGTATCAAATAAGCGAAGTTGCTATAGCTGGGGAGAAGATGCCTGAAAGATCCATTTGCATTTTCCCCAAACCTGCGACGGGAATTATTATAAATAAGCATTAAAAACTATAAGAAAATCTAAATTGTATCAGGCAGGAAAACCGCATATTGGATTTCCTGCTTTGGCTTTAATTAAGAGACATTTTGAAAAAAGGGGAATATAACATGGGCGTAAAATATGATGATGGACAACGTATTTTTCACCTGCAGGGGAAAGATACGAGCTACATATTTAAGGTGACTGAAGACGGATATCTTGTGCATATTTATTGGGGGAAAAAAATAAGAAGTTGCGACATATCCGATTTGATACACGTTCAATACAGAGTATTTTCAACAAGCACGGGAACGAGGGACAATAATTTTTCACTTGACAATATAATGCAGGAATATCCGTCATATGGGAATACTGATTTGCGGCATCCGGCATATCAGGTTCAGCTTGAAAACGGGTCTACGATTACAGATTTGCGTTATGTTTTCCATAAAATTTACCAAGGTAAGCCTAAACTTGAAGGATTGCCTGCAACGTATGCAGAAAGCGAGTCTTGTGTGGATACCTTGGAAATAGAGCTTTATGATCAAGTTGCAAATTTGAAGGCGATACTTACCTATTCGGTTTTCAAAGACTATGATGTTTTGGTACGTTCAGTAAAATTTATAAATGAGGGCACACAAAAGTTAAAACTGCTATGTGCAATGAGTGTAAGTGTTGACTTTGATAACTCCAATTATGAGCTAATGCAGCTTTCAGGCTCATGGGCAAGGGAAAGGTATATATACAAAAGGAAGCTTGTTTTTGGAATGCAGGGCGTTGAAAGCATAAGAGGGGCAAGCAGCCCCCAGCAAAATCCGTTTATTGCGCTTTTGGGAGAAGGAGCGTCGGAGACATTTGGAGATGTTTACGGCTTTAATTTGGTATACAGCGGAAATTTTACTGCTCAGTGTGAAGTTGAGCAGTATGGCACCGCTAGAGTGCTAATGGGAATAAATCCTTTTGATTTTTCGTGGCTTTTAGAAGGTGGAGAAAGTTTTCAAACTCCTGAAGCGGTGATGGTGTATTCGGATAAAGGAATAGAGAAAATGTCTCAGTCATACCATAAATTCTATAAAAATCATTTGATACGGAAAAGGGAAGAACTTCCGCCTATTCTTATAAATAATTGGGAGGCTACATATTTTGATTTTGACGATGAGAAAATTATCTCAATTGCGGAAGAAGCGTCAAAGCTTGGTATAGAGCTTTTTGTGCTTGACGACGGATGGTTTGGAGAACGCAATGATGATACGAGTTCGCTGGGTGATTGGTTTGTCAATAGAAATAAGATTAAAGACGGGCTTGACGGACTTGCAAAGAGGATAAACAGTTTTGGCATGAAATTTGGATTGTGGTTTGAGCCTGAGATGGTTTCTCCGAAAAGCAAGCTCTACAAGGAGCATCCCGATTGGTGCATACATGTCCCCGACAGACACAGATCACTTTCAAGACATCAGCTCATATTGGATTTAACCAACAAAGATGTATGCGACACTGTTGTTAAAATGCTGACAGACGTTTTATCGTCTGCTCCAATCAGTTATGTTAAATGGGATATGAACAGACATATGACAGAAATAGGTTCATCATTTTTGCCTAAGGGAAGACAGCGTGAAACGGCGCATAGGTATATGCTGGGTCTTTATGATATTATGGAAAGGCTTACGTCAGCATTTCCCAAAGTGCTTTTTGAAGGCTGTTCAAGCGGTGGGGGGCGTTTTGATCCGGGTATTTTGTATTATATGCCCCAAATATGGACAAGTGACAATACAGACAGTGTTGAACGCTTAAAAATCCAATACGGAACAAGCATTGTCTATCCTCCATCTTCAATGGGGTCTCATGTATCCGCTGTGCCTAATCATATTACGGGAAGAGTATCATCTTTAAAAATGCGTGGGGATGTCGCATCATCGGGGAATTTAGGTTATGAGCTTGATGTGGGTATTCTTACGGATACTGAAAAAGATATTATTTGCAAACAGATTGATTTCTACAAAAATATCAGGCCGCTTGTTCTGTTTGGTGATTTTTACAGGCTTATAAGTCCGTTTGAGGGAAATGATGCAGCTTGGATGTTTGTATCTGAAGATAAAGATGAGGCAGTTGTATTTTATTTTGGGATTTTGTCTGTTCCTAATTCATCGGTAAAAAGACTCAAGCTTAGAGGTCTGGATGAAAATGCCGATTATGAATTGGTTGGGGGAAATGTGTGCTATGGAGGGGACAGACTGATGTATGCCGGAATAAATATAACAAATATTCGTGGTGATTTTTCAAGCTATGTAATGCAGTTTAAAAGGTGCCGATAATTATCTTTTTGATAAAGTGAAAGGCGGGGGAAATTAGCGTCCCCGCCTCGTAACAATTTATATAATTTTTAAGTTGATAGAAAAGTCAACGAAATAGGCTCTGTAGTTGACTTAGGGATATGGTTTGCTTTGGATTGAAATTTTCGGAGTTAATATATTTTATAATGCTGTTTTTCAGCTGCCTCGTTTCAATAAATTCATCATTCAAAGAAAAGCTGCATACTAAAATATCCGCTTTTCCCACTCTTGCCTCAAATATATTTGACATTCTGGTATTGTCAAAGAAGTTGGGGACAAGCTCAATTATCGGCTCAAAGCTGTTCGGCAATTCGGAAATATCCATAGATACCGAGTTTTCCAATATATGATACCACTGAAAATTAGAGTGGCTTTGAGTTGGGAAATCCTCAAATAAAGGATGGGTATTTTTGCATATGAAGCCGCACGGATTAGACGACGGAAAATATGCGGGGCTCCAAAATACGGGGTAAAAGCAGCCATGAATGTTTTTCTTAAGAGATTTCTCGTCTGCAAAAACAGCAACTCTTCCACCGCTTTTAATCTTGTCTAAAACGGCGTTTGTCAGAGTGTTTTCAATCAGGACTTTGTTTTCTTGCTTTTCATATCCGGCAGGGTAGACAAAAATATCCCAACTATTTTTAATATTTGTATTTTTAATGGAAAGCACAGCTTTAATCATAGATGCTTTCTTGATAAAGCCAAGAGGGAAACTGATATTGTATTCCGACGTTTCTATGGAATATATAATTTCCCCATTGCTTACAAAATCAAGTACATAAATCGGATTTTTTACCTTTTCCTCTCCAAAATCGGCAAAAGCAAGCTGTGCGAAAAAGTTTTCCGTATTTTCATAGATACGCTTTGTCTTTAAAAGGGGAACCTGCGGCGAGCAAAATTCTCTAAACTCCTCGGGTGATATAATTTTTTTGCTTTCCCAGAAGGAGTTTAAAAGCCCGATAGTTGCGGTGCATTGCCCCGGATAATCGTGTATTCCCAAAAGCTCAAAACCGCCCATATCATGCGTGCGAAGTGCCGCTTCGATATCTTCTTTATACAAAAGTGCCGCAAGCTTACCTGATGCAAAAACAAAATCACCTACTTTGTGGAGCAGGTTCTTTTTTTTCAGATCATTTGCGATAACTTCAAAGTTTACTGGAATAAGATTTCCAGTAAACTTTTCGATTTCTCTCACATCGGGATATACACAGTATTGTCCTACCTCGAATGATATGACTGGAACATCCTTCGCTTGGATGCCGTCGTCATATGCCAGGAAAGTGTCAAGAGGGAGCTTTTTGTGAAAGTACTGCGCACGTATCCCGTGTCCATCTGCACGGAAGGCGGAAAAATAATCGTCTGCCGGCGTAACACAACGGTCAAAATTTGAAGTGAGGGTGTATAGTCGGCGGCTGTCTAATGCCTTAAGTTTAGTAGTGATACTTTCTAAAAGCTCAAAATCTCCCAAAAGCTCATTTCCGTTGCTAAACATACAAAATGACGGGTGATTTCCGTAACACTTTGAAATCCTTTCCGCTTCTGCGGGATAATAACTGTGATGCGCCAAATCATCACCCGTTGCAAGCGAGCATACATCTAAATTAAGCCAAAGAGGCATTTCGGCAAGGACATAAATTCCGGTCAAATCCGCTGCCGCAAAAGCTGCATCCGGAGGACACCAAGAATGGAATCGGATATGATTTAAGCCATATTCTTTTAATGTACGGCAAACGTGAAGCCAAGAATCCAAATCTGTCGGCGGATAACCCGTTTTAGGATAAACACAGCAATCGAGTGTCCCCCTTAAAAATATTTTTTTGCCGTTTACATGAATTTCTCTGCCAACTGCCTTAATTTCACGCATACCGAAAATAACTGTCTTGCTTTCTCTGCAATCTTCACAAACAAGCTCTGCGTTAAGCTCATACAAATTGGGATGAAATTCATCCCAAAGCATGACATCATCTCCCATATCATATGTGAGCGTTACAATTTGACGCTTGTGAAACAAGGTAACATTATACTCTTTTTTTTCAAGGGTGCTTGTGCCTTTGCAGTCTGCAACAGACAGGAAAACGGTTGCATTGTTTTTGCTGCTTGGTGTGGACAGCGGGGTGTTTATTGTCAGTTTAACTGTGATATTTTTTCTGTGTATGTCGGGAAAGACTTGAACATTGCTTATGTGGTACGCATCATATGCACGAAGTTCTATTTTGCCTACTATTCCGTTCCATATAGACTGGGTATCGTCCGTATAGCCGCTTGCCATGGTGTCTATATTGTATAGATCACGATTGTCTATTCGAACCGTCAGAGTATGTTTGCCGGTGGAGGCGTATGGGGTAAGGTCATAAATATGGGGAGTGGACAAAGAATCCTGTTGTCTGCCTATTTTATTCTCATCCAGCCACACCTGCGAGAAAAACATGACTCTTTCCATGAAAAGCTCTATTTTTTTATTCATCCATTCTTTTGGAATTTCTATTTCTCGCTGATACCACATTACTCCGGTGTAAATATGATGCTGACGGAGAGAACGAACCGCATCCTTTGTCATGATATCATATCTTTCCGGTTCTGTGCCTACATTATTCTCACAAGCACTTCCAGGCAATTTGAAATTGCTATTGTTTAGCTTTTTTTTGTAAAATGCCTGACTTTTTCCGATGTCGGTTTCATCGGTTTGATAATCCCAAAATCCGCTTAAAGAAATTGTTTGCATAAGTGCATTCCTTTCCGACTCAATAGTGAATTAAAAGATCCGTATACATTAATTTTAAATGAGTAAGTATTCCTTGATGCGACAGATCCTTCTCCAATCCATTTGAAAACATCTTTTCACTTTCTTTTATTTTTCCGAGACCATAAAGCCCCAAACCCATCAGATAACAGCAATGGATATAATTTTTTTCCGTCAGATCCGTATCAAAAATAAGGAAATCAGGCAGTGATACCGCAAAGTAATCAATACTTACTTTATCATAAATATGCTGTTCGGCATAGTCCACAAGCTTATTGAATTTCCCTTTTGCGCTTTTTTCATCGCCAAGCTTTGCTGAAGATAGTGCCTGATAGAAAAACATTTCGGGGGGTTGGTCATTGTAGTACATGGCTGAACCGAGGTCGCTACCGCCGGCTGAAGCGCGCATAAAAGCATCCTTTGCGGCATCTTTGTTTCCAAGTCCTTCATATGCGCAGCCTAAAAAGTAATAGATGTCATTTTCCTGAGCTCCGGCAAGCTTCCCTTCACCAAGATTGTAAGGATAAATCAACGCATTATTGAGCAAGGTTATGCCGCGCTCATACTCCTTATTTAAAATTGCTTTCTTTGCAAGCTCAATATTTGCGGTCTTATACTGCGAGGTGATTTTCCCTTCACCGCCTTCCCATGGATGGAATATGTGGGAATTCATTGCGGAAAGCGCTTTTTCATATTGACTTGTAAGGTTTAGCAGTGTGATGTATTCCGTATATAAATCATCTCTTGTTTTGACAAGATTTTCATATCTTGAGAGCTGGTTTAAACGTTTCTCCACAGGAGTATTCATTCGTTTTAATAGCTGATCAAGTTCCAAAAGAATTCGGGCATCTGACGGGGCACACTCAAAGGCTTTTGTCATGGATACAAGAGCTTTTTCGGCGTTATGTTCTTTGTTGAAATAAGCGAGTGCCAAATTCCTGTGAACAATGGAAAAAGCATCATCTAGGGAGCGTGAATTTTCCCAATATCGAATTGCCTCATGATGCTGCCCTTTATCGTATAAGAGGTTGCCAAGATAGTACATAGCTTTGGAATCAGACGGATTTTTTGATATCGCATATTTTAGCACAATGATATCCTCCAAGCGGTTGGGGAAACAATAATCTCCGCTGCATTTTGCTGCAGTTTCAAGTATATTGAGATTGTCTGATTGCTGATAGAAGGCGAGATAGTAATGCATCATAGGATCCGTGGTATTCGGAAGCAAGTTTAAAACATCTGCTGCATCATTGTACATTCCCGCTACGGCATAATTTAAAGAAAGTTCGATATAATTGTGCGTGTCGCCCCTCATTAGATTTGTCAGTTCGGACAAAATGTCTTCATCCTTGCTTATCGCATAAAGCTCATACATTGCACCAAAATCCAGAGGATCAATTGTGTTTGTTTCCTGTGCGTATCCTTTTGCTTCTTCAATTTTCCCTATTTTTCTCAAAACTGATGTTTTGAGATTTCTTGCTTTCAGGTTATGCACATTTCTTGATAATGATATATCAATAAAATTCAATGCCTGCAAGAGATCCCCTTTCCGTGCGGACAATGCGGCAAGCTGATAATATGCACCGTCCTGCTGGGCGCTGTTCCAAGCGGATTTGTAAAAGGCGTCAAAGCTTTCTTCATATCTGCCCTGCATACGAAGCGCAAGACCGAGATTATAGTAAGGTTCTCCATCGTATGGATTGGGATTTTTCCAAGTTAGCTTTTTTATTGCTGTTCTAAAATGTGCCTCGCTTTTTTC
The DNA here is from genome assembly GCA_026418715.1 of Clostridia bacterium. Lineage (GTDB taxonomy): Bacteria > Bacillota > Clostridia > UBA1381 > UBA1381 > SKW16. The sequence goes on from JAOAAV010000024.1 coordinate 11,108, forward strand.
AAACAATCCCTTTTTAAATAAAAGCTTGCCATAGCCGTTGTTTAATCTGATATCGGTTGGCTCACGCTTTAATCCTTCCAAATAGTACAGTTCGGGGTCGTAGGTTGCGTGATGATATTGTTCCAAATGTACAGCAGTAAGGAACAAATCTTCGCAGGATGAGATTTCCTCCGGAGCAAGAGCAGGTTTTGCAGGCTCGGGAATTTTTTCGATTGTCTTCTCAAGCGGGGTATAGGAAACCAGTATTTTCCCGTTTTCATCTATAACGGATACTGTTATATCTGTTTCTTTTTCGTCCGTTTCAAATTTTTCAAAAAAGCTTGTGTCGGGAGAAAGTTTTACGATTTTATTGACGTATGTCTGCCTTTTGCCTTTTACATTGATTTTAAGACTGTCATGTGATGAAGTAACATAAACGTGTACGGCCGCATTTTGATTTTCAAACTCCAGATTTACCATGGCGTCACGCGTAGCGTTTTTAACCGCTCCGATATTCTTATAAGGCATGAAATACTGCACGAATCGCTTTTCTTCATAAGGCGCGATAAAAGAAAAGTCCGGCTGATTGTCGGTATATACGCCTGTCATAAGTTCAATATAAGGACCGTCCTCATCGGTCAAATTCCTGTCCCATGCTTTTCCAAAGTCGCCGCAGCCCCAAGTCCACTGCTTTTTGCCCGGTGATATGTGGTGATCGGCAACGTGCAAAAGTCCCGCTTTTTTACCATAATCATAGTTGCCTATGAAATCAAAATCAGAGTGATATGCCATATAAGAGGTTGGCACAGGAATATTTTTATACCTTGAAATATCTACACCAGCAGAGTAATCCATTTTGTAGTAAGTGCCGGTAGCTATTGGAAATCTTGATACGTCACGCTTACCGTGGTCCATAACTGCATGAACGTCCGGCGGGAATATGGACTGAGTATCATCATTTACAGCCACGGCAGGATTTGCCCACCATAGAAATGTTTTTTCAAGATCGGTGGGATTGTATAGCTGTCCTTTTATTTCAAGGTACGCTTTGCCTGGATAAAGCGTAAATCCTGCCATACCCTTGGTATGATACATTTTTTCTATTTCTCCAACCCAAACGGTTTTGCTTCCGTCTGAATTTTCGACAATTTTGTAATCGACGGGGTCAAAGGTGGACGGACGGTGGTGTTGAGGCCAATTAAATTCTATTCCACCCGAAATCCATGGGCCCGCCAAGCCTACAAGCGCAGGTTTTATTACCCTGTTGTAATATACAAAATCATATCCGTTCGTTTTGTCGAGCGCACGCTGAATACGCCCGCCGATTTCGGGAAGAATCATAATTTGAAGATACTCATTTTCCAAAAATACGGCTTTATATATCTTATCTGTTTTTTCATTTGAGATAGCTTCAGTAACTGGATGGGGATATACTTTGCCCGAACTTCCTTGATATACGCGTTTTTCCAAAAACATCGGATTTTTATCTGCTTTTGCCGTTTCATAGGTGGGAATTGTCACATCTTGTTCCCAAGCCTTTACGATATCGTTTTTACTCATAAAAATTGCTCCTTTTGAAAATGAATTCTTATAAAAATCACATTTGACCTTGATAATCACATGATGGTATTATATAATGAATGTGTGTAAATTGCATTAGTGTGTCTTGCTGTTTCATTGATGAATATTGCTTATTTTAATGTGATATATGCACTAATTTTACAGTGTTTTTGTGAAAAATTCTTTGCTTGGGGGACCTTCTGAATAATTTGAAAATCAAGGGTTTCTTGGGACAACAAAGGAGCGGATTTTTTATGAGGAATATAAAAAAGGGTGTAATGGAAGGGTCGGAAATTTACTTCCATACGCCGAGTGGACTTGAAAAATCAATGTTTTTATACCCTTTGAGCGTAGGGCATTTTTACTGCAATCACAGATACGAAACTTCAAGGATAGGACTTGATAATTATCTGATTATTTATATTAAAAACGGTAAAGGACTTCTAATTTATGAAGGAAAAACAACATATGTAAAAAAGGGCGAGATAATTTTTATCAACTGTAATCGTCCGCATACATATAAATCAGATCCTGATTGGGAGTCCGTGTGGATGCATTTTAATGGAACCGGCGCGAAGCAGTACTATGACATTATTGAAGAAAAAATGGGAAACGTCAGTTATGTAGGGGAGGGAATGATCTATCAGGTTCTTATGTCCATCTTAAAAACATTTAGGGATAACGAACCGATGAATGAAGCTATAATGTCATGCTATATACAGAGGATTTTAGCTGAGTTGTATCAAAATACCTGCAATGCAAAGCGCAATTCCGGAATTCTTTTTGATGTGCTGCAGTACATACAGGAAAATTATAATAAAAATATTTCATTGGATGATCTGTGCAATCTCGTTCATCTGAGCCCATATTATTTTTGTAGGATGTTTAAAAAAGAAATGGGTTATGCACCGTACGAGTACATTATAGTGGTAAGAATAAATATGGCAAAAAGACTGCTGAAAAAAACAAATAAAACAATTAAGGAGATTGCTTTTGAAACAGGGTTTAACAGCGAGGCAAATTTTATAAGAACGTTTAAGGTATATACCAACATGACTCCGGGGATATTTAAAAAGACGGACTTTTAAGGGAAAAGATATTTTTATGTGGGGAGCATTAAAGGCTTGACTAAACCGCAAAAAAGAGGTATTATATAAATATAAAATTTGGAATTTTAATTTCTGACTATAGGCGGTAAAAATTTAAGGAGGAGTATATAATATGAAAACATTCAATCTTGTTTTAAGCTCAATCAACGACGTGAAGGATTTTGTGAATATTGTCAGCAAATATGACTTTGACGTGGATTTAACTTCCGGCAGATATGTTGTTGATGCGAAATCGATTATGGGAATTTTCAGCTTGGATTTGTCAAAGCCGATTAAAGTGGAGGTTCACAATGATAATTGTGATGAGTTCATGGGAGAATTGAAAAAATTTATTGTTGAATAAAAACAACTCCTCCTCATTGTGAAAAGAGGGGGAGTTGTCTTTTTACGGCTTCTTTATAATAAATATTAGCTTATTCTCTTTGTTTTCCAATGCCCCGAACAGTATCTCAGTACGGTCATAATACATGCCATGCCCCATGCTGCGGGGACAGCTGTCCATATTCCCCATGTGCCGAAAAAGTGAGCAAGAACGTAGGAAAATGCTACTCTGGCGCTAAGTTCTATAAGTCCTATTGACATAGCAATATTAATATCTCCCGCACCTTTTATAAGATTCAAAAAAGTCTGCATAATTCCCGCTATAATATAAGCAATTCCAATAACGGACAGATATTGTCCCCCAATTGCGATTGCTTCAAAATCTTTGTTTTTGTCCAAAAACAAATGCAAAAGCTGTACTCTGAAACTTACAATTACCGCAGCGACGACAATACATGAGCTTACCATCAGAATAAGAGTTTGCTTTACTCCGCTTTTAATTCTGTCAATATTTTTTGCACCGATATTTTGGGCGGTAAATACAGACATTGCCGTACCTATAGATACAATGGGCTGAATGGCTAATGTATCAATTTTTGTGCCTGCCGTATATGCGGCAATTGTTGTGGTGCCAAATGAATTTACAAGACGCTGGACGCTCATTCCGCTTAAAGAAATCAGCGAACTTTGCAGGGCATTTGGTATGCCCATTTTCAATATTTTCACAATCATATTTTTATCAAAAATCCACTCATTTCTTCTTATATGCAAAATAGCATATTTTTTCATGATGAAAAAGATGCATACTAATGCAGAAGAAATTTGGGCAATAATAGTTGCATATGCCGTCGAATTGATTCCTCCATGAAAATTTACGACAAACAGTAAATCCAGTCCTATGTTGACGATAGATGAAACGATTAATGCATATAGCGGAACACGAGAGTCACCGACGCTTCTGAGCACAGCAGCACAGGTATTGTAAAGCGCAACGCCGATTGTTCCAAAGAATATAATTCTAAGATATGAAGCTGCGCCATCTATAATTTCCGGAGGGGTATTTAATAGACGCAATGCGGGTTTTGCGCCCAAACCCCCGATAACAGAGATAAAAACCGTCATTGCGGAGACTACATACATCAGGGAAACAAATGCTCTGCGCATATTTTCAAATTTGTTCGCTCCAAAGTATTGTGAAATAATAATTCCTGCACCGTTTGTAAGGCCTATGAGCCATGAAATCAACAAAAAAGACGTAGTTCCTGTAGTTCCCACGGCTGCCAAGGCGTCTGAGCCTATAAATTTTCCCACAATGGCAGCATCCGTTAAATTATAAAGCTGCTGAAATATATTTCCTATAATCATAGGTATTGCAAAATTTATGATTATAGTAATCGGTTTGCCTGTAGTCATGCTTTTAATCACGATTTTTTTCTCCATTCGTCATATGTTTATCTTCAACGTGAACAAAAATATGAGAAGCTATTTTCTAATAAAACAGCTTCTCATATTTTTTATATTATTTCAGGTTTGCTTCAAGTTTGGCAAGTTCGTCTTTAATTCCTTGAGGAAGCTTATCTCCAAACTGCGCAAAAAATTCTTTCTGGTCTTTAACATCTTCCATCCAAACAGCCTTATCAACGCTCAACAATTCTTTCATTACGTCTTCGCTGATATCAAGATCTGTTGTGTCAATGGATGTAGGAAGGTATCCGATCGGGCTTTCAACGGCATCGGCTTTGCCCTCGCATCTGTCTATAATCCAGTTGAGCACGCGCATATTATCACCGAATCCAGGCCACATAAATTTGCCGTTTGAATCTAATCTGAACCAGTTTACATGGAATATCTTAGGAGCTTTGTCACCAAGCTTTTTGCCCATTTCAAGCCAATGAGCAAAATAATCTCCCATATTATAGCCGCAGAACGGCTTCATAGCCATCGGGTCGCGTCTTACAACGCCCACTTCGCCTATAGCAGCTGCTGTAGTTTCGGACGCCATAGTCGCACCTATAAATACACCATGCTGCCAGTCACGAGCCTGATATACAAGAGGAGCTGTTTTAGCACGTCTTCCGCCGAACACGATTGCACTTATCGGCACACCGGCACTGTTTTCAAACTCAGAAGAGATACAAGGACAATTCTTTGCCGGTGCGGTAAATCTTGAATTCGGATGAGCCGCAGGAACACCCGATGCAGGAGTCCAAGGATTGCCTTTCCAATCCGTAAGATGATCCGGAGCATCTCCGTCCATGCCCTCCCAGTAAACCGTACCGTCATCTTTAAGTCCTACGTTTGTGAAGATTGTATCCTTCATTGTAGACGCAAGGGCATTAGGATTGGTTTTACTGTTCGTACCCGGAGCAACACCAAAGAAACCAGCCTCAGGGTTAATTGCATACAGTCTGCCGTCAGGCCCTATTCTGAGCCATGCGATATCATCGCCGACTGTCCAAACCTTATAACCTTGTTTTTTCAAATATTCTGGAGGAATCAACATAGCCAGATTTGTTTTTCCGCAAGCTGACGGGAATGCAGCAGCAATGTATTTTACTTCACCTTTAGGATTTTCAAGCCCCAAAATAAGCATATGCTCAGCCAGCCAGCCTTCGTTTCTGCCCAAGTAGCTTGCAATTCTAAGAGCAAAACACTTCTTGCCGAGAAGCACATTTCCGCCATAGCCTGAATTTACTGACCAAATTGTACTGTCCTGCGGGAAATGAACGATGTATCTTTCCTCTGCATCAATATCCTTTTTAGCGTGCAGACACTTAACAAAATCCGTGCTGTCGCCCAACTGATCAATCACAGCTTTTCCTATTCTGGTCATTATATCCATATTGAGAACAACATAAATGCTGTCCGTCAATTCAATGCCAATCTTTGAAAAAGGCGAACCTACAGGACCCATTGAATAAGGGATTACATACATCTTTCTGCCCTTCATAGAGCCATTGTAAAGAGCTCTCATTTTTGCATACATTTCATCGGGAGCCATCCAATTGTTATTGGGACCTGCCTCTTCCTTGGTGGGAGTGCAGATGAATGTCCTGTCTTCTACGCGGGCAACGTCATTCACAGCTGTTCTATGATAATAACAACCGGGAAGTTTGTCCTGATTAAGCTTTATGATCTCACCTGTTGAACAAGCTTCTTCTCTTAAAGCGTCCAACTGCTCCTTGCTTCCGTCAATCCAGATAACATCGTCGGGCTGGCAAAGCTTTACCATTTCGTCAAGCCAAGCCAAAACAGTTTTGTTAGTTGTCATGTTCCGTTTACCTCCTAAAAAGCATCTTAAATTGTTATATTTTTAACTAGCATAATGAAACACCAACCCAGCATCTCATAATACTAATTTTTCCCCATTATAAAATTCAATTCGCATTATATCACAAAACAAGTATAATTGAAAGTCTTTTTTTCAAATTTCAAAATTTTATGCACATTTTCACAATTGACACATAAAATTTGGTATTATATAATGAATATGCACAAAAACGTTCTAAAAAAGATATGCTGTGAAAAGTGATTTTTAGCAAAGGAACATGATTATGAAAGAAAAAATATATACCATACCTGTAAATGAAGCGTTTGACAAGGATTGTGAATGTCCGCTGTGTCATCTGAAGGATGAGATTGAAAAAACGCAGATAGAATATGCTTTAGGTGCGGCGATGATGGAACCGGATAATCGGGTGGAGTCAAATGAAAAAGGCTTTTGCAAAGAGCATTTTTCCATGCTTTATGCGTATCAGAACAGATTAGGACTTGCATTGGTGCTTGATACGCATTTGGAAGAAATTAGAAATAAACTTTCTTCGCTGGACAATAAGGCAAAAGCCTTGAAAAATGAGAGAGATGGTTTATTTTGCAAGAATAATGTTAAAATGTTTTCGGAAGAGCTGTCTTCTTTGCTTTTTAACATTGATAAGAGTTGTGTAATTTGCGATAATATAAACAATACAATGGAGCGATATTACGACGTTACGGTTTATCTCTGGGAAAAGGAGACGGAGTTTAGAAAAAAATTTAATGACTCAAAAGGTTTTTGTTTGTCGCATTTTAACGGATTGTCGAGGGCGGCGGTAAGATATTTAAATCGGGCTAAGGCGGGAGAATTTATTGCGGATTTATGCAAAAAGCAAAAGGATGAACTTCAAAGAATACAAGCAGATATACATAAATTTACCTTAAAATTCGACTATAAAAACAAGGACATGGAATGGGGAACGGCAAAAGACGCACCCATTCGAACAATAGAAAAAATTGTGGGACAAATATCTTCAGACAAACCAAAAGAGTAAGACTCTCAAATAATACTCTCTTGCAAATAATTGCAAGAGAGTATTATTTGCTTTTTTTGCTTGGGATGATTTCAAGCCAGTATCCATCCGGATCGGAGATGAAGTAAATGCCCATCTGAGGATTTTCAAAGCAAATGCAGCCCATATTTTTATGTCTTTTATACGCCTCATCAAAATTGTTTACAGAAAATGCAATATGTATTTCGTTATCACCCAAATTATACGGTCTTTCCCAATCACGCAGCCATGTCAGTTCCAATTTGTATGGACTCTCGCCGTCACTTAAATAAACAATGATGAAATCACCGTTTTCATGGACAATTCTGGACTCTTCAGTTAAATTCAAAGCCTCTTTGTAAAACGCCAGACTTTTCTGCAAATCAAACACATTTAAGTTACTGTGTGCAAACTTGAAGTTCATATTATTTCATTCCTTTGCTTCATTAATGGAGTATCAAATACTGCTGCTTAAAACCATTTCAAAATTAACTTTTTCAAGTTCATTTTCAAATGCCGTCTGACCTAAAAGCAGGTATTTTCGCAATTGACAAGTTTTTGAATTGGCGCACGCATTATGGTTCTCAATACATTTGTTAACGGCTATAGGACCGTCGATAACTTCAATAATCGATTTTACGGTGATTTCGGACGGTTCTTTGTTTAGAGCATAGCCGCCGTTTACACCCCTGAATGATTTTACTATGCCGGATTTTACAAGTTTTCTTAAAATTTTCAGCGTAAATCGGTAGGGTATCGCTTTTTTTTCGGAAATTTGCTTTGCCTCAATTTGAACCTTTTCACCCGATAGCATAGCCACAATTCTGAGTGCATAATCCGCTTCTCTGGTAATTTTCATTTCGCATCATATTCCCCTATAAATAGATTTTAAAGTATGAAACACTTTAGTCCATTTTATATTCTAAAAAATATAAAGTCAAGCATTTTAGTGGAATTTGTAAAAAAAGACTATTTTTTTATAAAAATTATTGTGTATTTTTTATATTATAGATACTTACAATTTGTTTGGCTGTTTCAATTGGAGTACTTTTTTCATTTATTGTTATTTTATAGTCACAATTATTGTAAAACGGTTTTCGGGCATCGTAACGTGCCTTGATTTGTTCGAGACTTTGTCCTTTTAGCAGTGGTCTGCTTTTTGCGGCATCTTTAATACGTTCCGATATTATTTCAAAACTAGGCTCAAGACAAAACACAATGCCTGATTCTCGTAAATATTCAATATTTTCAGTCCTTAAAACAACACCTCCTCCCGTGGCAATCACCGTATTTGATAATTTGGACGCATATTTTACCGTTTCACTTTCCAGATTTCTGAAATATTCCTCGCCATTGTCTTCAAAAATCCGATTAATGCTTTTTCCTTCTCTTTCAATAATTAGTTGATCAGTATCTACAAAAGAAAACCCGCAAAGCTTTGCAACTGCTTTTCCTACTTCCGTTTTTCCTGATGCCATAAAGCCTGTCAGGACAATATTTTTCATTTTGAAAAAACCTCCTTGGTGACAGTTTCAAATATATTTTCGGGCAGCTTAATGTTTGTAAAGAGTTCATATGCAATAATGCCCTGATAAATCAGCATTCCAAGACCGTTAATTGTTTTTGCTCCCGCTTTTTTGGCACGCTTTAGGAAAACAGTTTCCGAAGGATTATATATCATATCGGCAACCGCAGTTTTTTTGTCAATAAAAGACATATCATCAAGAGGACACTCCTCAAGCTGTGGGTACATTCCCGCAGAAGTAGTGTTAATTACAACATCATAATGGTTGCGGCAATGGGTTGTGGATATTTTGTATCCGCATACGGTATGTATATATTCTGCAAGTTCTTCAGCTTTTTCCTTTGTACGGTTGACAAGCGTGATGCTTTTTGCACCTATTTGAGAAAAGAGCACGCAGACAGGTTTTGATGCACCGCCTGCGCCTATGATTAATACATCCCTATCCTTTATTTCAATCCCTTCGTGCAGCAAAGAACGGTAAAAACCGTCTGCGTCCGTGTTGTACCCCACCAATTTTCCACATTTGTTGACAACAGTATTTACAGAGCCGAATTTCCGAGCCTGCTCGGATATCTCGTCAATATACTTCATTACTTCATATTTATGAGGTGCGGTTATATTCACACCCGCAAATTTCATGGCACGTATGCCTTCAATTGCATCTTTGAGCTTATCAGGACTTACTTCCAATGCGGTATATACATAATTGAGCCCCATTTTTTCGGATATAAAATTATGCATTTGCGGGGAAAAGCTATGTTCCACGGGATAGCCCAAAATAGCAAGTTGTTTAGTATGTCCGTTTATTTCAAACATAAATATCCTCCGTATTATTTATTATTCATTATACTTAAAATTTTTTTTTCCATATGCCTTTTGAGTTGAAAAAATCTGCTTTCCTTAGCTTCCAACGGTTCAACAAGAACTGTTGTCAATTTCATCCGATTTCCGCTATAAATATCTGTAAACAATTGATCGCCGATAATTGCGGTTTCGGATGGCTTCGCTCCCATGCTTTTCATTGCGGAACGAATAGCATGAGTCAGCGGTTTTGAGGCACGGTATCTCACATTCAGACCCAAGTCACTATTGAAAAGAGTTACTCTTGATTTGCTGTTGTTTGATACAAGACATATGTTGAGCCCTTCTTTTTTTAGCCTGTTGATAAAACTGATTGCAAATTCATTCGGTTTTTCCAAAGTATATGGTACAAGTGTATTGTCTATATCCAGCAGAACATTTTTAATGTTGTGTTTTTTAAAAAAATCATCCTCAATATCCGCTACGCTTTTATAGATATAAGCAGGATAGAATCTTTTCAGCATGCAAACACTCCGTTTCTGTTTTAAAGCTTACTGTTTATTATATCATAGATTTAAAATTTTGGATAGGAAAAATTTTATTATAAACTTTGAAAACAATCATTGATTAAAAAAAGTTTGTGCGGTTTAAAACCGCTCAAACTTCTTTCATTCTTAAATATTTATTATTTTTTTGCCTTCGGCTTAAATATAATTGAAACCAAAAAACCAAATACAATTGCTGCGGCAATTCCTCCCGATGCTGCCGTCAATCCCCCTGTGAAAATACCAACCAAACCATTTTCCGTTGCTCCTTTATAAGCTCCTCTTGCAAGCAAGGAGCCAAAGCCTGTAAGAGGAACGGTGGCACCGGCTTTTGCATATTTTATAAGCGGCTCATAAAGTCCTAAAAGCTGCAAGAATACACCTGCGACCACAAAGCTTACTAAAATTCTTGCGGGAGTCATTTTAGTTTTATCAATCAAAATTTGACCCACCAAACATATAAGCCCGCCGACAATAAAAGCTCGTACATAGTCCATACATATCCCCCTTGGCTACAATGTTTTTTGAATTGTTATAGCGTGTGCAATTGACGGGATGGATTCACCCTGCTGAATAATTGTGGTATTCATCAGTGCGCCTGTTGCAACCACCAATATTTTATTGAGTTCTCCGCTTTGCAGCTTTTCAAAAATCGGTCCGCACAATACCGCTCCGCAACAGCCGCAGCCGCTGCCGCCAGAGTGGACGTCCTGTTTTTCTATATCAAATATCATTTTTCCGCAGTCGTTATGTTTTGAAGCTATGTCAAATTGAGTTTTCGCCATAGATTCTAAAAGTATTTTAGAACCAATTACGCCTAAATCGCCAGTTAAAATTAAATCATAAAAAGAAGGGGAAAGTCCTGTGTCCTCAAAATGCGTTGTTATGGTCTCAAAAGCGGCAGGGGCCATCGCCGCTCCCATGTTGTTTGTGTCAGTTATGCCCATATCCACGATTTTTCCCGTAGTAATATGTGTTATAAACGGACCGTTGCCTTGTTTTGCCAAAACGGCGCACCCAGCACCTGTTACCGTCCATTGTGCTGATGGGGGACGCTGTCCCCCGTATTCAAGCGGAACGCGAAACTGCCTTTCTGCAGAACAAAAATGGCTTGAAGTCACACTCATAACGTAATCGGCATAGTCTCCGTCAAGGAGCATTGCGCCGATTGACATACTTTCAACCATTGTAGAGCAAGCTCCGTACAACCCCAAAAACGGAATTTCCAAATCTCGAAGTCCGTAATGTGTACCTACGCATTGATTAAGCAAATCTCCCGCAAGAATATAATTTATCTGACTTGGAGAAAGTGAAGCTTTTTCCAAAGCCGCACGTGCGGTTTCTTTTTGAAGTTTGCTTTCGGCTTTTTCCCAGGTTTTTTCACCGTAGTAGTCATCTTCTAAAACAGTGTCAAAACTTTGTGCAAGGGGCCCGCTGCCTTCCTTTTGCCCCACTGTGGTTGAAGTTGCAAGTATGGTGGGCGGATTTTGCAAATAAACAGTTTGTTTGCCAAGTCTTTTACTCATGTTTTCACGTCCAATCCGTAACAAAAATATGGATATTTTTTATGCAACTTCGCCGTTTGCATTGAAAAGACGGCTCTTTAAACGATGCGCCAAAGTTTGGGTATTTTCTTGATTGTATTTAATCATTTGATACATCATTTCAACCTCCTGCGCCTTTGTTACGGTTGAAAACGGGCGCATAGTATTATCTTCATAACCTTGCAAAATACCATATCCTACCATGTTTTTGACATGCTGAACCGCCCAATCCGGAATTGCTGAAGCATCAATAAATTCCAGTTCTTTATCACTTCTGGTTTTAGGACCCATAGCGCTGTCAATCATTTTAACAACTTCTACTCTTTTAACACTGGAGTACGGATTTAAATAAATTTCATCTCCAACTCTTTCACCCTCTATGATGCCCAATTCATACGCTTTATAGCCGATTTTATTAATATATTCGGGTAGTGAGGCACTGTCGGCAAATATGTTTATGTTATCGGTGTTTACATCGTCAACAGTTGCATTAAGTGAGGCAAGCAAATAATTAATTACGTCAATTCTTCTTAAAACGGTATCCGGATAAAAATAATATTTGCTTCCAACTCTTTCTCCTTTGATAATGTCTTTTTCTACCATTTTGACAGCAGAATAGTTTACCCAATGATTTTTAGTATCTTCATACACGAATTCAAACGCCTCAGGAGAGGGCGCAGGTGTTTGAGGTTCAGATATGGTGACCGAACAGGTAGCAATATTTGAGGCAAGTTCTCCGGCCGATACGCGGAAGGTAAAGCTGTCATTGCCAATTTCGTCCGTATGGGGGGTGTATATGAAGTCCCCTTGGGTGCTTGTTATTTCAACCGATCCTTTTGAGGGACCATCTACAACTGAAAAACTCAATGTTTCGCTGCCTGTGTAGGTATAAACTAATTTCCCTGCTTCAGGAGTATTTTTCGTCACACTGAGGTTGAAGCTTTCTGCCGTGGGAGCGGTTGAAAGAGGTTCGTCCGTATAAATTATTTTAACATTTGCCGGATTTGAATATTCCGTCCCATCGAAGGCTTTGTAAGCGAAAACCACCTCTCCTGTAAAATCGCTTGCAGGTTCAAAGGTCAAGCTTGATAAATCATCATGCGGAACGGATTGATTTTCCGATATGGGGACATTTTTTACTTCCAACGTTCCGGCAGTACTCGGAGGAAGCGATGTAACTTGAATACTTTCAAGAGGCAGAGAATTTGGGCTTGTGTAGCTGTCCTCAAATTCGTCTGCGGTAAAGGTGCATATTGCATTTTTCGTCTGGTATTTCGTAAGTTCATTTGCAACAGGAGCGGCAAATGCTGTATTCATAGTGAATAACAATGAGAATAAAAATAGAGATATAAGTTTTTTATTCATGTAAATTCTCCTTTTAACTTATTATTATAGATATATTTTGTAATTTGGAGGCGTAATATACGAATATCTATTTTCCAATTTTAAATTAGAAAGGGAGATGTTGATAAAAATATACGAAAAATAAAAGATGCAAGCATTTTTTGCCTGCACCTGTACATTTTTTGATCATTAACTGCTTTTCAAATTATTTTATTTGAAGTCGTATTCTGTCGGCAACCATGGCGATAAATTCCGAATTTGTCGGCTTTCCCTTACCTGTATGTATGGTATAGCCAAAAATTTCGTGCATCGTTTCAGGTTTTCCGCGGCTCCATGCCACCTCAATAGAATGACGTATAGCTCGCTCAACACGACTCGCTGTGGTAGCATATTGTTTTGCAATAGTTGGATACAGCTGTTTGGTTATGAAATTAATCATCTCCATATTCTGAGCAACCATCATAATTGCGGTTCTCACGTACTGATATCCTTTAATATGGGCAGGTACTCCCAATTCATGTATAAAGTTTGTTACTAAAGTTTCCAAATCAAAATTTTTTGTTTTGGTTGTAGTGGTTTGAGGTTTGACAGATGTGTCCATTTCTATATTTCTCCTTGAAAAAGCAAAATTTCGAATTAAATCTGTAAACAAATCATATTCCACAATTGGTTTTAAAATGTAATAGGCCGCCCCCAAAGAAATAGCGGTGTTCATAATACTTGACGAGCTTGAAACTGATGTTATGATGCATACCGGTCTTTTTTCAATGGAAGCACTGTTTAGTTTCTTCAGAACGGAAATACCATCAAGTTTGGGCATAAAAAGATCAAGAATAACAACATCAGGTTTTAATTCAATAATTTTTTGATAGGCTTCTAAACCGTCGTAGGCTCGCGCTATTACAGAAATATCTTTTTGTGTATCCAAGTGCTCCGACAACTCATCGGAAAAATTTTGAAAATCGTCGGCGATTAATACGTTGATTGTGTTGTTCATGATATTCCCCTTTCAAATTTAGAATTTAGATAATTATAAAATATAGCAATATGTATATGGATTATTTTAAAATTATACAAATTTTTATAACAACTGCTTAAATATTTTACATCACGAGAATAATAATACCACAATTTTACAATTTGTCAATAGTAAATTGATAAAAAAGTATATTATTACCTTTTAAAACATTTAAATGAAATTCACTTCAAAAATTTTACAGCATATGGGCAAAAAAATATACAAAATATGCAACCGATTTTGCATATTTTGTACAATATTAAGGTCTATTCAGCCAATTCATATATTTTGTCAATCATATTTTCCGCAAAGATGCCGTATCCTTTCAAAGGGTCGTTTACAAATACATGAGTTACGGCTCCGACGAGCATATCATTTTGTATAATAGGACACCCGCTCATGCCTTGCACAATGCCGCCTGTTTTCTCTATCAAATCACGATCTGTTACCTTAAATATAATACCTTTGTTATTTTGTGTGGCGTCTCGTGCAATTTTTTGAATTTCAACGGAATATGCCTTAACACCCGCCCCGTCCGTATCGGCTAAAATATAGGCGCTGCCTTCATTTATCTGAAAGCGCGTAGCTACTTCTATTTCGGGCTTTCCTGAAAAATATTCGGTATCTTCCACCGAACCGTAAATTCCAAGGGGAGTATTAAGCTGTATTTTTCCAATATCTTTATTCGTAAAGCTGCCTATTAATTCTCCGGGACTGCCCTTTTGTCCCTTAGTTACTGATACTATATTGCATGAAATGATACTGCCTTTTAATACCTTTAAAACGTCACCGGTATCTACGTCTGTTATTGCATGACCCAATGATGCAAATTTTTTTGTTTCCGGGTCATAAAAGGTCATGGTTCCCACTCCTGCGGCAGTATCCCGCACCCAAATGCCTAATTTATAGCTGTGGTCATTCTTGCTTCGCACAGCCTTTATTTTTATTTCCGAAATGGTGTTGTCACGTTCTACCGACAAAGTCAAATTGCCGTTTGAAGCGTTAATACGCTCAGACATTTCCTCAATTGAGGAAATTTTTACACCGTTTATGGAAATAATCCTGTCACCTTCCTTTAATCCTGCTTCTTTTGCAGGAAAAACATTTTCCCCGTTTTGTGCTGTGACATATGATATGCCGACAACCAAAATTCCGTCCGTATAAAGCTTTACGCCTATCGGCTCTCCGCTTGCTACCACATAATGCTTGGGAGTTACGACAACATTAATTTTTTTTAAAGGAATTGCGTCAAAAAGCTTTAAGGAGAGAACGTAATTTCCTATATTGTTTGCATTTATATTTGTATTTTTCCCCAGGCTTGTTATGAATCCTTGGGAAATATTAGAGGTCTCTGCCAAAATCTTATCTTGTGAAGATTTTAGCGTTGTGAACGGCTGCAATCTATAGGTGTAGCTTCCGCCGCAAGCAAGAGTTATTTGTGCAGGGATACTGCAATACAGGTGTAATATCGCAATAATTGGCGATAATATAACAAGAGAGCATACGATTTTCGTCAATTTTTTCTTATGCGACACATAAAACACCCTAACATGAAGTTATTAAGCGGTATTATTTATTGGACATTTTTGTAAAATTACCGATTTTGTTCGTTCAAATATAATTTAAGAAACCTCTGATTTAATAAGAATAAAAAACGAAGTTGTAAAAGATCGTCGTTTAGAGCCGCTTTTTCTTTTAGAAAACGACCTACGATAAATTCCAACTCATTTTTTGTGGGTTATTCAAGAGGCTACTTAAATGTCAATACCGCATTTTTAAGTTAACCTTATGGAGCTTTTATTATACTCAAAAACATATTGTAACAGTGGAAAATCAGTGTCCTGTCACATAAAAAATATATAGAAAATATTGACTTGTTGTGATATAATAAGCACTGTCAAAAAAAGCAGCGATTAATTTGGAGGATATATGCAGGAATTATTAAATAAATTAAATGATAAACAACGTAAAGCAGTCTTGGAAACAGAAGGACCTGTACTCATTTTAGCGGGTGCGGGCAGCGGGAAAACTACTGTTTTGGTAAATCGCATTGCTTACATCATATCGGAAAAGAATGTAAAACCATACAATATTTTGTCCATCACCTTCACCAACAAGGCGGCAAGGGAGATGAAGGAAAGAATATCACAAATGATAGGGGAGATGTCCAATGATATGTGGATAGGGACGTTTCATTCCGTTTGTGTAAAAATTTTAAGGCGCACAATTGACAGACTCGGCTATGACAACAGCTTTGTCATTTACGATACTGCCGATTCTCTTACGGTTATAAAGGATTGTTTAAAAGAGCTTGACATAAATGATAAAAATTTTTCGCCACGGAGCGTCTTATCTGCCATAGGCAGGGCAAAAGATGAAATGATTGATCCGGAACGTTTTGAAAATATCTATGTCAATGATTTTCGTATGTCGGTTATATCAAAAGTATATGCACTCTATCAAAAAAAGCTGAAAAAAAACAATGCTTTGGATTTTGACGATATTATAGTAAATACCATTCGTATTTTCAGCGAAAACTCCGATATTTTAGAAAATTATCAAAAAAGATTCAGATACATACTTGTGGATGAGTATCAAGATACAAATAATGCACAGTATAAGCTTATCAGCATGCTTGCGAAAGGCTCAGGAAATCTTTGCGTCGTGGGCGACGACGATCAAAGCATTTATAAATTCCGAGGTGCCAATATAAGGAATATTTTGGATTTTGAACGTGAATTTCCTGATGCAAAGGTGATTAAGCTTGAGCAGAATTACCGTTCCACACAAACGATTTTAAGCGCAGCCAACTCAGTTATTCATAATAACAAGGGGAGAAAGGGAAAAGCCCTTTGGACTCAAAATACAAAAGGCGAAAAAATAAATGTTTTCACTGCGTCAAATGAGCATGAGGAAGGTCAGTTCATAGCAAAAGAGATACAAATGTACGCAGAAGAAGGCGGAAAATTTGCGGACTGTGCAATTTTATACAGAACCAACGCACAATCCCGCGTACTTGAGGAAATGCTGATAAGACAAGCTATTCCTTACCGTGTTCTTGCGGGCCTTAGGTTTTATGACAGAAAGGAAATAAAAGACATTATAGCATACCTTCGGGTAATTCAAAATCCGCATGATAATGTCAGTTTAAAAAGAATAATAAACGAGCCTAAACGTAATATCGGGGCGGCAACTTTGGAGAAGGCACAGCAGGCGGCGGATGAAATAGATACAAGCCTTTTTGCGATTATTTCAATAGCCGATAAAATTCCCGAGCTTTCAAGGGCTTCGGTAAAGTTAATGGCATTTGCTGAATTGATTAACTATTTTATTAAGACGTCGGAAAATCTGCCTCTTGGCGAATTTGTGCTCAAGGTTATAAATGATTCGGGCTATATGGCGATGCTTGAGCTTGAAAATACAGTTGAGGCGCAAAGCAGAATTGAAAATTTGAGAGAATTTATGACTGTTGTGCATGAACATGAAAAAACAACTGAAAACGCAAGTCTTGCCACATTTTTAGAAAGCGTGTCCTTGATTTCGGACATTGATTCTTATGACGAGGAGCAGGATGCCGTTGTGCTTATGACAATTCACAGTGCAAAGGGGTTAGAATTTCCTGTGGTTTTTTTGTCAGGAATGGAAGAAGGAATTTTTCCGGGACTGCGCTCAATCGGTGAGGAGGAAGAAATTGAGGAAGAACGCAGACTCTGTTATGTTGCAATAACAAGGGCAAAACAAAAGCTTTACATCACAAATACGGAATCGAGAACAATTTACGGTACAACCACATATAATCCTCCGTCCAGATTTTTAAAAGAAATTCCGCGTGAGTACCTAAACGAGAAAAAAGCTGCGAAAGCAAAAATTAAGTCTTTTTTTGGTGCAAATAAGGATGAATACAAGAGCCACGAAAGAAAAAATATATACATAAAGCCGGAAAAGGCGATACCTGAGGGACTTGATTTTAAAGCGGGCGATTTGGTGGAACACAAAAAATTCGGAAAAGGAATGGTTCTTTGTGCGCAGCCTGTCGGCAACGATATTAAGTTGGAAATTGCCTTCGACAGCATAGGAACAAAGCATTTAATGGCCGTTTTTGCCAATTTAAAAAAGCTGTAGAAGAGGATTTGATTGAGAAAGAGTCCTATGAATAATTAAAAAAATGAGTTTGGATTTATAAGTGAAAAATCAAGAGAGCCATTTTAAAAAATGGCTCTAAGACAGAGCTCCATGACAAATATCGGGTGATGAAGACGATTTTGCCGAGGTCACAATTTCTAAGAATTTTTTGCAAGCCTGTTTTTCTGATTTTATTAAATTCAGGAATTTCTTAATCGGATGTTTCCTTTGGTATGACCTCAAGAGATTTCATTACTTCTTTTCTTGCTTTTGCGCTGTATTGCGCATAATATTTGTGTGTAACTTCGATATTTTTATGCCCCATAAGTTCTGCAACCATTTTAATATCTACTCCGTCTTCCAGAAGACGGCAGGCAAAGGTTCTCCTCAAAGCATGAGGACGAGTTTTATCGGGATTTGTTATATTCGCAATCATACAATATTTTTTTAAAGCTTTTTCTATGCTGGAAACCGTCATTCTGCCGCCCAAACGACTTATAAACAAAGCATTCTCATCTTTTGCAGGACATTTTTGCCTGATTTGAAGGTAAGTGAAAAGTTCGTTTTCGACCTGTACCGGCATAAAAATTTCCTGCTCATCTCCGCCCTTGCGGGTGACGATAAAGGAAGACGTTTCAAAGCAAATGTCTGTTATATTCAGATTTACAAGCTCACTGACACGGATTCCGGTGCCGAGATATGTGGTAAATATAGCGATATCACGTTGCTTTTTATTTAAATATTCAGTTAAGTCCCTGCCCTTGAAATATTTTTCGCCATTGTAGATAACATCAAGAATACGAATGGTTTCCTGCGTGGTGAGAGGTTTTTTGATTTTTTGACTTATGCTTGCAAAATCCACTTTATCGGTTATGTTTTGACTGATTTTATCGGTTTTATAAAGATATGTAAACAATCCTCTGACGGAAGAGAGTTTTCTGTTTATCCCATGACTTGAATTTCGCAGAGTGCGGTTTACCGTGCGCCCATCGGCAGTTTTCGTTTGAATTTGATATTCTCTGAGGTACGCCTTAAACTGAATTAAATCCTCTACTGTGACGCGGTTAATGTGCTCGGGAGTAAACTCTTCAAGGGAACTTAGAGTTTTGAATTTGAAAAGCCTGAGATAATTCAAAAAAATTCGTATGTCTATACTGTAGCCTATTTGAGTGTTTATGCTTTCTCCGTCATAGTAGCTTTGAATGTAGGAAAAAACAAAATCCGGAAGTTCCGACAGATAATTACTTAAATAAGAGTATTTATTCATGGCTTTGCTCCTTGAGTCAAAATACTAATATTATTATAGAACTTTGTACAAATTTTTTCAATACTTTATGGACGAGGTGATTGCATTTGCAAAAAATAAAAATACTTCATACTGCTGATCTGCATTTGGGAAGCGCATTTTCAAGCTTTCCCGCTGAGATGGCAAAGGAGCGTCAGAAAGAGCTTCTTGCTTGTTTTGACACAATAGTCGAGCTCGTAAAATCAGAAAAAGCAGAGTTGTTTCTCATTGCGGGAGATTTGTTTGACCATCCTGATTGTATCTGTGCGGCAGAATATGTAAATGCAAAGTTTGCGGAAATTCCCGATACCAAAGTTTTTATTGCGGCCGGAAATCATGATCCAAAACGTTTGATTTATGATTCCGTACGCTGGAATAGAAATGTACATATTTTCGGAAGTCGGCTTGAAAAGGTGGAATATGAACACTATAACGTGTACGGCGCATCTTTTTCGCAAAGCTGCCAGAGTGAAAGCCTCCTTGAGAGAGTGGATACGGATGAAAAAATAAATATACTTGTTATGCACGGAGATTTATCAAAAACTGAATATAATCCGATTGATGCAAAGCTGCTCTCGCAGTTTGATTACAGCGCACTCGGGCATATTCATAAATTCAGCGGAATTGGAAGGGAAGGCGGAGGTTTTTTTGCATATTCCGGAAGTCCTGAAGGCAGAGGCTTTGATGAGTTGGGGGAGATGGGTGTTATCATAGGAGAAGTCGGCAAACGTTTTTCGGATTTGAGTTTTAGACCGACTATGAAACGCATATATGAACGCTTGACCGTCGATGTGGGAAATTTTGAAAACAATGCTCAGCTTGCACAGGAGATCATGAAAAAAATACTGTCTGAAAATCTATATGATATTTCATTGACTGGGGAAAACGGGGGATTTGCAATCTCAACCGAGTATATAAAGGCCTGTATAGAACCGTTGTGTTTTTTTGTTAAGGTATCCGACAATACGAAAATGAATGAGGATTATACATCCATGGCAAATGATTGTTCTTTGAAGGGTCTGTTTATAAAAAATATGCTCAGTAAAATAAATGCCGCAGAAAGTGAAGACTTGCGAAGACGATACCATAAAGCCTTGGAATATGGCGTAATGGCGCTTGACGGGAGGGATGTGCTTGATTAAAAAAATATATATCGAAGCCTTTGGTGGTATTAAAAATAAAGAAATTGTCTTTTCCGAGGGATTAAATATAATTTACGGTGAAAATGAGGCGGGCAAAACCACCATACAAGCTTTTATAAAGGCTATGCTCTACGGCATGGATTCTTCAAGAAGAGCGGATATCAGAACAAATCCCAGAAAACGCTTTATGCCCTGTGACGGCGACGTTATGTCCGGCAGTATGCAGATTTCTCATTATATGATTACTCGTCGGTTCGGGAAAACACCCAAAGGGGACAGGTGCAGTGTTATTGATATACACACGGGAGAAGCGGCAGAAACAGAGAACATAGGAGAGATGCTTTTAGGCATAGGCAGTCAGACATTTTCAAATACGCTTGCTATGGAAAGCTATAGCGCACAGATTTTATCAGATGATGAAATTATGACAAAACTTGCAAATTTAAGACAGAGCGCGCAAGAAGATGTCTCTTATGAAAAAGCAAGGGAAATTTTAAAATCGGAGCAAAAAAAACTAATCGGGAAAAACGGTATTTCCGCAATGCAGGATGATATATACGGCTTGGAAATCATGTTAAAAAGAGCAAGGGATGAATACTTGCAAAACGAAATGAATAAAAACACACTTGCGGACTTGAGGCATGAACACGGTGAGCTTTTGAAAAAACAGGCATATTTTGAGGAAGCACGAAAAAGAGCTAAACAGCATGAGGATTATCGTACATATACACTGCTTTTAAATGAGTGTGAAGGCTTAAAAGAAGAAATATCAAAGCTTCGGGAAAAGCTTCATCAAGGAGAAAATCTAAAAGAACCTGCCTTTGACTTAAAGGAAACGGAAATGCTTGAAAAGCAGTATCAGGAAAAATGCACTGTTTCAACTGATACAAAACAAAGCTCGCTTTATAAAAATTTAAGCATTGTCTTTCTGCTGCTTTCTCTGGCAGGTTTTTTTGGAATTATATATCCGCCGCTGTTTTTTCTTTTCTTCTGCATATTCCCATTTGTGTTTCTATTTTCAAAACACAAATGTCAGGAGAGGATACATTCGGAAAATATGGCTGTCATAAAAGAAAGGGATGCTCTAAAGCATAAACTTGACGAAATATATAATTCCCTCGGGACGGGCAGCTACAGTGAATATGCGAGAGTCTACAGCGACATAAAAATTAAGCAGGCAGAGAAAAACTCGGCTTTGTCGGCTATAGATGCAATAAATAAAGTATTAGCGCAAAAGCAGGCTATATTGTCCTCTTTGGAGGAGAGCGTAAAAGAGTTTTCCTCGGAACTTGACAAAGAAGATGATGAACCCATGCATCAGGTATCGTACATAGACCATGAATTATCTAATATTGCCGGTCGGCTTCACGAAATAGAAAAACAATGTATTGCTTTGGAAAATGCCATACGTAGTGATATTACGGCCCCAGAAGGAATTTATATCCAACTGTCACAGAAAACGTATGAGAAAAAACAAGCGGAAGAGAAGCTGTTTTGCATTAATACGGCGGCAGATGTTTTGGAAGAAACATTTTCATATCTGCAAAAAAATTTTGTGCCGGATTTAAATAAAAAAATAAGCCAAATATTTGCCGGTATTTTAGGAAATCAAGAAATTTCCGTTTCCATGTCGTCGGATTTTCATACGGCGGTTATTGATAAAAGCAGGGTGATAGATGGAGCATATTTGAGCAACGGTGCGATAGATGCCGTGTATTTTTCCGCAAGAATGGCTATTGTGCAGATGATGCTGGGCGACAAAGGTTCATTTTTGCTTTTGGATGACGCTTTTATTCAGTATGATGATAAAAGGGCAAAACGTGCCATGAATTACCTTTGTGAAATCGGCAAAGATAATCAGGTTTTGTATTTTACCTGCCAATCACGTTTTTTGGATGCTGAAGGTGCGACATTTATTGAAATTTAAGTGTTGTATTTAAATAAAATATGGACTAAATACATAAAATATAGTAAAATATAATCAATTGTTATCTTTAAATTTTAAGGGAAGGGACGGGAACTAGAATGGCTCTAAAGATTAACGGCAGCTTAGGTGATATCTTTGTTGATTCTAATGTGATTGCCAGAATTGCCGGAGCGGTTGCAAACCAATGCTACGGTGTCGTGGGAATGGCGTCGAGAAATAAAAAAGACGGGTTTGTAAATTTGCTTAAGCCTGACGCAATGACAAAAGGAATTAAGGTTGATGCCGCTGACGGAGGAATAGTTGTAGAGCTCCATATCATCGTAGAATATGGAGTGACAATAAATGTCATATGCCAAAGCATCGTAAATAACGTAAAATACAAACTGGAACACGTCACAGGACTTCAGGTGAACAAAGTGGTCGTAAATGTTGAAGGCGTGCGAGTTGACGAATAGTAGGGGGAGATTATCATAAGTGCGTTAGATGGAATTTTGTTTGCCCGAATGATGGTATCCGGTGCGAATAATTTATATAATAACAAAAAATCAGTGGATGACCTAAATGTTTTTCCTGTACCGGACGGAGATACGGGTACGAATATGTCTTTGACAAGCCGTGCTATGGCAAAGGCGCTGGAGGAGCATGTATCCTTATCACTGACTAAAATTGCGGATGAGGCGGCAAATGCAACACTTCGCGGTGCCAGAGGAAATTCTGGTGTTATTCTCTCGCAGTTTTACCGCGGGATGTCAAAATGTTTGAAAGGGAAGGATTCTTGCACGGGGGCGGATTTTGCCCAAGCCCTAAAGGAGGGATCCGATACTGCTTACAAAGCGGTTATGAACCCTACGGAAGGGACGATTTTAACAGTTGCCAAGGAAGCGGCGGCCGGCGCCATGCTTGCGGCACAAAGAAATTTGGACATGATTGAAATTTTGGAGGAGGCAGTCCGCAGAGGGAAGAGGGCTCTCGATAAAACTCCCGATATGCTTCCAGCCTTGAAACGGGCGGGCGTTGTGGACGCAGGTGGGCAAGGATGGATTTATATTTTGGAAGGCGCATTATATTTTCTGAAAAATAATGAAGTCATACCGTGCAAAGAAGAACCATATCAAGGTTTTGAAAAGCTTTCCAAAGCACAGCAGAAGATATCTCCCGATAATATTAAGTATATGTATTGTACAGAATTTATTGTCGAGAAAAAGAATAAAAATGTCAATGTGATGGCATTTAGAAATTCAATTGAGACAAAGGGCGACAGTATGGTTGTTATTGATGATGAGGATATTGTCAAGGTGCATATTCATACCAATCATCCCGGATTTGTTTTAGAAAGAGCGGTTATGCTCGGAAGCATGATTAATATTAAAATTGATAACATGAAGCATCAGCATCAAAGCTTGATACAGACGGGTTTTGAAGAAAAGACAGTTTCCCCTTCAAAAAAGTATGGTTTTATATCTGTATGCTCCGGAGATGGTTTAGTCGGAATTTTTAAGGATTTAGGGATTGATAAGGTAATAGAAGGGGGACAAACCATGAACCCGAGTACTGACGACATTCTGTCGGCAGCAAGCGAGGTAAATGCAGAGAATATTTTCGTGTTCCCAAATAATAAAAATATTATCTTGGCCGCAAATCAGGCAAAGGAATTGAGTGATAAAAATATTGTGGTTATTCCTACGAAAAGTATTCCCGAATGTATTGCCGCCATGCTTGCATACAGCGAAAGCGCAAGTCTGGATGAAAATGAATCCGCAATGAACAAGGCGAAGGATATGGTGAAAACCGGACAGATAACATATGCGGTGCGTGATACCGAAGCATCCGGCAAGCAGATTAAAAATGGAGATATTTTGGGAATTGTCGGCGGCGAAATTGCGGTAACTGGAAACAATCCGGAAGAAGTATGCTCAAATGTGACTCTTAACATTGCAGATGATGATACAGAATTTATTACGGTGTATTACGGGAGCGATGTGTCGAAGGAACAGGCGGAGGAATTGGAAAAAGTATTGGAAAAACAGCATCCGAACGCTGAAATTTCCGTAAAATACGGTGGCCAGCCCGTTTACTACTATATTGTTTCCGCGGAGTAAAATTATGCAGGATATACGTTTTTTGCGTGGTGTTGGAGAAGCAAGAGCAAAACTGTTTGCAAAAAAAAATATTCGTACAATAGAAGATTTGTTGTATTTTTTCCCTAGAGATTATGAGGACAGGACCCTTATAAAAACTGTGGAGAATACGACCGACGGGGAAACGGTGTGCATTCATGCCGCCGTTTTTTCGCCTGTTAAGGAAAAAAGAATCAGGAAAAATCTTACCATATACACTGTTCTTTTACACGATGATACGGGAAGGATTTGGGCGGTATGGTACAATAACAAGTTTGCGGTCGGGAAATTTATAACAGGAGCAAAGTACATATTTTATGGGAAAATCGCAATAAATAACGGTAAAAGAGAAATTATAAATCCCGTTTATGAAAAAGAGGGGGAAAATCGATTCACGGGGAAAATAGTCCCTATTTATCCACTCGCAGGCTCGCTTACTCAAAAAACGGTTCAGGCAGCCGTTTCGCAGGCAATCGAGCAAGTCGGCACTTTAGAAGACATACTTCCGAATGATATGCGGGAAAGGTACAATATAGCGGAAATTAATTTTTGTATAAAAAATATTCATTTTCCAAGTAGTTTTGAAAGTCTTGATATTGCTAAAAATCGATTTGTATTTGAGGAATTTTTAATTTTGCAGCTTGCCATGCTTTTAAGAAAAAAATGTGTTGAAAGTGAAATGGGAAATGCTTTCTATGATAGCAATTGTGTCGGGGAATTTATAAAAAAGCTGCCGTTTTCATTAACCTCCGCCCAAAAACGAACACTTGATGAAATTGTGGAGGATATGAAAAAAAGCAGACCAATGAACCGATTGGTTCAAGGTGATGTTGGTTCGGGCAAAACCGTTGTGGCGGCCGCAGCAATGTATATGGCGGCAAAAAACGGATATCAGGCCGCTATTATGGCGCCAACCGAAATTTTGGCCCGTCAGCACTTTGAAACATTTTGCGAATTTTTTAAGGATGATTGTATTCGCATAGTTTTGCTGACGGGAAGCATGACGGCAAAGGAAAAAAGAGCGGCAAATGAAGCAATTGAAAAAGGAAACGCAGATATTATCATAGGTACTCATGCCATTATACAAAGCAGTGTGAAATACAACAAGTTGGGCTTGGTTATAGCAGACGAACAGCACAGATTTGGAGTTAGTCAGCGCGCCGCATTGGCAGGTAAAGGAAAATCACCGCATATTTTGATTATGACTGCAACTCCGATCCCTCGCACGCTTTCACTTATTATTTACGGCGATTTGGATATATCCGTTATAGATGAGCTTCCACCCGGAAGGAAGAGTGTAAAAACCTATGCAGTAGAAGAAGATATGCGAAGACGTGTATGGGACTTTCTGGAAAGGAGTGTCAGGCAGGGTATGCAAGCCTATGTTGTATGCCCGCTTGTAGAAGAATCTGAGAATATGGATTTATACAATGCGCAAGAATTGGCGAAGAAAATGCAGGCGGCATTTTCACATCTTAAAATAGGACTTATTCATGGGAAAATGACAAACAGCCAAAAAAACAGTGTAATGAATGAATTTATAAATGGGAATATTCATATTCTTGTATCCACAACGGTGATTGAGGTAGGTGTGAATGTGCCTAATGCAAATATTATGATTGTTGAAAATGCGGAAAGATTTGGATTGAGCCAGCTTCATCAGCTTAGAGGCAGAGTAGGAAGAGGCAGGGATCAGGCATTTTGCATTTTGTTTGTGCATGGCAATAACGATGTCACAAAAAAGCGTATGAAAATTATATGTGAGTCCAATGATGGTTTTTATATCTCCGAGCAGGATTTAAAGTTGCGCGGGCCTGGAGATTTTTTCGGTGTACGCCAGCACGGATTGCCCAAAAGTTTATTTGAGGACGTGAAAATTTTAAAGACTGTATCTTGTGCGGCAAATGAAATTGTCGCGGGGGATAAAATTTGGAGCAAGGAATATGAAACACTCAAAAAAAAGGCAGAATCTGTATTCAAAGAAGATATCGCTATGAATTAGATTATATTTACAACGCTTGCTTTGTATAAAAAATTTCATTTTTCACACAATAGTAGTAATACTGATAGAGGTCAGTATGAGTTTCCTATAAAATATATTTTTTGAGGAAGCGTGAAAAGTTCATACAAGCTTTACTATTGGAGGTGACTTATAATGGCAAGCAGATCAAAGCAGAATTTAGTTCCTGAAGCTCGTGCGGCTATGGACAAGTTTAAGATGGAATCGGCATCTGAGGTTGGAGTATCTTTAAAGAACGGCTATAACGGCGATTTGACGTCAAGACAGGCCGGCTCTGTAGGCGGTCAGATGGTTAAGAAAATGATCCAAGATTACGAAAACAAGATAAAGTAACAATAAAAAAAGAAATGGACTTTGCTCCGTTTCTTTTTTTGTGAAATTTTATGTTGACATTTTTTCTTTATGATATAAAATATATATATAGCATTTGGAGGGAGTATGATTTGAGAATTATATCCGGCACTCATAGAGGAAGAAAATTGGCGGGGTTTGATGGAGATGAAATCAGACCCACCACGGATCGTGTAAAGGAGTCTATGTTTAATCTTATTGCAGACTTTGTACCGAACGCGAGTGTGCTTGATTTGTTTTCAGGCAGCGGGGCGTTGGCGCTTGAGGCGCTAAGTCGTGGCGCAAAGAGCGCCGTTTGTGTGGATTTGGCGAAAAAGTCGATAGAGATTATCAGAAAAAACGTAGAGAATTTGAAGTTTCAAGATAATGTATATTTGGTTCATTCCTCCGCTGTGAAATATTTGGATGCGGCAGATTGTAAGTTTGATATAATATTTTTGGATCCTCCCTATAATAGGGGCTTTATAAAGCCTGTTATTCGAAAAATTGTGGACAAGGGTGTTTTGTCTGATCGCGGAATAATCGTCCTTGAAAGTGATTTTACGGATGAGCATGATGAAGTTGCCGCACTGGACATATACAAACAGAGAAAATATGGTAGAACGTATATTACAATTTACAAAAAGGGAGAAACAATATGAGAATAGCGGTATACCCCGGTAGTTTCGATCCGATAACGAACGGTCATTTGGATATTATCACCAGGGCTTCGCGCATATATGATAAAGTGATCGTCGGGGTACTTAATAACAGTGCGAAAAATCCGGTATTTTCCGCACAAGAGCGTGCGGATATGATAAGGCTCGCCACAACGGAAATTAATAATGTGGAAACGGATATTTTCAGTGGACTTTTGGTAGATTTTGCAAAAAACAGTGGAGCAACTGTCATTATAAAAGGACTCAGGACTGTCTCGGATTTTGAATATGAATTTCAGATGGCTCTTTTAAATAAGGCTCTCAATCCCGAATATGAGACGGTTTTTTTAATGACTGACACCAAGTTTTCTTACATAAGTTCAAGTATGGTAAAAGAAGTGGCAAAGTATAACGGAGAGCTGGACGGTTTGGTGCCTGCATGCATAAAGCAGATTATAAGGAAGAGATTTGAATTGTTAACGTCCAAGCAGTGATGCTTTGATTTATAAGACGTTTTTTGGTTTTTTCAGTGATTTTATGCAGCTTTTGTATGTGTTTGGATTATGGATATCGAATAATAGTAAGGGATGGGTGTTTGGCAAATGGATATCATGGAAATTATTGATATGATGGAGGAAACAATCGATAAGGCGACTTCAATACCGTTGACAGGAAAGATTCTTATCGACAAAGAGGATCTTCTAGATTATATACAGGAGATGCGTCTTGTTTATCCTGATGAGTTGAAGGAAGCAAAATGGGTAAAGGAGGAGCGTCAGCGCATTTTATCCGAGGCGGAAAATCGTGCCGAAACTATGCAAAAAAACGCGGAAGAAAAGATTGTTCAAATGATTAATGAACATGAAATTACGAGGCAGGCATATGAGCAAGCAAATGAGATGGTAAACAATGCCCAGACAAAGGCTATGGAAATCAAGTCGGACTGTGATCAGTATGCGGATGATATTTTAGGTGATGTAGAGCGTCGATTGGAGATGCTTTTAAATAAGGTTCGGGATGACAGGGCATACTATAGGAAATAAAAGAATAACCCGTTAATTTTAACGGGTTATTCAAGTTTATAGTGCTTAATTTATATAATGAATTATTTTTCAAGTGGAAGGAAGTGTACATATGTTAAGCAAAGGTTTGACTGGAAAATATACTACTGTTGTGAATGAGGATAATACAGCGAGAGCTATGAAAAGCGGCGAACTTGATGTTTTTGCGACGCCTGCCATGATTGCGGCAATGGAGGCTGCAAGCGTCGATTGTGTGCTGAGTCAGCTTGATGAGGGAGAGAGTACTGTAGGAACAAAGATAGATGCTGAGCATTTGTCCGCCACTCCTGTGGGAATGACGATCAAGGCAACGGCAACGCTGGAGGAGATTGACGGTAGACGGCTTGTTTTTTCTGTAATTGCCGAAGATGATTGCACAATAATCGGCAGAGGAACTCATGAACGCTTTATTATCCAAAAGGAAAAATTTATGTCTAAGGCAAACTCAAAGAGGGGAGGCGGGCAAGGTTGCTGAAGGATATTGAAATTGCACAAAGAGCAAAGATGAACCCAATCAAGGACGTTGCCGCAAAACTTGGAATAAATGAGGATGAACTTGAGCTTTACGGAAAGTATAAGGCAAAGATTTCAGACGCTGTTTGGGAAAGAGTAAAAAACAATCCCGACGGAAAGCTGGTTTTGGTTACGGCGATAAACCCAACACCCGCCGGCGAGGGGAAAACCACAACAACAGTTGGTTTGGGCGAGGCTATGGAGCTTATAGGCAAAAAATCTATTATAGCCCTCAGAGAGCCTTCGCTTGGGCCTGTTATGGGCTTAAAAGGCGGTGCTGCCGGGGGAGGATACAGTCAGGTTGTACCTATGGAGGATATAAACCTTCATTTTACGGGCGATATGCACGCGATTACTGCCGCAAATAACCTGCTTTCTGCTATGATTGACAACCATATTCATCAAGGAAACGAATTGGATATAGACGTATGTTCGATAGTCTGGAAACGTGTTCTTGATACCAATGACCGCGCTCTTAGAAATACTATTGTCGGTTTGGGCGGCAAGATAAACGGTGTTCCTCGTGAAGAAGGTTTTATGATTACCGTAGCCTCGGAGATTATGGCTATTTTGTGTCTGGCTGACGGTTTGCAGGATTTAAAAAGACGTTTGGGAGAAATTATCATCGGCTATAACCGAAAGGGCGATGTTGTAAAGGCATCGGATTTGCACGCCGAGGGAGCAATGGCGGTGCTTCTTAAAGATGCAATCAAACCGAATATTGTGCAAACTCTTGAAAACACACCGTGCTTTATTCATGGGGGCCCGTTTGCGAATATCGCCCATGGCTGCAACAGCATTATTGCAACAAAACTTGCGCTTAAGCTGTCGGATTATGCGATTACCGAGGCAGGCTTTGGTGCGGATTTAGGCGCTGAAAAATTTATAAATATAAAATGTAGGTTTGCAGGACTAAAACCCGACGCGGTAGTGATTGTTGCTACAGTGCGCGCTCTTAAATATAATGCGGGGATATGCAAGGATGAGTTAAAAACACCCAATGTCGAAGCTTTGAAAAAAGGAATAGTAAATCTGAAAAAGCATATAGAGAATATGCAGATGTTCGGAGTACCCGTAGTTGTTGCGGTAAACAGATTTGACACGGATTCAGATGAAGAATTGGAAACAATAATACAAACGTGCTCAGAATATGATGTTTCCTGCTCTCTTTCCGAAGTGTTCGCAAAAGGAGGAAAGGGAGGAGTGGATCTTGCCAATAAGGTCGTTGAAACTATCGAAAAGACACAGTCCCGTTGCAAGCCAATTTATGATGAGAATTTGCCGATTAAGAACAAAATATATACAATTGTAACAAAAATATACGGCGGAAGGGACGTTGTCTACTCACCGAAAGCGGAAAAACAGATTAAGCAGCTCGAAAGTCTTGGACTTGACAAAAAGCCGATTTGTATAGCAAAAACTCAATATTCTCTGTCCGATAATCCGATGCTTCTTGGCAGACCCACGGATTTTGAGGTGACGGTGTCTGCCGTGAGAGTATCCAATGGAGCAGGGTTTATCGTTGTAGAAACAGGCAATATTATGACTATGCCAGGACTTGGGAAAAAGCCTGCGGCTGAAAGCATTGATTTGGATGAAAATGGTGTAACTGTTGGACTATTTTAAGGAGAGAATATGAAGTACCAATCAAACAGTCCCGAGGATACCGCAAAAATTGCGGCAAAGTATTCTAAAGTGCTAAAAGCTGGAGATGTTGTATGTCTTAACGGCGATTTGGGTGTGGGGAAAACAGTTTTTGTACAGGCTCTGGCAAAAGCGCTGGGTGTTGACGAATATATCAGCAGTCCCACATTTACTATTGTGAATCAATATCAGGGAAAATTTACTCTTTATCATTTTGACGCCTATCGAATAGCAGATTGTGATGAAATGTATGAAATTGGCTATGATGAATATGTGTATGGCGATGGTATTTGCATTATAGAATGGGGACAGAATATTAGCGAAATTTTGCCTGAAGAACGTTATGAAATTACAATAGAAAAAGACTATGACAAAGGTGAAAATTATCGCCTGATTACAATTGAAAAGTTAGGAAAGGAATTGTTGGCGAATGAGGATATTGGCGATTGACACCTCGTCAAACGTAGCGACTGCGGCGGTTTTGGAAGAAGGCAAGCTGACGGGAGAGTATATTTTAAATCATAAAAAAACACATTCTCAAAAAATAATGCCTATGATAGATGAACTTCTTAAAAGCTGTGAGCTTGACGTATGTGATATTGACATTTTTGCTGCGGCAAACGGTCCCGGTTCATTTACGGGTCTGCGAATTGGCGTAGCCACAGTGAAAGGGCTTGCGCATACGGCAAAAAAACCGATTGTCGGAGTGAGCACATTAGAAGCAATGGCATACAATGTTTTATATTCGCCATATTTGCTGTCACCTATTATGGATGCAAGATGCGGACAGGTATACAATGGGCTTTATCGGTGGAATGATGCCGACTTTAGGGAAATTAAGCCGCCGAGAGCATTATCCATTGAAGAATGTGTTGGCGAGCTTTTGAAGCAAAACAGCAAGGTAGTGTTTATGGGTGACGGTGTGCCCGTGCATAAGGATTTTATTTCAAAGGCAATGGGGGAACAGGCATTTTTCGCACCCGCACCGTTTGCATATCAGCGTGCGGGGTCTGTTGCTCAATTGGCATATGAAAAAGCGCTCAGGGGCGAGGTGTGCAATTATTTGGAGTTTATGCCGTTTTATCTTAGAAAATCGCAGGCGGAGCGTGAGTATGAAAAAAGAGAGAAGACCCGATAAATTTTATTTCAGGAGGGAATTGTTAAAAAAATGATAGCAATTGGAAGCGACCACGGAGGATACGAATTAAAGAATCAAATTATCGACCATCTGCGTTCAAGGGGTATGGAAGTGAAAGATTTTGGGATTTATTCACAAGACAGCATGGATTATCCGGATATAGCAAAACCGGTTTGCAAAGCGGTGTTGTCAGGTGAGGCGGAGCAGGGTATTTTAATTTGCGGAACGGGCATAGGTATTTCGATTGCCGCAAATAAAATAAAGGGCATACGTGCAGCTTTGTGTACGGACGTCTTCAGTGCAAAGATGGCAAAACAGCACAATAATGCAAATATTTTGTGCCTTGGTGGAAGGGTAACCGGACCTGAACTTGCCTTTATGATTGCAGATACATGGATTGACGAAAAATTTTTGGGAGGACGTCACCAAAACCGCATAGACAAAATCCATATAATGGAAAGTGAATAACGTGATTTGTGGTGATTTCCAACAAATAAATCCTTGTTATATATGTTTTTTTGGTGTATAATGTATGCAGATTATAAAAAAAGGGGGGTAGCAGTTTGAAGACTGTAATTACAATAGGCAGACAATTCGGAAGCGGCGGACATGAAATAGGAGAAAAGCTTGCAAAAGAATTTGGTATTCCTTTTTATGACAAAGAGCTTGTGGAAATGGCGGCGGAAAAAAGCAATTTACATAAGGAAGTATTGGAAGATATAGATGAACGTGCGACAAACAGTCTTTTATTTTCATTGGTTACGGGCAATTCTATGCGCGGTGCCAATTCGCCGGTGTATTATGAAATGACGATAAATGACAGGCTTTTTATAGCGCAGTCTGAGGTAATAAAGAAGGTTGCCTCGGAAGGTCCCTGCGTAATTGTCGGGCGCTGTGCGGACTACGTGTTGGAAGACTCTGATATACCTACCGTAAATGTGTTTATTTACTCAAACTTAAAATTCAGAATTGACAGAATTTCTAAAGAGTGTGATTTATCCCCTGAAAAAGCGAAGGAGAAAATTATAAAAATCGAGAAGCGAAGAAAGGCATATTATAATTATTATTCCAATCGAGAGTGGGGAAAGATAGAAAACTACGATATTTGCATCAATAGTGGTGATATTGGTGTGGACAATGCAGTAAAAGTTATCAAGCTGTTTGTCGAGATGAAGGATATGATGGATATATAAAGGGAGAAGATACTTATGATAAAAAAAGCATTTCTTGTTCTTTTTTGTTTTTTTGTTTTTGCAGGTGCCGCATATGCACAGGAAGACGACGAGAGGTACATAGTAAAGATAAGGGAAACTGCAGATTTTTCACTGCTCTCAGATTTTTCACAGAGTTTGGGGGATGAGCTGGATTCAAATTTGTATATAACCGATGATTTATCTGCTATTAAAGACTTGGAAAGTGCAGGAATGGTCGAATATTATGAAGAGGATGCAAATCTTACTTTGTTTGAAAGCCCATATAATGATACATATTATTCGTATCAATGGAATCTTGCGATGACGGACGTTTTGCGGGCACGGAACGTAACGGCAGGAAGCAATGCGGTAAAGGTTGCTGTTATCGATTCGGGTGTAGATACAACAAACCCTGATTTGACGAATGTGGCTGCAGGCAGACACTACAGTGTCAGCAACAGTACCATAAGCATTGACAGCGACACTATGGATACATATGGACACGGAACGGCAGTATCAGGGATTATATGTGCAAAAACTAATAATAGCCAAGGCATTTCAGGCATTGCCGACGGAATAACTTTAATTCCTTTAAAGATTTTTACAACCGGCAATGACGGCAGTTTAAGCGCCATGGTTAAAGCGATATACGATGCGGTCGATGTTTACGGCTGTAAAGTTATTAATATCAGTGCAGGGATTTCTACCAACTATTCCTCTCTTGCCGATGCTATTAATTACGCCTACAGCAAAGGTGTTATTGTTGTTGCAGCAGCGGGAAATGACGGCACTTCAACACTAAACTACCCTGCCGCATATTCTACGGTTGTAGGAGTAGGTGCTGTTTCAAGCACGGGAACGGTTGCGGATTACTCCCAAAAAAACTCTTCGGTTTGGGTTACAGCACCGGGGACATTGGTACCGTCTACAATTTCGGCTACATACTCTATGAGTCTTAGCAAAATTGCGGATTATTATGCAAAAGTCAGCGGAACTTCATTTTCCGCTCCTCATGTTTCAGCTCTTGCATCGCTTGTGGCATCATATAAACCTAATGTTACCCCTGATGAGTTTATGCAAATGCTTAAGGAAACTTCAACCGATTTGGGGGCATCGGGTTACGATACCAGCTATGGCTACGGCTTGATTGATATGTATGCGGCTTTGGATTATTTTGCGGATGAAATAGTATTTTCCAATATAAGTGCAGGCAGTTCTTCCATAAGCAGAAGTATATATAACTTGACGGACAGTACCTTGTCAGGTTCTGTTGTTACTGCGTTTTACGCAAGTGATGGGACTTTGGCTGATATTAACATTCAAGCTGTAAATATTGCGGGCGGAAGTTCCATAGAAGTAGCCGTTCCAATCAGTGTGTCCGACTGCTCTAAAATTGTTCAGTTTATTTGGGACGGTTTCGGAACCATGAAGCCGCTTGCGGACAGTGCGGCCGTTGTTCAATAAAAAAAGAGCAGATATAAGCCAAAAACTTATATCTGCTCTTTTGAATTTTTTATGAATTTACTTTATTATTTTCATATTATCGTATATAATGATTTCATAATAACGTATAAAGGAGTTATATGTAATGAACAAAGTACGATTTGACTTTGGCATAAAGCCTGCAGATGAGGGATTTATAAAAGTGACCGGTGATATGCTTTATGATGACGCTTTGGGCTACGGGATAAGCGAAAAAGCGGAAGCGGTTGCAAGAGAAACGGGAGAGAAATCCGTGTGCAGGGATTTTTTGATGTTTGATAAAAAAAGCTTTAAGGTAAAGCTTGAAAACGGAAGCTATAATGTGCGTGTTTATTCTGGCGATTATGTGGATGAAGGGGACGTTGTTACAAAATTTTGTATTAACGAAAAGCAGTTTGGATTATGGGTCAATGACGGCACTGTTTTAGAGAGGGAGTGCAAAATTGAAGTGACGGACGGTATAATGAATTTTTCGTTTGAAGGACGTCACGCATGCTTGAATGCAATAGATATTGCCCTTGATAATCTTCCCCCAATGGGAGAAGTTCTCCCATATATAACCGCACGGGCTGATGCGCAAAACGTTTCTTTGACTTGGGACGCTTTGGAGGGAATTAAAAAATACAGGGTTATACGAAGAAATATGAGAAACGGTTTTATAGATAAAGTAATTGAAACGGACAAAAACAGCTTTACAGACAATGACGTTTGTCTCTGTGAACGTTATGAATACACGGTTTCGGGACTCGATGACTATAAATTCTCAACAAAGCCAAGCCAAAAACTTGCGATTGATATTGTAAATGGAGAAGAAAATAATGCAAAAGTAGAAAAGCTTGCGGCAAAAACTTTGGAAAATTCGGTTGAATTATCGTGGGATAGCGTTAATGGTGCCTCATATTATAATGTGTATCAGAAAGCGCCGTATGGTATTTATAAAAAGCTTGCATCAGTAAGCACGAATTTTTATAAGGATACAAATGTTAAAACCACAGTTGAATTCACATATGCGGTGGAGGCTGTAACTTTCTGCGGCATTACGCCCAAAGCTGAAATAAAAACGCCCGCTGTTGCAAAACCATTCAGGCGAAAAATGGAAACGCTCGATCGTGGTCTTATAGCGATGAAAACAGACAACGGTGTATTTTTAAGCTGGAGATTAAATGCGTACGAATATGATAAGGGTATTGATTTCATGCTTTTTAGAAACGGTGAACTCATTACACAAAAGCCTATTTCAGACAGTACAAATTATCTTGACAAAAATGGAAAAGCGGAGGATACATATACGGTAAAAGCTGTATGCGGCGGGAAGATGGAAAAGGAAGGGTATTCAACAAAGGTAATAAACGCAGATTATTTGTCTATCCCTTTGGATAAGCCGGCTCCATATACAACCCCTGACGGAAATACATATGAGTATTCTGCAAACGATGCTGCTGTCGCGGATTTAGACGGGGATGGCGAATATGAATTGGTTCTAAAATGGGTGGCAAACGGAAAGGATAACTCACATAAAGGATATACGGGTGTCGTGTACTTGGATGCATATAAGCTGAACGGAAAGAAGCTTTGGCGGATTAATTTGGGTGTGAACATCCGCGCGGGCGCACATTATACCCAGTTTATGGTATATGATTTCAATAATGACGGAAAGGCTGAGATGATTTGCAAGACTGCCGATGGTACGATAGACGGTGTGGGAAATGTAATAGGGGATATTAATGCAGATTACAGGAATAAAGATGGTTTTATATTGGAAGGCCCCGAGTTTTTGACTGTTTTCAACGGAGAAACGGGGAAAGCTATTGATACAGTGCCATATGATCCGCCGAGAGGAAATGTTGCCGATTGGGGAGACTCGTGGGGGAACCGTGTTGATCGTTTTCTGGCTTGTGTGGCATATCTTGACGGGGAAAATCCAAGTGTGGTCATGTGCCGCGGATACTATGACACGGGACGGCCTACGGTGCTTGTAGCTTACGATATGATTGATAATAAGCTGGTAAAACGTTGGAGGTTTTTGGCAAACAAAGATCAAAACATTGAATACACTAATCAAGGCAATCATAATCTGGGTGTCGGGGATATAGACGGTGACGGATTGGACGAAATTGTTTACGGTGCCTGTGCTATTGACCATGACGGAACGGGGATATATTCGACGGGCTTAGAGCATGGTGATGCTATGCATCTGGGCAAATTTACAACCAAAACGCCGAACCTTGATTTTTTCCAAATCCATGAGCATGCGCACGCAAAATACGGTTATGAAGTGCGAGATCCAGCAACAGGAGAGATTAAATGGGGTATATTTACAGGACGGGATACTGCTCGTGGATTGTGTGCAAATATCGACCCACGCTATGAGGGCAATGAGGTTTGGGTGATAAACGATGCGCTTTATACCTTTGATGGAAAGCTAATCACAGAAAATGCTCCCAAGTCTATTAATTTTGCCATTTGGTGGGACGGTGACCTTATTCGTGAGCTTTTAGACCATGACTGGAACGGAAGCCGCGGAATAGGGCAGATTTATAAG
>JAOAAV010000035.1 GCA_026418715.1 Clostridia bacterium
CTTGGCGGTGAGTATATAATAAACGGCCAGAAAAAATTTACGGGAACAGTGGGAGATATTGGAACGTCAAGCTTTTATCCCGCCCACCATATGACAATGGGCGAGGGCGGCGCAGTTTATACGGATAATCCGCTTTTGCACAAAATTATCCGTTCTATGCGCGATTGGGGACGTGACTGCGTTTGCAAAGGCGGTCAGGACAATAAGTGCGGCAGACGGTTTGAGGGACAATACGGTACGCTTCCGTACGGTTATGATCACAAATATGTTTACTCTCACTTGGGATACAATTTAAAAATTACGGATATGCAGGCGGCAATCGGAGTGGCTCAGCTTAAAAAGCTGCCGATATTTGTTCAAAAGCGGCGTGAAAATTGGGATTATCTGCGTGAAAAATTAAAAGCCGCAGAAAATAAGCTTATTTTGCCCGAAAAGGAGGAAAACTCAAGTCCGAGCTGGTTTGGTTTTATTATTTCTGTCAGGGAAAATTGCGGAAAAAGCCGTGATGAAATAGTTTCATATATTGAAAAGCATAATATACAGACAAGGAATTTGTTTGCCGGCAATATTTTAAGGCATCCGTGTTTTGTTTCCTTGACCGAAGGGGAGGATTATCGGGTTTCGGGAGATCTTTTAAAAACAGATTTTGCAATGAATAATGCGTTTTGGGTAGGGGTATATCCGGGAATGACGAGGGATATGTTAGACTATATGATTAAAGTGATTATTGAGGCTGTAAAGTAAGAGAGGTGAATGTTATGATAAAAAACATAAAGATTTTTGACTGCACCATACGGGAAGTGGGTTACCAGACGGGCTGGAACTTTTCGCGGAAAACGGTTCAGGATATTTATAAATTTGCTCAGGGAAAGGGAATTGACTATGTTGAGCTTGGTTTTTTCCACAGTATGGATGCTGATGTGGGCAGAGGCTGCTTTAGATATTGCAGTGAAATGAACGATGAGGTGGCAGAATATTTCAGACATATAAAAAATATCACAAAGCTTTCTGCTATGCGGGATATTCAGCGTCCCATATCAAAGCTTCTGCCGCAAAAAGAAAGTGTTATAGACACAATAAGGATACTGACAAGATCACATGAAACAGATTTGGATATTCTGGATAAGTATGCAACCGAGGCCATGGAGCTGGGGTACGAAGTTTTTATAAACTTCACCAGTGCGGGGTACAACAGCATAGAGAAAAATATAAAATTTGCCGAATTTGCAAAGCAAAAGGGAGTAAAGGCAATAGAATTTGCGGATACGGAAAGCGTTATGACAAAGGAATATGTTGTAAACACCATAAGAGAGTGTCATAAAATAGGCATCGAAATGGGAGTTCATCTGCATGACAAAAACGGAACGGCTGATATGCTTGCCGATGCGGCAATTGAGGAAAAGGCGGATTATATGGATGTTACGCATTTGGGCTTGGGAGGAAAATGGCGTGACGGGAATTTAACGATGGAATATCTTTTAAGGAAGCTGGATGTTACTGCGGGATATGAGGCAACTGTTATCAAAAACGAAATTATTGAGGATTTGATTATATTTAAGGATAAGTCCGTGGCGGAATGAGAAAGGGGTGCGGGCATGAACATTATTGTTACAGGTGCTACGGGCTTTATAGGTTCCGATTTATGCAGTGAAATGCTCAAGGCGGGGCACAGTGTAACGGCTGTTGTGCGTCCTAATTCCCCAAAAAAAGAAAAACTGCCCGATGGTGTTTTTGTGATAGAAATGAGTTTGGACGAGCTTTGCAATTTAACAGGCAAATATGATGTGTTTTATCATTTGGCATGGAACGGCTGCATAGGAGGCGACAGGGATAATTTTGATATACAGCATACCAATATAAAATATACAAAGGAGGCTGTGAAGGCGGCAAAGCGTTGCGGCTGCTTTAAATTTGTGGGTGCGGGAAGCCAAGCCGAATATGGTGTTGTGCACGGTTTGTGTAATGAGGAAACTGCGCCGAATCCTTTTATGATGTACGGAGCGGCAAAGCTTGCGGCTTATCATATGGGAAGGCTGGTTGCCGAGCAGGAAGGGATATCGTTTGTTTGGCCTAGAATTTACAGCGTGTACGGAGTGGGAGAAAGTGAGGGTACGGTTTTGTCGTATGTTGTGAGTACACTTCTAAAAGGCGAAGCCCCAAAACTTTCTTCGTGTGAAAATATGTGGGATTTCCTGTATGTAACAGATTGTGCGGCGGCGCTCGGACTGCTTGGAGAAAAAAAAGATGCGCATGGAATATATAACGTTTCATACGGCAAGCCGAAGCCACTTAAAGAATTTATATTGGAGATAAGAGACATGATAGCACCGAACACGGAAATTTGCTTTGGAGCAAGAAAGACTGATAAAAACAAAACCTTTTGGCTGGAGCCGGATGTTTCAAAGCTGAAAAATGAAGGCTTTGAACCCAAAATCGGATTTCCCGAAGGAATTTATTTGAAGACGGAGGCTGTAAAAGGTGGATTATAAACCGCTTGTAAGCGTACTTATTCCAAACTATAATTATGGATGTTATTTAAAACAGTGTTTGGACAGTGTATTAAATCAGACTTATCCGAATATAGAGGTCATATTCAGGGATAATAATTCTGACGACGATTCATATGAAATAGCTCTTAGTTACAGAGAAAAGTTTGAAAAAAGGGGAATATACTTTTTTGTCGCGAAAAACAAAAGAAATGTCGGAAGTTGTAAAAATTCAAAACTATGCTATGACAATTCGGAAGGCGACTACATAATTTATTTATCCTCGGATGATGCTATAAAACCTACGTTTATTGAGAGTTGCGTGGATATTTTTACAAAGTACCCAAGTGTGGGAATGGTTATGGTCAATCGTGAGGAAATGGATGAAAATGGTGTGATAACAAAAACGCCTCCTTTTTACAATCAAAGCTGCGTCATCCCGAAGGAGGAACAAGCGGCTGTTTTTATGATGGCGGGGATTGCCGTTCCGTCGCAGGTTGTTATAAGCAGGCTATGCAGCGAGCAGATAAATTTATCACGTCCTATGTCATTTAAAACTTCCGGGGATTGGATGAATAATTTTATAGCTTCATGCTTTGCGGATGTGGCTTTTATTGCACAGCCGCTTTGTCAGTATAGGGTTCACAGCGGAAACGAAACCTCGGAATCAGAGTTGGATCTAACTATGATATTTGAGCATTTTCTTCTTGTAAACACATGTGCATGGATTGCTGAAAATTTCGGAATGAGAAAGCCGGCGGCAAGAAGAGAGGAAGCGGTAAGAAAACTTGGCGATATGTGTATGCGGTATACGTTTAAAATGCTAAAATGCGGGAAAAAGGATGCAGCAAGGAAATATTTGCAGCTTGCACCTGTATTTAAAGAGAGTATTGTCAATGAGGATATTTACAAAGAGCTTTCTTCATATTTGGTTTTGGATGGAGATAATTTGAACGAAAAGCTTTACTGGTTTGAAAAAAATTATTCGGTTCGGAGGATGGTTTCATATGATCCGCCTGAAGGATATATCCCGATAGAATAAGCAAACACTGCTTTTTGAAAGGAATTTAATAATGAAAACCATTTACATTCACGGCGGCACACCAAAGACTGCAACAACATCATTGCAGAACTTTTTGTTGTCAAACAATGAAGCATTAAGAAAATATGATATATATTATCCTTGCTATAATAAAAAATATTTCAGAAGATGTCAGCATTATCCTTTGATAAAACATATGATTGGAGCTGAAGGAAGATTTGTAGAGAATAATGAAGAGATATGCAGGTTGTTTGATGAATTTTTTTTCGACATAAAACACGCACAGCAAAATAATGTTATTATTTCAACAGAAATGTTTTGGGAAATAGAAACTAAAGAAGCCTTGATAAATTTAAAGGAAAGACTGTCTGGCTTTGATGTTAAGATTATTGTGTATTTAAGGAAACAAGATGATGGAGTTATTTCATGGCAAAATGAACTAGTAAAATCAGGAAAGAATTTCTGTAAAAATATAAATAGTATAAAAAAGAAAGATTCACCTGCTTATATTTTCTATGATTATTACAGTCGCATCAAGTTGCTAGGCGAAATTTTCGGCGATAATAATGTTATTGTGAGAATATTTGAAAAGTCCTTGTTGTATAAGAACAACATCATAAATGATTTTATGAAAATATTTAATGTAGAATTAGAGGATATAGGAAATAGCCAGTTTAACGAGTCCATGTTTCTTGAAAAATATGAATTTTTATATAAATTGTGTGATTATTTTGAAATTGATGACCTTACAGATGGAAGGTTTTCCATAGGAAAAAATCTCAGAAATTATGTTTCATATACGCTAAAAGCAGACTACTTTGGCAACACACCGATAAAATCCGCGGTGAAAGATGAAATACGAATCAAAGTATTGGAAGTGTTTAAAGAAAGCAATGATAGGCTTTTTTCCGAGATTCTCGGCATGAAAAATATATTTAACAATTATGACGCTGCGCAAATCGAAGAAGTATCTAAAATAAGCGACGAAGAACCCATTATAGGCATAAACATGGACGATGCGCTTTTTTCTCAGATGCTTGTTAAATTGCTTTCGAGGCTATTTGATTATGATGAATATAAAAGAAAAAGAAAAGAGTTTTTTGAAAGCTTTTTAAATGATGAAGAAATAATAATGTATGGTGCTGGAGCTTATTTGAATGATTTTTTTGATGTTGTTGATATGGACATAAACTTGGAAAGGAAAGTAAGAGTTTTTGATACGTTTAAAAGTGGAACTTTTACTTTGTTACATGGAACAAAGGTAGAAATAGAAAAGCCAAGCAGAGAGAAACTGGGAAGCAAAAAAGTTTTAATTGTTTCAAAGACTCATATCGATGAAATCGAAGAAATGCTGCGCGGATTAGGCAGCGTTCCAGTAAGGTTAAATTTTGAGTATAATTGTTTGTAACTAAGATGCGTGAGGTGAACATATGGAGCATTTGGACATTCTTGAAAATAAAAGTATACACATTATAAGAGAGGCTTACAGCTGTTTTGAAAATCTTTGCATGTTGTGGTCTATAGGCAAAGACAGCACAGTGCTTTTGTGGCTTGCGAGAAAGGCTTTTTTTGGTCACGTTCCCTTCCCGCTTGTTCATATAGATACTCATTATAAAATAAAAGAAATGATATCTTATCGAGATCGCTATGCCTTGGAGTGGGGGCTTGATATGATATATGGAGAAAATACAGCCGCTCT
This sequence comes from Clostridia bacterium, assembly GCA_026418715.1. GTDB lineage: Bacteria > Bacillota > Clostridia > UBA1381 > UBA1381 > SKW16. The sequence goes on from JAOAAV010000035.1 coordinate 5,228, forward strand.
TCAAAGCAAGAATACTTATCCTGACGGCAATGCATCAAGAATAGAGTGCTGCAGGCAGCTTAAAACGGAGGCACTAAAAAACACTTTAAGTGGAGAGTGGACAAGGTACAGAATCAATCATGCAACAGGGAAATATGAAATTGATTCAAACAAAGAACCGTATACCGGAGTCATTGTGGGGGTTCGTGCCGATGAAGAAGGAAGCCGATCAAAAGAGAGGTATTTTTCCCCGAGAGATAAAAACAATGATTGGGATGTGGCAAATCAGCCTCCTGAATTTTGGAATCAGTACAAAACCGATTTTGCCAAAGGAACGCATGTGAGGATACATCCTCTTTTGGATTGGACGGAGCTTGACATATGGGAATATATACATCGTGAAAATATTCCTGTGGTTTCGCTTTATTTTAATCAAGGAAACGGGAAGCGGTACCGCTCTTTGGGCTGCGAGCCATGTACGAATTGCGTGGAGTCAGATGCGGCAACTGTCGAGGATATTGTAAATGAGCTTAAAACTGGAAAATTTTCAAATATTGCGGAGCGTTCGGGAAGAGCCCAAGACAAAGAAGATGGCGGGGGTCTTGAAACATTGCGCCGTGAAGGATATATGTGAGGAGAAGTGCGTATATGACGAAAGAAGATATGAATATAGTAATCGTAGGTCACGTTGACCATGGTAAAAGTACGCTGATAGGAAGACTTCTTGCGGATACGGAATCACTTCCCGAAGGAAAACTCGAACAGGTAAAAAAAACCTGTCAAAAAAACTCAAAACCTTTTGAATATGCTTTTTTGCTTGACGCTCTGAAGGACGAACAAGCGCAGGGCATTACAATTGACACGGCAAGATGTTTTTTTAAAACTCAAAAGAGAAATTACATCATAATAGATGCGCCTGGACATATAGAATTTTTAAAAAATATGATTACGGGTGCGGCAAGGGCGGAAGCTGCGATTTTGGTTATAGATGCCAAAGAAGGGGTAAGAGAAAATTCAAAGCGCCACGGATATATGCTTTCAATGCTGGGGATAAAAAAGATTATTGTAGCTGTCAATAAAATGGATTTGGTTGAATATAGCAGAGATATTTTTGAAAATGTCGTGAGAGAGTATTCACTTTTTCTCGGTGAATTAGGCGTCGAACCTGTCATGTATATTCCGATAAGTGCGTTTGAAGGTGACAATGTTGCGGCAAAAAGCATTAAAATGCCGTGGCATTACGGAATGACGGTGCTTGAAGCCATGGATTTTCTGCCGTGCGAGAAAAAGAAAACGGATAAGTTTTTTCGTATGCCTGTTCAGGATGTATACAAATTCACCAAAAATGGTGATGACAGAAGAATTGTAGCCGGTACGGTCGAAACGGGAAAAATAAAAAAAGGAGATTCGGTAGTATTTTATCCATCTGGAAAGAAAAGTATTGTAAAAAGCATAGAAGCCTTCCCCCAAAAGGCGATAGATGGCGCGGAGGCAGGACAAGCGACGGGGTTTACTCTTTTTGAGCAAATTTACATCAAGCGCGGAGAAATTATGTGTATAGACGGCCAGCAGCCTCCGAATGTAGCATCAAGGTTATATGTTAATTTATTTTGGCTTGGAAAAGATGCTTTCTGTATGGATAAAAAATATTCCCTTAAAATCGGCACCCAAAAGGTAGGGGCGGTATTGGAAAAAATTTCAAGCGTCATGAATTCCTCGGATTTGAGTACCGAAAAGAAGAATTTTGTAGCTTGCAATGAGGTTGCTGAGTGTGTTTTGAGAACAGATAAGCCGATTGCGTTTGATTTGGTTGAAAATATGGCGGAAACCAGCCGATTTGTCATTGTGGATAACTATGAAATATCTGGTGGAGGAATTATTTTAAAAACTGTTGATGACAAAGAAAAGAATGTAATAGATAAGGTTTTGCTTAGAAACTATAAATGGGAGCACAGTGAAATAAGCAGGGAAAATCGGGCTGAGCAATACAGTCAGAAGCCTGTAATGATGATTTTAACGGGTGAAGCTGATGGAGGGAAAAAGGCTGTTGCAAAGGCATTGGAAAAATCTCTTGTGTTAAACGGCAGATTTGCATACTATTTGGGCATTGGCTCTTTTTTATACGGCGTTGATTCGGATATCAAGCTTCAAAATAATGAAGAATTTAATCATGATGAGCACATCAGAAGGTTTGCCGAGGTTGCAAATATTCTTATGGATGCTGGCTTGATATTGATAGTTACGGCAAGAATGCTTACGCAAAGAGATCTTGATCTTATGAGGGCAATAAGTGAAAGCAACATTGAGATTGTATGGGTGGGAGATGAAGTAAAAACGGATTTGAAGGCGGATATGGTAATTGATGCAGATACAGAGAAAAATGTCCTGATGCTCAAGGAATATTTGAAGGATAAAGGTTACATTTTTAAATTTTAGAGACTGCGAGGTTTGATTTTTTATTATGAGTGGTCAAAATATAGTGTGGCAGTCAAGCTTGGTTTCTTATCAGGAAAGGTGCCGTTTGATGAATCAGAAGGGCATGGTGGTCTGGTTTACGGGACTTTCGGGCTCGGGGAAATCCGCTATATCCTGCAACGTTGAACGAAGGCTCTATGAAATGGGCATGAAAGCCTATGTGCTTGACGGGGACAATTTAAGGCATGGGATAAATTCGGATTTGGGCTTTTCTGACAACGACAGAAATGAAAATATCAGAAGGATTACGGAGATTGCTTCACTTTTTTGCGATGCGGGAATGATTGTTCTGGTTTCGGCTATATCCCCGTTTGCAGTTATGAGAAAGGCGGCAAAAGATAAGATAGGTGAAGACAGATTTATTGAGGTTTATGTCAAGGCTAATATTGAAACCTGCATAAAGCGTGACCCGAAGGGTTTGTATAATAAAAATATAAATCAGTTTACTGGAATATCCTCCCCATATGAGATTCCGAAAAATCCCGATATTGTGCTTGATACGGGAAAGAGTTCCATATCAGAGTGTACTGATAAAATTATTCGTGCTATAATAAAAAAGATGGGGGAAGGTTATGATTTTTGCAAAAGAACTTGAAATTGCAAAGGAAGCGGCTGTTAAAGCAGGAAACGAGATTATGAGAATTTATAATTTCGATGAAGATATGGGTGTGGAATATAAGGCGGATTCGTCACCTCTTACGAAAGCCGACAAAGCGTCAAACAAGATAATAGTTGAAATTCTTTCTTCTGCTTTTCCGACGTATGCCATATTATCCGAGGAAGAGATGGATAACAAAGAAAGGCTTGAAAATGATTTTTGTTTTGTGGTTGACCCTCTTGACGGAACAAAGGAGTTTATCAAGCGAAACGGGCAGTTTGCCGTAAATATTGCGCTTGCGTATAAGCATAGGGCGGTGATGGGGGTTATATATGCTCCGACGCTTGGTGAACTTTATTATGCGGCTGACGGATATGGCGCGTTTTTATCAAAGGACGGGCAAGTTTGTAAATTGAAAGTATCGGAGCGGACGCAAAACATCAGAATGGTGACGAGCGCATCTCACGCCTGCAATCAAATTGATCAGCTTATAAAAAGGTACGGCATAAAAGATTATGTAAAAATCGGAAGCTCGCTAAAAGGCTGCATTATAGCAAAGGGAGATGCCGAGGTCTACTATCGCTTTAATCACACCATGGAATGGGACACTGCGGCTATGCAGTGCATAGTTGAGCAGGCGGGGGGAATATTCAAACAAATGGATGACAGTCCCATGTTGTATAACAGAGAAAATTGTCTGAATGATAAAGGTTTTTATATTATAAACAATATCAAAAATAAACTTGATATAACTTTTTAACCATTGACAAGAGTGGAGAAAGCATATGAATGAAAATGAATATTTAAAAAAAATAGAAGACATAAGAAGTCAAATTACCAAAAATCCGAAGGGTGCATTAGAAATAATAAACGAGATGTATAAATTTAAGCCTGTAAGGCAGCAATGGTTTATTGCAAAAGCTGAGGCCATGCTCCAGTTGGGAGCTTCATATGAGGATATTTTGGGGGTTTTGTCCGGAAAGTTTGATGCAAGCATAAGTGAACAAACAAGGGACTCCTTTTCCGTTGTCGCAAGAGCGGCAAAGAATGGTTCCGAAAAATCAAGAAGGATGTTCCTTGTCGATTTATATGATTTTGTCATGCATCCTACCGAGGAATGTGAAAAAAGGCTAAGCGAGCACTATGCCGCTCTCGCACGGGCAAGAGAAAGATTTATGGAGGATGTATCTCCCGAAAATATAAAAGAGCTTGCAGAGTTATATTACATAACGGATAACCAGTATATTTATGTTTTGCTGCGCCTAATGCTTGAGAGTATGTGCGGAGAAGATGCCAATATTGAAAATGAAACTAAAACTACCAGCAATGTAGGATATTTGATAGAAGTCGTTTCAATGGGGGATTCGGACAGTTTTATCATTATTGAGGATGATGATTATCTTGATTGCAAAGTTGCGGCAATAGCGCTGTCAAGGCTTGGGAAAAAGGTGTATTGGGTGAGGAAGCCTGTTAATTGCCCTGCGTCGGAAAATGTGAATATAAAAGATACTTTGGCGGTAAGCCTGGATAATATTGAGAGCGGTGAATACACATCAATATATCCCGTGCGGCTTATAAGAGATGGACAAAGCATGGGCGACAATCGCGAGTACATTATATCTCATATAACCGAACATTTTTCAAATGACAATTTTGCTACGGTTTTATGCAGTGGAAATTTATTTGATGAACTTGCAGAACGTCCACTTATACAAAAAAGATTTCAAAGGCTTTCCTATTTTAAGTCGGATTGTTTAAATACAAAATTAGAGTTTGGATGGACTGGAGATTATTTGGCATATATCAGCAGAATTTACGGATTTGACGTACGAGATGAACTCAATAAGCCTGCCGAATGTGATTTTTCCATTGTTGTTCCGGCAAGAAATTCCTCAGCTTCTTTGAAGCATACCTTGCGAACCTGTTTAAATCAAAGATTTTGCGGAAAATATGAGATTGTTTTAAGCGACAATTCATCGGAAGGAAATATGCAGGTATACGATTTATACAGAGAAATCGGAGATAAAAGGATAAAATACTACAAAACACCGAGAGAGCTGTCGTTGCCGAAAAGCTTTGAGTTTGCTTTTTTAAAGGCGAAGGGAAATTTTATTTTTTCCATCGGCTCCGACGATGGGGTTTTGCCGTGGGCACTTGACGTGCTTTCTGATAAATTGAAGGAAATTCCAAATGATGAAATTCTAATGTGGGAGAGAGGTTTTTACGCATGGCCAGGGTTTAACGGTGGACAGCAGCACCAATTCATTATTCCTCGGGCGTATCAAAGGAAAAAGGTGAATATTGAAAGGATGGAGAGAAAAAATATCCTCGCACAGGTATTGATTGACCCCAATTTCATGTATGGACTGCCAATGCTGTATATCAATTCAGGCTTTAGAAGAAGCTATTTTAAAACTCTTTTGAACAAAACGGGAAGGTTGTGGGACGGAGTATGTCAGGATATTTACATTGGCATTATAAATATTTCAATAAACAAGGATTTTCCGTTCATAAAGCACCCGATTACGATTGCGGGAATGACAAACTCCTCTGTAGGCTTGACGTCAAATGAAAAGAGTGCCGATGATAAAGAGGTGAATATAAAAATAGCTCAAAGGAACAAAACGGACAACGTCGGAGGCTATGCACTGACGCCTTTGGAAAGGCTTATACCGCCATATGAAACGGACAGAGTATCTTTATACAGGAGCATAATGAGGGCAATCGCACTGGGACTATTACCGAAAAACCTGCTTTCGAGCATAGACTGGAAAAAGATATTTTCGTTCATTGCGGCGCAGTTATCCGTTGATGACGTTCAAATAGATTTGAAACTGAAATTGCTTAAAAACTGTGCAAAGTCCATAAGTGAGGAAGTTTTTCGATTTGTGGACGGAGAACTTTATTCTAATATGACAGTACCGAGGGAAACTGCTAAAATAACGAATAACGCAAAACTGTACGAAGAAGGCTTTACTCCTGACGGAGGCATCGTTTTGGATGCGAGCAAATTCGGAGTAAACAATATTTTTGAGGCAGCGGAATTGTTTGAAAAACTGACGGGACTATGATTTTTGGAGTGTGTTATGGATAAAAAATACATATTGTTTGATTTGGACGGAACAATTACAGACCCAAAGGAAGGAATTACGAAGGCTGTTCAATATGCCTTGGAGAAATTTCATATTGAGGTTAAGGATAAAAATGAGCTTTTACGCTTTATAGGTCCTCCCCTTAAAGAATCCTTTATCCGCTATTATGACTTTAGAGAATCGGACGCACAAGATGCGCTGAAGGAATATAGAAAATATTATTCGGAGAAGGGCATTTTCGACTGCACTGTTTATGACGGACTTGAGAATGTTTTAAAGGAGCTTAAAAAACAAGGGAAAGCGCTTATTGTTGCCACGTCTAAACCGACAGTTTTCGCCGAAAGAATTATTGAGCATTTTGGGCTTGATAAATACTTTAATTTCATATGCGGAAGCAATTTGGACGGGACAAGGGAAAATAAGGCGGAAGTGATAAAATTCGCTTTAGACGAATGTGGAATAAAAGATACGTCACAGACCGTCATGGTCGGCGACAGGGAGCATGATGTTTTTGGTGCGAGAAAAAATCGGATAGAGTGCGTGGGTGTTTTGTACGGATACGGAACATATGATGAACTCAAAAATGCAGGTGCCGATTACATTATAGATGATATCAACGGACTATATGCTTTTTTCAAAAATCAGAAGTGAAACTAAAAGGGCAGGCTGTGACTAAAATCAAAGCCCGCCCTTTCAAATATTATCTTTTTGACGAAAATGTTCCTGAGTATTTTGAATATCCAAGTTTGCTCCGACGCAGACTGCGCCTTTTTTGCGTTCTGATTTTCATAATTATGACAAGTCCTGCAAGCAAAATAACGCAAACGATGAAAAGCGGGTTTGAAATCGTATTTATCGTGCCGTGGATAACAAACAGAATGTTATCTCTTTTAACATCGTTTGCGGCGACAAGATTTGTCGTTCCCAGTACCTCATCCTTGTATTTATAAGTTACAGAGCCCAAAGCGTCACCTTTTGAAATGGGTGCTCTGATTTTTTCGTTTACGGTTATCTCTGATGTAATTTCCGAGGACTTATCTGTTGCTTTGGGCAGCAATGCGGATACGTTTGATTCGGGCGTTAGGGCGACACGAACATTGTCCTTTGCTTCATATACTTTAGAATCTGATACTATATCCCCTTGTGTTGCAATTGTCTGATATTCATAGTTGGCGAATGCATACTCGAACAGCTTTTTTGTATCTACAAAGGAATATGCTCCGTCCGTAGTACCTTGATTGTCACTTTTTAAAATAACAGAAAGAAATTCAGTATCTCCCTGCTTTGCTGCGGCAACAAGACAATTTCCCGCCTGGCTTGTATAGCCGGTTTTTATACCAATCGCATACGGGTAGTAGTGATAAGAATTTCTTATCTTGCTGATAAGATGATTTGTGGAAGACAGGATTCGTTCCTCATGATATTTGTTTGTGGGAGGTATAATATATCGTGGCGTTGAGACAATTTGGCGGAATTTTTCGTTTTGCATTGCATAGCGTGCAATCGCCGCAAGGTCGTTTGCCGTAGTGTAGTGATTGTCGTCATGAAAACCGTGAGGATTTACAAAATTAGAATTTACGGCGCCTATTTCTTTTGCCTTTTGATTCATCATGTCAGCAAAGCCCTGAATGCTCCCGCCCAGGTAAACCGCAATCGTGTTTGCCGCATCGTTTGCAGAATACACGAGCATACCGTAAATTAATTGCTCCAGAGTAAGCTGCTCTCCTACCAATATGCCCATATGGGAGTCTTGGAGAGTAATAGGGGCAATTGCGGCTGATGAGGCGGTAACAACATCGGAAAGATTGCCTTTTTCCAGAGCTATAATCGCTGTAAGAATTTTTGTCGTACTTGCCGGATACATTCTTTTGTCGGCATTTTTTGAGTACAGCACTCTTCCTGTTTTTAAGTCCATCAAAACTCCTGCCTCACCGTGAATTTCAGGCGCGGGTTCGACAGCGGCGAAAACGGGGGAACATATATTTAAAGAGAAAACAAGCATCACGCAAAATAAAAATATCCTTTTCATTAAAATCCTCCGGAAAATTATTGTAGAGCAAAAAACAGAAAAATATCTTCTTCAATTCCCATTAATGGATATATCTTCCGCAAAAAACGAAACAAACCTTCCTCAATTTTTCTTAAATATTATACAAAAAAATTTAAAAATTTGCAATAAGATTTGAGAAGTTTATGCCGAAAAAGGGTAGAAAAAAAATATATTTGTGATATACTGGTTGTGTACTCTTGTTGCAGCGGGGGGATGTGAGGTGTCAAAACCTATGAAAAAGGCAATTTTATTTTTAACTGCTGTATGTATTTTTTCGCTGCTGGGATATATCCGTTTGCACTTTGAAGAGCCCGAAATTACGATGCAGGCTGCGCAGGATGTTTATAACAGAAAAAATTTGGAAATAAATAAAGGAGATTTAACATCTGACGGCGAAATAGAAGATTGTCGTGTCAATGCAATCAATATTAACACTGCATCTTTAGAAGAGCTTGTATCTTTACCTTCAATAGGGGAGAAGACTGCCCGCAAAATCATAGAATACAGAACGGAAAACGGCGGGTTTGGCACAATAGAGGATATTATGAAAGTGCCCGGCATCGGAATAAAGAAATTCGAACAAATTAAGGATATGATTAAAACAAACTGATAATTTAATCAAGCAGGAATTCAGGTTTTTACATAATAGCTGTTGTAAAAAACGTGTGCATTTTTGCGGCTGTCAATTTTTGCCGACAGCCTGAATCTTATATATGACGGAGGCAATTATGAAGATACTGGTTGTTGACGATGAAAAACTGCTGGTAAAGGGACTCAAATATAACCTTGAGCAGGAGGGTTATATTGTTGAAACGGCATTTGACGGAGAGGAGGCTGTTCGTTTGGCGCATGATGAGAGCATAGATTTAATTTTGCTTGATATCATGCTGCCAAAGATAGACGGGCTTACTGCATGCCGTACTATTAGAGGCTTTTCCAATATACCGATTATCATGCTTACCGCAAAAAGCGAGGATATTGACAAGATTTTAGGTCTGGAGTATGGTGCGGATGATTACATCACCAAGCCGTTTAATGTAAGGGAGGTTACTGCGCGCATAAAGGCCATTTTGCGACGGGTAAATCCCGCTCCTAGGGACAACAAGGATCAGATTATAGTATCGGGAAATATTACTTTGGATTATAATTTCAGACGAGTTATCATAAACAATAAAAGCATTGAGCTTACAAGCAAGGAATTTGACCTTTTGGAGTTGTTTCTGCGAAATCCGGGCAAGGTATATACCCGTGAGAATCTGTTGGATATCGCATGGGGTTTTGATTATCCTGGCGATGTTCGTACGGTGGATGTGCACATAAGAAGGCTTCGTGAAAAGGTGGAGCCTAATCCTGCAGAACCAACATATATTAAGACAAAATGGGGTGTTGGCTATTACTATAAGAAAGATTAAAACCTTTTTTTATTCCATGCGATGGAAGATGATGGCAACTTATTTCTTCGTCATTTTTATCACGCTGGTATTGATGAGTATTTATATATTGGGTGTGTTAAGCGAAAGTATGTATGAAAAAGAACGTGTGGATATGTTTGCAAAAGCAAACATTATTGCCGATACTACAAAAAATCACATCGGCATCCAAGACGGGCAGATAGGCGAAAGTATTATACGCACTCTTGCAGGCACTAAAATAAGAGGCATAATAACTGATTCCGCATACACGGTTTTGTTTGACACAAACACAGAGGCGGAGCTTTTGGGCAAGATCTTCATGCGTGATATTATTAAAACTTCGCTTGGGGGAGAACAGGCATACAGCGTATATAAAAACCCTTCGGAAAACAGCAATATGATAGCTGTTGCGGTGCCGATCAAGCAAAACGAATCGATTACGGGATCCGTATATTTGACGGAATCAGTCGCAAATACCGACAAGACTATAAATTATATAAAGATGAATTTATTTATATTTTCGGGATTAATCAGCATCTTGGTGGGGATGCTCAGTTTGGGTATGTCGTACATTGTAACATCGCCCGTAGATGAGTTTATACTGGTTGCGAAGGAAATTTCAAAGGGGAATTTTAGCAAACGTCTTAAGGTCAAAGGTCATAACGAGCTTTCGGAGATGGCCCAGACCATGAATTATATGTGCGAGGAACTTGAACAGATTGAAAACAACAGAAAAAAATTTGTCTCGGATGCATCTCATGAACTTAAGACGCCTCTTGCTACAATAAAGCTTATTTGCGACAGTATTGTAAGTACGGAAAATCCTGACCCGAGTATGGTAAAGGAATTTTTAAATGACTTAAACGATGAAGTCGACAGACTTACGCGAATTGTAGACAGGCTTCTTACTCTCACAAAATTAGATTCCAAACAAGACCAGACAAAATTTGAAACAGTTGACTTGGTAGAATTGCTAAACGGCGTCATCAGAAAGCTGACTCCGGCTGCAAACAAGAAAAATATATCAATCTACACGGAATTTAATCCAGAGTTTGCAAAACCAATGCTTTTGGATCGTGACAAGATTTTGGAAGCCGTATACAACATAGCCGACAATGCTATAAAATACACGCCCGATAACGGTTTTGTGCGTATAGGACTATATGTAAGCCATGAAACTATTGTCATCAAAATTGAAGATAACGGACCGGGGATACCCGAAAGTGAAAAAGACAGGATTTTTGAGCGTTTTTATCGGCTGGATGACTCAAGGGCAAGGGAAACGGGAGGAACGGGGTTAGGCCTTGCCATTGCTAAGGAGGCAGTTGCCATGCACGGAGGAAGGATAGATGTGCTCAGCGAAGAAGGCGTTGGCAGTACATTCTTGATTATTTTGCCTTACATCGGGAAATAAAATTTTTCGGTTGTAATGGTTTTGTAAAATCTATAGTATATAATTGTAGTGTGTGGGCATTTCAAATGGGAGAGAAAAATTTTCATAGGAAGTTAAGAGGGATTGTGTATAGAAAATAGCGAGGGATTATTTTGATGAAAAACAAAAAGATATGGATCATTGTCATTGCCGCAGTGCTTGCCGTTTCGGCGGCTGTTTTATTTATAAAAACAAGCGGCGAAAGAAAAGACAAAAAAGCTGCCGTGGACTTGTATTTTTTTAACGAGCAGCGCACATCCATTGTTATGGAAACGCGGGATATCAAGTACAGATATTCCGAGGAATTGACACAAAATGTGCTGAAAGCTTTAATAAGGGGTCCTGTGGATAGTAAAAAAGCAAAAATTATGAATTCACGGACGAAGGTAAATTCGATTCAAACAGCACCCGAAGGGTTGATTGTTGATTTTTCGGGAGAGTATTTTTCGGGCGATTCGGCGCAAGACATCTTAACTGCGTATGCAGTGGTAAAAACCTTGTGTAGTATAGATTTTATTTCTTGTGTCAAGATTACCGTAGACGGAGATGAACTTTCGATGCCAAACGGGAATAAGCTTGGCTTTTTGTCTAGCGGTGATATTAATTTGCAAACAGATACGGAAAGTACGGAAATGAGTGAAATTACGCTTTATTTTGCCGATGCGCAAGGTATGTATTTGGTTCCTCAAAAGCGTACGATAAAAATAACCGACAAGCAGCCGATAGAGCAGTACATTGTAAATGAACTGATAAAGGGCCCATCAGATGGAAGTATGTCGCCGGTTTTGTCGCCCGATACCTCTGTTATTTCTGTAGAAACCAAGGACGGGATTTGTTTTGTAAATTTGAAGGCGAATTTCCTTGAGAAAAATTCAGGAGGGACCGCCAAGGAAAGCTTTGCGGTTTACTCAATTGTAAACTCATTAACCGAACTTTCTAATGTGGCGTCAGTTCAATTTCTGATTGACGGCAAGAAAACAGAATTTTTCGGGCAGTTTGGTTTTAGTGAGCCTTTTTCAAGAAACGAGGAAATGATACATAGAGATTGATTTTTCGGCAGACATTGTCCATGTTGCTTTGAGATTGATTGGAAGGTGATTTGTATTGAATCTGCTTGTATTTGGTAAAATATTTGAAAATCATTATATAAGAAGTATCCTTGAAGAAAATGCATCTGCTGTAATGGCGGATATTATAAAATTTGCAGAAACCGAGGCAGTTACAGAAGATGTTGTGAGGGAGTGCTGCATAAGCGCTCTTGCAAATGATGAAAATGTACTGTCTGCCCTTGCTCAGGCGGGCAAGAAAATCGGAAAGGCCTTGCTTGATGCGGCACTTTTGGATGTCAAGCAAATTTTTGATGCTTTGTCTTCCTGTGACATATCATATACGCCATCCGGCAATGATGCGGGCTTTTACGATGAATATGCAAACTCAATAAAGGCTCTTTTGAACGCGAAAACTCCGGACGAGCTTTTGTATAAGCTTATACGCCATTATCAAGCGCTTGGCACCGGAGAACTGGCAAAATATGTGGCATTTAAATATGATGGTCAGATAGTGGGTATTCCAGAACATGATAATATTACTTTTTCGGCACTTGTGGGATTGGAGTATCAAAAGCAGGTACTTATAGACAATACAAAATCGTTTATTGCCGGATGCGGGGCAAACAACATATTGCTGTTTGGCGACAGAGGAACGGGGAAATCTTCGTCCGTTAAGGCGCTTCTTAATATGTTTTGCGATGAAGGACTTCGTGTGATTGAAATGCCGAAAGCATATATGTCTAAAATAGGGTTGCTTATGGGGATGCTATCGTCGAAACCGCATAAATACATTATTTTTCTTGACGATCTGTCCTTTGAGAAAAACGAGCCGGATTATAAGGCACTCAAAATTGCCATGGAGGGACAATTGCAAAGTATTCCGAAAAATGTGCTGATTTACGCAACGTCAAACCGCAGACATTTAATACGTGAAAATTGGTCGGACCGCGAGGGAGGGGAAGTGCATATTAATGATAATATGCAAGAAACACTATCTTTGTCGGAGCGTTTTGGAATAAGTCTTGTATTTTCCGCACCTACACAAAGGGAATATCTGCATATAGTGGAGGAGCTTTTGAAAAAAAAGGGGTATGAGATGAATGCGGAAATCGAGCGCAGGGCGATTGTGTGGCAGATGAACTACAGCGGACGCTCTGGGCGGTGTGCGGCGCAGTTTGTTGCGTCATACATAGGAAAACATTGATTATTATTTAAATTATGACGGTTATATGTCATGAAGGAGGGGGAACTGCCGTGAGGAAGTTTTTACTGGCTTTATCCGTTTTCCTGCTGTTTGTATGTGTGACGCCCATATTTGCACAAACGGAATCTGAAACGGGAAATATTGTAATCGAATTTTCAAGACCCAATGTAGAAAAAGTTGAAAATGCGCTTGTAGTTGTTTTTAATAAAAATAAAGTGCTGATGTGGTGCAAACTTTATCCTGTTGAAACCAAGCAAAGCGGCATATGCGAAATAAAAGCGGATATTTGTACCGCTGACGGAGATATTGTAAAGGTGGTATTTCCTAAAGAAAACTTGATTATTACTGACGTGGCATTGAAAAAAGTCTTATCATCTCCCACAACGACGGCGACTTCGGCGAGTGAGTCTACTCCGTCACCAACATTAAATCCGGTGTATCCGAGAGAGGTGGACGCTGTGGAGGCTTTTGCGGTTGTGGATAAGGTGTCGCGTGTTATGATTGAAGATGAGCTTGTAACGAAAATTTCATGTTTTTATCAGGGCAGGGAAGCCGCTCTTGTTCTGGAGGATGGCACGACAATTTCAACGGCGCCTGATGCGGCGAGTGATCTTGCAGGTTCTGATGCGACAAATTTGCAGAAAGGTGATGTTATTGTATTTAGTACGAGTCTAAGCGGAAAAATCAAGTCTGTTAATCTGATATACCGACCTGAGGTAAAGAATATCATAACATCCAATAAGGATTTTGGTGAAAATTTCGAGAAGCTGTTTTCTTCAAACGGAGTGATTGCAGGAAACAGCGGCTGGGCGGTTCTTTCATACGGAAAAAGTTCAAACGCACATACTGCGTATGCGTTTGGGGTGATACAGAGCAAAAATGATCAAAGCTTCACCCTGTTTAACAAAGGCGGGAAAGAATCGGACTCTCTTGACCTTTCCTTCGAGAAGGGAACAGTGGTATATATCTGCGATATGACAGATGGGAAAGAACTTGAAATCTCAAAAGCGTCATCAATTCAAAGGTCAGCTATTTCAAAAGCTTCATATGACGATTACGGAAATATTACAAGCTGGGATGAGGACGGAAGCTATGTATACGCTTTGGCAAGAGTTATTGATGGAACTGTTTCCGATGTGGTTATATACTTGTATTGAGAAAAATTGATATTTAGACAAAGAATGCAAAAGAAATTTTCCGTTTAAAAAGCTGAAGGGTGTAAACGATTCTTACACCCTTCTTGTGTTTTTCGTTTTTTATTTTTGTTTTATAACTCCTTGTCTGTAAGCTTTAACCAAGGCATACAAGGAATTTATTTTTTTCGCGAGCGAAATTCCATCGTCGGTATTTTCGACTAAAAGTCGTTTCGGGGCATAACCTATAACCTCCAAGGTGGAATGGATATCATATTCTTCCTCAATGGCTTTTTCGACGGATTCAAAAGGATCGTGGGCGGACAAAAGCAAGCCGTGTGAATTAAATAAAAGCGTATAGCCTGCAATGCCAGTTTGCGATTGATATGCGCGCGAGAGCCCTCCGTCTATCACAAGGAGCTTGCCGCCAGCTTTTACAGGGCTTTCGCCCTTTTTTATTTTGACGGGGACATGGCCGTTTATAATGTGTGAAAAACCGTTGTCCTCAATGCCGAACTCCCTTAATATTTTATCACAGATATCGGGATTTTCAATTAAATTGTAATAACAGCCTTTAAGCTCAAGCCATGTATTTTCATCGCCAATAAAGTATCTTTCAAATGACGTCATTTTATCTTTGCCGTATAGGGGGGAATTTCGGCCGCACCACAAAAACCACATGAAGTCCTCGCCAAACAGCTTTTCATTAGAAGAACGTTCAGAAAAATATGCATTCCTTGCAATCAACTCGGCACGGTCAAGCAATGCCCTGCCGCTCACCTTTTCACCCAGAATTTCCACCTCTGCAAAAGAACCGTCCTCTTTCATGGGTATACAGCCGTGATACATCAAATTTGAATTATAGCAAAGATACATACTGCCTTTGGCATATAAAAACCGGACGTGCTTTTGCAGTTTTTCACTGTGCAGAAAGGACGAACGAAGTTCATCCATAAGCTTCTCCTCCTGCTTGGTGAGTTTGTAGGGTTCATTTGGGTCAATTGTGGGGAAGTTGGTGTCCTTTAGTTTATATTCAATTCCATTTAACTTTATCGTACCTCTTGAATAATCGATTTTATCAAGCATAAGACGGTCTTCCATATTGTATTCGGGATGACGCTTTATAATCTGCCCCTCTAATTTAAACTGAATTATTGCAATGGCTTTATGTACCTTTGCCCAAAAGGCCTCGTCATGCTTGGAAATGGTCACTTTATTGGGATTTCTGGGAATAAAGCATTCACAAGGGTCGTCAGAATAGGTTTCAAGTGCAAAAATTGTAAGAGGCCGCATATTGATGCCGTACCCGTCTTCAAGGCAGTCAAAATTTGCGTATTTTGTGGAAACGGATAATACGTTTGCAATGCAGGCATAGCTTCCTGCAGCAGCTCCCATCCATACAATATCGTGATTTCCCCATTGTATATCCAAAGAATGGTAATCAATCAGCCTGTCTAGAATAATATCCGCGCGCGGACCTCGATCGAAGATATCTCCAATAATATGAAGCCTGCCGATTGCCAGACGCTGAATCAAATGTGAAATGGATACGATAAAAGCATCTGCCTGCCCTAAATCAATAATTGTTGAGATAATTTGATTGTAGTATTCCTCTTTGTCATTTCCAAGGTCGGTATTTGAATGTATCAGTTCATCTATAATGTCCCCGAAGTCTTCCGGCAGAGCCTTTCTGATGTTGGCACGAGTATATTTTGATGCGGTTACTCTGCAGATTTCTATCAGGTGGTATAGAGTGATTTTATACCAATCAAAAATAGCGGGTGTGGTTTTCTTGATTAATTCAAGCTTCTGTTCGGGGTAGTATATCAGTGTGGCAAGGACCATCCTGTCGTGCTTTGAGAGGGTTCTTCCGTAGATGGATTTTATTTTGTCTTTAATTACGCCCGAAGCACTTTTTAAAATATGTAGAAACGGTTCATATTCGCCATGGATATCGCTCATAAAGTGTTCCGTTAACTTAGGAAGCCTAAGCACTGATGTCAAATTTATAATTTCGGCACAGGCGGACTGTATGGTAGGATATTGCTCGGATAAAAGGTCAAGATATTTCACATCATATTCAGTCATTTTACGCACCTCGGGAAAAGTATTCATAAAGTATTCATAAAGTATTCATATGTATCATTATACTTGAATGTCAGAGAAAAATCAACATACAAACATAGCTTGCACAGATGTAATCTAGTATACATTTATGGGAAATTCATAAAACGAGAAAGTAGAATATAGATATTTTTGTTCAAAAACCAGACATATTTATAGCGGATTTTTTGTATTGTTATTGCAATAAAATTAAGATATAATTGTAAGCATAGTGAAATATTTTTACGATATTCTAGACGGAAAGAGGGAGATTAGATGAAGAAAACGAAAAGACTATTGTCGTTTTTTGTTGCGCTTGCAATTATGATATCGACAATGTCGGGCTTGGCTGTTATAGCAAGTGCTGAGGACACAGTTTATTTCAGCGATGATTTTTCGAGTTACACCTCGACAGGCTTAACAGGGCAGACCACAACTTCCCAGACCGCCACTTTAGGCAACTTGAATTTGGCGGTAGGAGCGAGAAGCAGCGGTGGTGACGGAACATCGACACTTTCGATAGGCACTGAAGGCAGCAACAATTATCTTGCTGCAATTTCGGGCAATTATGCCACGAGCTCGCGCGGAGCAAGCTTTTCTTTTAACAGTGCGTGCGGCATTCCGGCTTTTGCGAGCATTGCCAGCGGCAATGTACTTGTAGTAGGCTTTGATGCATATTTTTACAACAGCGCATCAAGTATACAGATATTCGGACTTACAAGTTCCACAACCACCTCGAATGGTTCTGCAGTTTATGACCCGTACTTGTCGATTACGAACAACAGCCAGCTTGTGACGGGACAGTGGCTGAACATCAAATTGGTTGTTGACAATGCAAAGCAGACATATTTGATAGTCAGAAATGCAGAGGGCAAGCTCCTTGGTGTCAAGTCGTTCACTGCAGTTGGAACGGCTATAGATAAGTTTGCGTTCTATGGCGGAGCAAGCAGGGTATACATTGACAATTTGAAGGTTTATCAGACACAGATGCCCATGTCCACATTGACGGTGAATGTTGTGGACGACAGCAATGCAGCTGTTTCGGGTGCTACAGTAACCGTTGACAATTATTCGCTTACGACCGATTCGACAGGAAAAGCACAGGTTACTGTGCCTTACGGAGATTATACCGTTTCAGCAAGCAAGCTTGGGTATACGAGTCCTGCAAGTTCGACGGTTACGGCGTCAAGTTCAGCTACGTCTGTAACGATGAAGCTTTCTACGAAGTCGTACACACCAATTCCTACCACGATAACTATTTCAGGCGGGCAGCTTGTTATGACGGCTCCTATTAAAAATGCATCCGTATCGAGTGCGGCGTTTTCGGCGGCTGTTGCGGATCAGGAGAATATAGCCATAAGTAATGCGACAATTGAGTGGTCCATTGTGGGAGCTGACGGTTTGGCGGATGATAAGGTTTCTATTTCATCATCCGGAGTGGTTACCGTTAAAAAGGGATTTACCGCAGCGTCGGGCAATGTGGAAACGTTTACAATCACTGCGAAAGCAACTAATGCAAACGGCAGCGGTACAGGCACTACTACGATTCAAATTTCCGATTATTTGTTCTATGAACCAGGGATAAACAGCGCAAGCTACGGCGGAGAGGTTGCGACTTTGTACGATGGGACAAAAGCTATCGTTATTCCGACCTCTGCAGGGACAAAAACCATGACGCTTCCGGAAGAAGTTCCTTTTGAAAAGGGAACGGCAAAGAGGCTTACATTCAGCTTCTTCTTCGGAGAAAAGGGCTACTATACATATGACAGACATATCATACTCAAGGATGCTGCAGGAACATCTTTGATTGGGGATATCGACATTACCGGCCCTGCAACCACGTCGGGACTAGGTATAGGTACCGGAGCCGTTGTGGGAAGCGGTGCGGATTGGAGTTCGGGTGTGCAATGGGCAACGTACAATGCGAACACATGGATACCTGTGGTTATGGATTTTGTGACATATTCGGACGGAACAACAAAGCTGACCGTTCAGGCAAATAATGAAAGTACGCATGAGTATACCATCGCGAGCACGGTAACGGGAATTGCATCCGTAAGTTTTTATGCTGCTGCAACAATGGCAAGCAGACTTATAGGTTTTAAAAACTTTGTCATTTCAAATGCAGATACAAAGCCACTCGCAATAAGTGGAGATACAGAGTTTGCAAAAATTTACGGCAAAACTGTAACGAGAGATTATGACTATTCTGCCACAATAATAGAGACTGGAGAGACATTTACTTGGTCTTTGGCAGATGAAAGCGGCAATGAAAAGGCATATGACGGCATAAGTATAAATTCTGAAGGCGTATTGTCTGTTACTGATGCGGCATCCGCAGGTACTGTATACATAAAGCTTGTAAGCAGTGCGGGCAAAACCGCAACATACGCTGTTGCAGTGAGAGATTACGCTGCTATGAATACTTCCAAGTCTTCGGTGAACGGAAATTATGCTGTGGAAGTGGGGAAAAGCAGTGTATATTCATTGACAGCCTTGGTTGACGAGTATGGTGATGATGTTTTGGGCTCTTTTAAACCCGTATGGTCTGTAAGCAATACATCGTTAGCATCTATTGACAGTGAAACGGGTAGTCTTACTGCGCTTTCGCCTGGTGTTGTTTCGGTTATTGCAACTGTAGGAAATCCGGGCAAAACTTCAAATATCACATATACGGTCAAAGTTATGGATTTTTATTATGTTGCCAGTGTAACGGGAAATTCAACGACTGTTGATGTTTCGTCGCTTCCGCAGACTGGTACGTACGCGGTGACGGTGGATGGCACCACAACCGAGATGACGGCTACAAACAGCAGCATTACAGTTGATACGACTGGAGCATCAAAGATTGAGGTTTCACCGATTTATAAGTTTGACTTGAATGGAAGCGCAAGTGGGTATATTCCTATTTCTTCAACCACGACATTCACGGACAGCACAGGCTATGGATTGAGTGCAGCCGCATCTACTGTTACGGATGGCTTGTATTTAAACAGTGCTACATTCAATGTCGCTTTGCCGGACGGCTTGTACGACTTTACATTCACAAAGGCGGAAACAGGAAGGGCAACTATCTATGTAAATGGTTATATAGTTGGCGCAAGAGTTGATATGAGCGGATATTCGTCGGGTTATAGCGACAGTTCATGGGAGAACTTTTCAACACCTGCCACATATACGGCTCATGACGTTAAAGTGTCGGGAGGCATGGCAAAGGTATCGGTGCCCGGTGAAAAATCGTATACTTTAGACAAAATTGTAATTCAGAAGAAAGCCGATTTTGCACAAAGAAAGACTCACATCTGGATTGGCGGAGACTCTACCGTAGCTACTTATTATCCGTCTACGTTGCAGAGCGATTATGCGGGTGGAACCAGAAGAAGCGGCTGGGGACAGATACTTGAGTCCCTCGTTACCGATGATATGATAGTTGACAATTTTGCTTTGGCAGGAGATTATGCTTCAAATTGGTACGCATATACGTTCCCGTCGGTTCTTGCAAACGCCCAGGCTGGTGATTATCTGCTAATTCAATTTGGTATAAATGATTACACATACAGCAGCAAGGACAAAATGCTTGCTGCACTTACAAGCATGATTGATGAGTGTAATGCAAAGGGAGTAATTCCCGTTCTTTTGAATCCTCAGCAGTCTATTCAAAAGTGGACGACGGGTGAGTATGAAGTTCCAAACGGAAGCGGTCTTGAGACTTATTGGCAGGGGATTAGAGATTTAGCGGCTTCAAAGGATGTTTTGTTTATTGATTTGTCAAGCCTTACTGCTAAATTCTTTGCAACAGTCGGGAAGACGTATACGGCACAAAATTATTATTTGTATGTAAGCAGTACCGGTACACAGGACGACGCACTTCATTTGTCATATCAGGGAGCCAAGAGAGTAGCCGAAATTGTGGCGACGGATATTGCAAGACAGATTCTTGAGGGCGCGACTGATGCGAAAGGGAATACTTTTGCTGGAATAAAACTCAACGGTATAACAACTCGCAGCATCAGCTATACAAATAGTTCTGGAAATTCTGATACATTAACATTTAAGACTGTTGCTTTTGACGGTGCAAGTGCCGTGAAGGACGTTTCTATAAATAGCAAGTATTTGGTTTCAAGGGCTGTAGTTCAGGATAATAAAACAAGTGTTACAGTTACCAACTTAACCGGTAGTGAGCAGAAGGTAACATTGCTTGTTGCAAGCTATGGAACGGGGAACAGTTTGGAAAATGTTAAATTTGTTGAGGCTACGGTTGGCACAAGCGGAGCGGTTACCATAGATGGAGATGCTCCATCCACAAGTAATTACAAGGTTATGCTCTGGAGCAATGTAACAGGGATGGTGCCTATTACGGTTGCTGCGAATTAGGATATTGTGTATAAAAGAAAAAAGATTGCGAACGCAATCTTTTTTCTTTTATACAATTACTTTTCCAACTATACAGACATTCTCATCAATGGGATATATATTATTGTTAAGTGTTAAAACAAGAACATTGTCACTGTACACACAATCAAAAATCCTCGCATCCTCGCCGTTTATACAGGCTAAAATTCTGTCGCCGTCTTCTGCGAACCATTGAATGTGTACAAGGAAGAGATTTTCATTCTCCTTAAAGATAAAATATTTTGAATAGTCCTTTTTATATTTCTTATCAAGTTCTCGATAGTACAAAACATCAAGCTGTGTGCTGTCGCCGATATCGGCGGGAATTCTGCTTAAAACAGGTGTACGCACATTCAATATGTACTCTTGTCTTGACAGCTTGAGTAATTTTCCGTAAAAATAATCAATGCTGACATTGAAGATATTCGCTATTCGAATAAGGTGTTCAGGCGATGGATTGACTTTGCCCGTTTCATACTCCGATATGGCGACTTTTGAAATCCCAAGCAAATCGGCAAGCTCCTGCTGGGTTAATTTTTTGCTCTTTCTAAGCTGTTTGAGTCTTTGCCCAAAAGCCTCCATTTGCCAACCTCCTATTCAATTTATTGAGAGGATTAGATTTAAAAAACAAAATTTTACGTATTTTCATTTATGAGAAAATTCAATGTTTTTGCTCGGTATTATGGTCGAAATTGCGTGCTTATAAAGCAGTTGCTGACGGGATTCGACATCAATTAAAACGGTAAACCCGTCAAAAGCTTTTACAATGCCTTTAAATTGAAAGCCGTTCATCAAAAAAATTGTAACCGGAATTTTATCCTGTCTCACGATGTTCAAAAATGCATCCTGCAAATTTTTTGCCGAATTGTCCATATTTGTACTCTCCTTATCATATTGATTTATTATTGTATTTTTTATAAATCATATACCAGTTCTTTGCGGACAATTTCTTCCGCTTCGTCAAAAATGCACGATGAGTATTTCAGCCAATGGATGCGGTTATCGCGTTTGAACCATGTCAATTGTCTTTTTGCATATCGTCTGGAATTTCTTTTGATAAGGGAAATGGTTTCTTCTTTTGTGGCAAGTCCTTTATAATAATCGATAACTTCCTTGTAGCCGATGCCTTGCATTGAGGTGTTTTTTTTGGAATAGCCCATGTCCATAAGAGATTTAACTTCTCCAAACAGGCCGTTTTCCACCATTTTATCGACTCGCTTGTCAATTTTGTCATACAACACTTCCCTATCCCAGTGTATGGCAAGCATAACCGGATTGTATCTGCTTGAGGCAAGTTTTGTGTTTTCCTGATGAATTGAGATGGGAATTCCTGTCATGCGGTAAAACTCAATTGCTCGTATAATGCGTTTTCGATTGTTCGGATGAATTCTTTGCGCCGAAACAGGGTCAAACTCACTAAGCATATTCACAAGATATTCTATGCCTTTTTCATTGGCAATACTTTCAAGTTCCTGACGAATTAAAAAGTCCGTATCGGTTTGGACAAAGTTTATGTCCTCAGTGACGGACTGTATATAAAGTCCCGTGCCGCCCGCAAGAATGGGGAGTTTTCCCTTATCTGAAATTCTTTTTATATACATATGTGCAAGAGCTGTAAATTGAGCGACACTAAAATTCGTTCCCGGGTCAATTTCACCGATAAGATAGTGGCATATTCCGCACATTTCTTCTTTGGACGGCTTTGCGGTGCCTATATCCATATATTTATAAAGCTGCATACTATCTGCCGATACAATTTCACCGTCAAGCCGCTTTGCAAGTTCAATGGAAAGTTCTGTTTTGCCCGATGCCGTAGGACCTGCCACTACGACTAAAGGTATTTTTACGTTCATCACACAATCCTTTTAAATTCCTTTTCTATTTGATTTTTTGACATAGATACAATAATAGGCCGTCCGTGAGGACACGTATTAATATTATCCAGTGAAAATATTTCATTCAAAAGAGCTTCAATTTCGCTAAAATGCATAAATCGATTAGCCTTAACAGCGGATTTGCAGGCAATCGTATATAAAGCCCTTTCTTCCTTTACGGACATTATTTCCCGTTTTGATTGGGCAAGCTGTGAGATTAGTTCAACCATTAATTCACTTATATCATGCTCGTCTATGCTTGACGGAGTCGTACGAACTATAATAGAATTATCCCCAAATTCTTCAGTTTCAAACCCCATCGAATAGAAAAAATCCTTGTTTTCACAAAAAGTACAAAATTCAACGGAAGAAAGATTGACAACGGCGGGAAATAGCAAAGTTTGAGGCGTCATATTCCCATTTGCCAGAAGCTTTTTCAACTGTTCGTATTTTAGTCTTTCATGCGCTGCGTGCTGGTCTATCAAAAGCATCTCCTGACCACGCTCAACGATAATATATGAGTTGAATATTTGACCTATTATTTTATATTCTTGTGCAGCAGTGTAAGGCGGCTTGATATATTCCGCTCTCTCCTGCTGTGCCTTCAATGAAACAGGAGTTTTAAAAGAAACATCTTCTGCAGTCAAATTTTCTCTTTCATTTTCTTCATATGATTTTGGAGTGGGGTCAATTAAATCCGACAAGTTCCACAATTCATTTTCTGTTTTTTCTTTAGGAGTTTTATCGGTTGAAAACGGCAGCACATTTTTTATGCCGACGGATGGAGCAAAGATTTCAGTTTTCGGTATCTGGGAAACAGGCTTTGAATTTGGCGCAATTTCAGGTATGCTTGGGATTGAATAAAGCGCATTTTTAACTCCAAAATATACCGCTTCATATATGCTTTTTTCATCGGCAAACTTAACCTCAAGTTTAGTAGGATGGACGTTGATGTCAATGAGTGCGGGATTAATTTCCAAATTCAAAATTGCCGCAGGAAATTTGCCCGACATGATTTGGTTTTTATATGCCTCCTCAACCGCACGAATTATTAGAGGACTTTTTATATATCTTTTGTTGATGAAAAAGTTTTGAAAATTGCGATTTGGACGGCTTATCTCGCTTTTCCCAATTACTCCGGCAATGCGCAGTCCCTCGTTTTGGTAATCTACTGAAATAACTGATTTTGCAAAGTCTTTGCCGTAAACGGTATATATGCAATCTGTCAATTTATTGTTTCCGGAAGAGAACAGTACCTCTTTTCCTCCGTTTATAAACCTAAACGATATATTAGGATGCGCAAGTATGAATTTTGACATGATATCGGAAATATAACCCGCTTCCGTACTGTTTTTTTTAAGGAACTTCATGCGTGCGGGAGTATTGTAAAATAAATTCTTCACTACAATAGTCGTTCCGTTTGGGGTGCCTGCGGACTGCAAGGATAAAATATTGCCGCCCTCTGCGTATAAATGGATGCCCTCTTTGTCATCTGCTGTTTTGGTAAACAAATCAATTTTTGATACCGCCAAAATGCTAGACAGTGCCTCCCCGCGAAAACCGAGGGTATATATCGCGTCAAGATCTTCCTGTGTGCGAAGTTTGCTTGTTGCATGACGCAAAAATGCAGTTCTCGCATCCTCTTCAGACATACCCGATCCGTTGTCTGCGACACGCATATAGGAAATCCCTCCGTCCTTTATTTCGACAGTAATAACAGTTGCTCCCGCATCAATACTGTTTTCAACGAGTTCCTTGACTACGGATGCGGGACGCTCAACAACCTCTCCCGCTGCGATTTTATCGGAAAGCTCTTGACTGAGCACATGAATAACGCCCATTTATACCATTCCTTCCATAAACGATGCATGAAAAACTTGTGCTGAAGCAATATATCAAATTTGTTTTGCTTTGTTTGACAATTCGTAAAGCTTATTAAGCGCCTCAATCGGCGTAAATGTAGATACGTCCATTTTTTTCAGTTCGTTTGCAATATCTTGAGATAACGCATCACTAAAACCAAGTTGCATTGAAGGTTCTGGTTCGGCGTTATTTTTATAAATTGTATGTATTTCATCATTTTCAATTTTCTTTAAAATGCGTTTTGCGCGGGAAATCACCTCATTCGGAATTCCTGCCAGAGCGGCAACCTCAATTCCATAGCTGCCGTCAGTTTCGCCGCGGACCACTTTTCTTAAAAAAGTAATTTCATCTCCACGTTTTTTCACTACAACGTGATAATTTAAAACTCCTTCAAGTTCAGATTCAAGCTGTGTCATCTCATGATAGTGGGTGGCAAACAGGGTTTTAGCGCCAATTTTCTTTTTGTCATGGATATATTCGGCGACGGCCCACGCGATAGATAATCCGTCAAAGGTGCTTGTACCTCTGCCGATTTCGTCTAAAATAATCAAAGAATTTTTTGTCGCATTGGCTAAAATGTTTGCTGTTTCGGACATTTCAAGCATAAAAGTGCTTTGCCCTGAAGAAATATCGTCGGATGCTCCGACACGCGTAAAAATTTTATCCACTGCTCCGATTTTTGCATATGATGCAGGGACAAAGCTGCCTATCTGAGCCATCAGAACAATCAACGCAACTTGACGCATATATGTAGACTTTCCAGCCATATTTGGACCGGTTATAATTGCAAGGCGTGAATTGTCAGTGTTTAAATCCGTATCATTGGGGACGAACAACTCGTTTTTAAGCATTTTTTCCACAACAGGATGTCTGCCGTCTTTAATTTGAAGTACGCCTGAGGTCTCAATTTCGGGCATAACATAGTTGTATTTGTGAGCCACCTCCGCCAAGGAGCAAATAGCATCGGTCGCAGCAATAATGCTGCAAACCGTCTTAAAACGTTCGGATTTTTTTGCAAGGTTTTGAATAACACCTTCAAAAACGTGTGTTTCAAGATTTACAATTTTTTCAGAAGCGCCCATGACAAGATTTTCAATCTCTTTAAGCTTGGGAGTAATAAACCGCTCGCAATTGGCAAGTGTTTGCTTTCTGACATAGGTAGGCGGCACATCTTTTAGATTTGATTTTGTAACTTCGATGTAATAGCCAAAAACCTTGTTAAAGCCGATTTTTAAGTTTTTTATGCCTGTCGCTTCACGCTCTGTATTTTCCAATTGAGCAATCCATTTTTTGCCTTCTGTCATGGCATTTCGCAATATGTCTATATCCTCGTTGTAGCCTGTTTTTATAACACCGCCATCTTTTAAAAGGGCAGGCGGGTCATCGCATATGGCATTTTCAATAAGATCTCTGGCATCTTCCATAACATCCAATCTCTCAGCAAGAGAGGAGAGCATGGGAGATTTGCACTGTTTGAGCCGACACTCAAGCTCGGGCAGCTTTATAAGCGACATTTTAAGAGAAATTAAATCTCTGGGTGTGGCGCTGTTTAATGATATTCGGCTTGCAATACGGGAAATATCGTAAATGCCCGACAAAATAGTGCAAATGTCATCGCGCAGAATAATATTGTCAACAAGCTCACGTACCGAATACAGGCGCTTGTTGATATGAAGTGGATTGACAAGTGGCTTTTCAAGCCATTGCCGAAGACACCTTGCACCCATGGAGGTTTTTGTGCGGTCTAGTACCCATAAAAGCGTACCGCGTTTGCTGCGCTCGCGCATGGATTCAGTTATTTCAAGGTTTCGTCGTGTTGCAATATCAATATCCATATATTGCTTTATTTCATAAACGTTTACCGTATCTATGTAAGCAAGGGTACTTTTTTGCGTATGTTCAAAATATTTGAGCATTGCCCCTATCGCACACACACAAAATTCCCTGTTTTTTAAATTCAATTCAGACAAACCCTTTTTCTTGAAATGAGAAAGAATTGCCGATTGCGAGTTATTCCATTCAAATTCTGCATCCTCATGCATATGCATGGCGCAGGAGAACCTATTTTGCAAGGCGGTGCCCAAGGCGGCCATGGCGGCGCCATTTAAAATAATCTCAGCCGGGGAATATCGTGCCAGCTCGTTAAAAACGGAAGTTCTGTCAGAAGGAACAATTTGTGTCGAATAAAGCTCGCCGGTCGAAATATCTGAAAAAGAAAGACCTGTTCCGTTCTCATGCCAGTAGACTGACGCCAAATAGTTATTGGATTTTTCGTCAAGCATATCAGAATCTATGATTGTACCAGGGGTTATGACACGGGTAACCTCACGGCAGACCAGTCCTTTTGCTGTTTTGGGGTCTTCGACTTGCTCGCAAATCGCGACGTTGTAGCCCTTGTTAATTAATTTTGCAATGTAAACCTGAGCACTGTGGTACGGAACTCCGCACATGGGTGCACGCTCTTTCAGACCGCAATCTTTTCCGGTTAAGGTTATTTCAAGCTCTCTTGACGCCGTTAAGGCATCATCAAAAAACATTTCGTAAAAATCACCCAGTCTGTAAAAAAGAATACAATCCTGATATTTTTCTTTTGTTTTAAGGTACTGCTTCATCATGGGCGTAATCGTTTCGTTCATAACAAAACTCCTTAATGCTTTTTCCGCTGATTAATGGCATCCTCCGCAGCTGCCGCAGTCGTGTCCGCAGCTTGAATCATGACCTGTTATATAAAAATTTAAAACATCATTTATTTTTTGCACCATGGCATCAAATTCTCTTTTTGCGGCAATATAAGCGGAGATTACTTCATTTTTTGACAACTCGTCAAAATCGTTCTGTGCTTTTTTCATGGCTTCTTCTTTTGAGATTTTACCGTTTTGCATATCTCTTGAGATGTTTATGCGTTTTAGATTATACTCTTTGAGCAAATTCTGAGCCGTCTCATCATTGTTTTGTATGTCCTCGGCCGCTTTCAACCTTGCCATTTCATTTGAGCTTCTAATCATTTCGCCTAATTCTTTTGTCTTTTCAATGATATCCATTTCAAACCTCTTTTCCATATTATACAAGCTCGCCATTCAGCGACCATGTGTGTGCATCGGTTATTCTCACTTTTACATATTTTCCTGCAAGAGACAAATCTCCCTTAAAATTTACGATTTTAGCCGAATCCGTACGCCCGCTGAGGGTGTCTTTATCGTTTTTGCTCACACCATCAACCAGCACTTCTGCGATTTTACCAACATATTCATCGTTTTTTTTCTTTGATATTGCATTTTGCACATCCAAAAGACGATTGAAATTTCTTTGTATTTCTTTTTCGGATAGAACAAAGTCAAGCTTTGCGGCAGGGGTTCCGGTACGTCGTGAATAAATAAAGGAAAATATGCTGTCAAATTCCACCGCTTTCACAACATCAATAGTATCCTCAAAATCTTCGTTTGTTTCAGTGGGATAGCCTACGATAATGTCGGTGGAGAGTGAAATGTCGGGGATTGCCTTTTTAACTTTTGCAATCTTTTGAAGGTACTCTTCTTTTGTATAGTTTCTGTTCATGTCCTTCAAGACCTTATTGCTTCCCGCTTGAAATGGCAAATGGAGCTGACGGCATATCTTGCTGCAGCTTGCCATTGTTTCTATCAGCTTATCTCCGAAGTCTTTCGGATGAGATGTCATAAATCGAATTCTTTTTATTCCTTCGATTTGATCAACCATTTTAAGCAAATCTGAAAAATCAATGTCAAGGTGGAGGTCTTTTCCATAGGAATTAACATTTTGACCCAATAAAGTTACTTCAGTGCATCCGTTTTTTACAAGATCATTAATTTCACAGATAATGTCCTCAGGCATCCGGCTGCGTTCTCGCCCTCGCACATAAGGGACTATGCAGTAGGAACAAAAATTGTTGCATCCATACATAATGGATACCCATGCTTTGCTTGTATTTTCCCTTTTTACGGGAAGGTTTTCTGCAATGGTTCCGTCGCTTACATCAATATCAATCATTCTTTTTTTATCTGTAATTGCCGAATATAGAATTTCGGGCAGCTTGTACAGGGCATGTGTGCCAAAAATCATGTCCACGTGGGAGTAGGTTTTGCTTATTTTTTCAGCAATATGTTCCTGCTGTGCCATACATCCGCATAGTCCTATGAGCATATCAGGTTTTTTTTCTTTAATGTGCTTGAGTATGCCAAGCCTGCCGAATACTTTCATTTCAGCATTTTCACGTACTGCACAGGTATTGTAAATCACCAAATCGGCGATGTTTTCATCGTCGGTAAATTTATAGCCCGCTTCTTCGAGCATACCCCGAATTTTTTCGGTGTCGTTCTCGTTTTGCTGGCATCCGTATGTTCGGGTGCAAGCCGTGCGGCGCCTTTCGTTTTGCAGATAAAATTGAGTGTTTATGGCGGATATTCTATTTAAAAAGTCCTTTTGTCTTTGTATTTCTTCAATTGGAACGTGAACATCCTTTTTCTTCATAATCATTCCCCCTTTGGTCTGCGAAAATAGTATCTGCATTGTCAAATTTGCTATACTCTCGTATGACGTCTGCGTCCTATATTCCTATTGGGGAAACATAGTGTCTTTTCAGTGGGTATAGCGGTCAATAAAAAATTGAGGTATATTTAAAATTAATGTCATATATACAACATAATCGCACTTCAGATGCTCTGATACATTAGTATTGCCTGTTGTGAGAAATCATAGCTCTTGTTTTATCTATGATAAAAATACCCATTCTATTATAATGCTCTTTGCCAATCATGTCAATATTTACACAATCACAGTGATTGGTTGTATTTTAAGCTTTGCCGGCATAGATACAAACGCTTAATCACACAGTTGCATCGACTATTAATAAAAAGATACATAGCGCATCCGAATCGATGCAGGGCGTGCCGGAATATCTTTAAAATTTGATTTCCTTTGCACTTTCAATATCCCTGCAAATCTGTTTTTTCAGTTCCTCCAGGCTGGAAAACTTAATTTCCCCTCGAATTCTCTTTATAAAATCCACTCGAATATTTTTTCCGTATATATTATCTTCAAAATCGATAATATGACTTTCCACTGTAACTTTTTTCCCGCCAAAAGTTGGGTTTTTACCTATGTTTACAACGCTTTTGCAGCTTTTTCCGCCCACATATGTAACTGCCGCATACACACCCTCAGCAGGGAGAAACAGCCTCGGATTATAGTCAATATTTGCAGTGGGCAGGCCCATCCTCCGTCCGTTTTGCAGACCTGACGAAACTACGCCACGAATAAAAAAGTTTCTGCCCAAAAATTTTGCCGCATTTTCCACATCTCCCTCTTCAAGAAGCTGTCTAATTAGTGTACTTGCGACTATTTTACCATCTAAGCAAATCGCATCGGAAACCAACACTTCAAACTTGAGCTTTTTGCCTATCTCATAAAGCCGATTTGCATCCCCCGACGCCTTATATCCAAATTTGTAATCATATCCCACACTCACAGCACGAATTCTCAAATGCCTGCAAAGAAACTCCACAAACTCCTCCGGAGTCTTGCGCATAAATTCTTTATCAAATCTTGCTATATACACAAAATCAACGCCCATCTCCTCCAAAAGCTCCAATTTATATTCATTTGGAGTAATCAAAGACATTTTTCTATTTTCCGTAACCTCCGTGGAGTGATGATGAAAAAGCAAAACACCGCTTGCCATGCTGTTTTCTCTTGCATAGCTTATACCGTTTTGTATTATTTTCATATGCGCAATATGCAGTCCGTCAAAATTCCCGAGCGCAACCACGCTCTCCTTAAAATCAACCTCTTCATTGGAATGAAAAACCTTCATTTGAAACCTCTATCCCTTCATTTTGCCAAAAGATGCTTATCACCAGAACGCTTTATCCAAAACAAGTTTTCCTTCACATACTTTCGACACGCACAGAAAATGGGTCTCTTCGTCATAAACACGGTACAGCCCGCCTTCTGTCAGTCCGTCTTTCACAATTCTCATACCATTTATAATTTTTGTTTTCTGCCACTCATCTACAAAAAGTTTGGGATACTCAAAAAACAGTTCATCAACGGGAACCAGCACATCCGAAAGTCTTCCTTCATCCTTAAGACGTACAAGTTCATCCAAGGTATGGCTTTTCTCTATCTCAAACATACCGCTTTTTATTCTTTTGAGCATATTCATATAAGCGCCGCAGCCGAGAGCCATCCCTATATCTTCGCACAGCGTTCTGATATAGGTCCCTTTTGAGCAGCATACATCAATCGTAACTTTTCCACACTTCATATCAATGTCCAATATGTTCAGGGAATATATGAAAATTGTTCTCTCCTTGCGTTCTACCTCTATCCCGGAGCGTGCCAATTCATAAAGTTTTTTTCCATTATGCTTTATTGCCGAATACATAGGTGGTTTTTGCTTTATTTCTCCCACAAATTTGCCGATTACCGTCTTAATATCATCTTCTCTCACTGTTACCTCACATTCGGAAAGAACCTCGCCCTCCGAATCCTGAGTGTCCGTGGTCATTCCCAAAATCAGTTCGGCAACATAGCGTTTGTCGGAAAAAGTGAGCATATCGGCTGCCTTTGTCGCCCTGCCTATGCATATGGGAAGTACGCCTGTCGCACCGGGATCAAGTGTTCCCGTATGACCGACTTTTTTTACACCTGTCAATCTTCTCATGAAAGAAACAATATCATGTGAAGTCTTGCCCGCAGGCTTATTTACAACAATAACTCCATCCATACCTACCTACCGTCCTTACAAAGCGCAGGTTCAACAAGCTCCACAAGCCTTTTTTCCGCATCTTCTATTGATAACTCGGCCGATGCGCCCGCCGCCATTTTATGACCGCCGCCGCCCAGAAGCTGTGCAATTTCAGCAACATTTACCCTGCCGCTCGAACGCAGACTCACCTTTACCTTGTCCTCATATTCTTTAATGGATGCAGCAACCTCAACTCCCGCAACACGTCTTGGAATATCCACAAAATCGCCCGCTTCATCCTCGTCTATGCCATACTTTTCAAACAAAGCCTTTGGAGCGATGACAATATTCAATCTGCCGTTAAAATAACTTTTTATATTCCCCGCAACTTCTGTTTTAAGCCGCATAACCGCAAGCTCCTCTGTATCGAAAAGCTGTCTGGCAATATCTGCATGATTTATATTTTTCTCCAGCAAATTTGCAGCAATTCGAAGCGTGTCCGGTGTTACGTTACTGTACTTAAAGCTGCCCGTATCCGCAGCAATTGCCGTATAAAGGCACTTTGCAGCATAAACCGACAACTCTCCCATCTCGCAAAGCAGATAATATAAAATCTCACCCGTTGCCGCCGCATCATCCTTCACAAAATTTATGTCTGCAAAATGAGTATTTGTATAGTGATGATCTATGTTTATTGTCACTTTAGAACTTTCAAAAATCTTTATCCTGTCGCCTAAACGTTCCAAATCTCCGCAATCAAGGCAAATGCACAAATCAAAGTCAATATCTGAATCCTGCGGAGCATATACTGTGTACTCGCCTTCCAAAAAAGAAAGACTCCTTTTTAATTTTTCGCTAAGATAGCAAACCGCCTGCTTTCCAAGCATACAAAGCATATCACACATCGCAAAACAGCTTCCTACCGCATCGGGATCTTCTCCCGTATGCGCCATTATTGCAATTGTATTTGCCTTCTTTATTTCTTCAATAATTTTATCTATCATATTCCGCATCTCCTGCAACAATAGGGCGTGCCTGAAAATATTTCATACACGCCCTATCCGTTACTCTCCGTCATTTGAAATGGTCTTCATAATTTCGTTAATGTGTGCACCATGCTCGATGGAATGGTCAAGCTCAAACAAAAATTCTGGGGTATACCTAAGTTCAAGTCTATGACCGATTTCACGGCGAACAAATCCCGCTGCACTCTTTAGCCCGGCCAAAGCGGCATCCTGCACCTCTTTGCTGCCCATAACACTGATATACGCCTTTGCATATCGTAAATCCTTTGTTACATGAACCGCAACAACGCTGGTCATCATAGGAATCCGAACGTCCTTGAGCTCACGAATAACAGAGCTTAGCTCCCGACGCACTTCTTCGTTGATTTTATCAATTCTGTTCTGAGCCATAAAACCCTCCATTTCCGTGCCCATAATGGAAAAATCTCTTTTACGGGAAAGATTTATCTTTCAATTTCCTCCATCACAAAACACTCGATAACATCGCCTTCTTTGATATCGTTGAATTTTTCTATGCCGATTCCGCATTCGTAGCTTTCGGAAACTTCCTTAGCATCATCCTTGAATCTTTTGAGGCTTTCGATTGCACCTTCATGTACAACAATGCCATTCCTTATTAATCTTATCTGCCCGTTACGTGTGATTTTCCCGTCTGTTACATAACATCCGGCAATCGTTCCCACTCCGGAAACTTTAAATGTCTGTCTTACCTCGGCATGACCAAGTACAACTTCCTTATATTTTGGATCAAGCATACCCTTCATGGCAGCTTCAATTTCCTCAATCGCATGATAAATAACACGGTACAATCTAATATCCACCGCTTGACGCTGTGCTGCGGCACTCGCGCCCGCATCAGGGCGCACATTAAATCCTACAATAATCGCATTGGAAGCGTTTGCAAGCATAACGTCAGATTCGTTAATTGCTCCGACCCCGCCATGGATCGCACGAACACGAACTTCATCGTTGGAAAGTTTTTCAAGAGACTGCTTCACCGCTTCAACCGAGCCCTGAACATCCGCCTTGATAATGACGTTGAGTTCTTTCATGTTTCCGGCATCAATCTGAGAAAACAGATTGTCAAGAGATACCTTTACGGCAGAATTAAACATTGTTTCCTTTTTCTCCTGCTTTCTCTTTTCAGCAACTTCCCTTGCAAGCTTCTCATCCTTTACAACGTGAAAACTGTCGCCGCCTGACGGCACTTCCGAAAGCCCCAATATTTCAACCGGCATAGACGGCACGGCAGCCTTGACACGTCTGCCTTTGTCGTTAATCATTGCACGCACCCTGCCTACAGCAGTTCCGGCTATAACAATATCTCCTACCTTCAGTGTCCCGTTTTGCACCAATACCGTTGCAACAGGACCTCTTCCTTTGTCAATTTCGGCTTCAATGACCGCACCCTTTGCAGGTCTGTTTGGATTTGCCTTCAGTTCCTTCATATCGGCAACAAGAAGAATCATTTCCAAAAGCCCGTCAATATTAATGCGCTTTTTTGCGGAAACTTCTACACAAACCGTATCTCCGCCCCATTCTTCCGGAATAACGTCATGCTCCACAAGCATTTGCTTTACACGCTCAGGATTTGCTCCTTCTTTGTCAATTTTGTTGATTGCAACGATAATCGTCACATTTGCCGCTTTGGCATGATTGATTGCCTCTATGGTCTGAGGCATGATACCGTCGTCAGCTGCAACCACAAGCACGGCTATATCCGTAACTTGTGCACCTCTTGCACGCATTGTAGTAAAGGCTTCATGTCCCGGCGTATCAAGAAAGGTGATATCTCTGTCATTTAATCTCACACTGTACGCACCGATATGCTGTGTTATACCGCCCGCCTCGGTATCAATAACGCTGGTATCTCGAATTGCGTCCAAAAGAGATGTTTTCCCGTGGTCAACGTGTCCCATAACAACCACGACAGGAGGCCTCGGAACCAAATCTTCCGGTTTGTCTTCCTCCTCCTGAAACAAAATATCTTCCTTTGTGAGAATAACCTCTTTTATAAGTGTTATTCCAAATTCTTCTGCAATCAGGGATGCCGTGTCAAAGTCGATTGTCTGGGTTATAGTCGCCATAACGCCAAGCATCATAAGCTTTTTGACAACCTCGGCAGCGCTTTTGCTTATTTTCTGCGCAAATTCACCCACGGTAATACCATCTGGGACAGTAACTTCTTTTGGCACTTCCTTTTTGGGCATCTCCTGTACCTTAGGCCGTGATACCTCTTCCGGCTGCTTAGACTTAAATGGTTTCTTCCCGCTTTTTTGCTTTTTGGACATATCGTCAAGCTTAATATTCTCAGGAACAAGCTCTTCTATTCTTTCGATGCTTTCAATCTTATCAAGTTCCACGACAGTCTGACGGGTATCCACATAGCGGACCTTCTTTTGAATAGGTTCCGCCTTTTGCTCTATAATCGGCTCTTCCTTCGTAGCCTTCTCAGGTATTGATTTTTCCTTATGATTAGGCTTGAAAGAATCAAGAGGAGTATCCCCTATATCATGAAGCTGAGTATAAATATCCAAAATAAGACTAAGCTGATCATCTTCCAATGTACTCATATGGTTTTTCAACTGAATTCCGCAGTTACCCAGCCTGTCGATAATATCCTTGCTGTTTACTTTTAAATCCCTTGCAATTTCATGCACCCGTGGTTTTGACGTTTTCGCCATACTTTCTTCACCTCCGCTAAACTTCCGACAATTCAGCATTTTCCTGAGAAATGCAAACTCACCCAAGAATCAGCGTTTCCCCCACAATAACAATAACCTGATTTTCATCACAAGCCATATAACCGAATTTGTCATTTAAAAACTTAATCTATATAAAATTCGTACTCTTAAAACGGTATCAAATCAATGTTTTGTTATATCTTTTCACGATCTCCTGTGCAAAATTTTCGTCATTGATCGATACAACCGCACGAATATCACTCCCCGTAAAGCTTCCCAAGCTTTCTTTGTCTGCATATTCAAAGCATTCAACTTTATAAAACGCACATGCATCCTTGACAGCCTTCTTTGTCATCTCCGATGCATCGCAGGCTATGATGACAAGCCTTGATCTGCCTTCCTTAATCGCCTTATCGCACAAAAATTCCCCGCTTACAACTTTGCCCGCACGCTTTGCCAGACCAATCATTCCTAAAACCTTATCACGGTTCATGTTCAGCCATCTCCTTCAAAGCGTTTTAAAATACTCTCATAAATATGCGCTGATGACGTTTTAAAACTGCGCTCTAATGCCTTTTTTTTCATGGCGGTTTTAACGCACGTTTGATTAGGACAAATATATGCGCCTCTGCCAAAAAGTTTGCCTTGTTCGTCTATTTTAATTTCGCCAGTCTTAAAATCCTTTACAACTCGCACAAGGGCCGACTTTGGCTTCATTTCTCTGCAGCCTGCGCACATTCTAAGCGGCACATGCTTTTTCATATTATTCATCCCTTACTCTTCGCTGTCTTCCGCCGTCGGTTCGGTGGATATGTCAATTTTCCACCCCGTGAGCCTTGCCGCCAAGCGCACATTCTGACCGGCTTTTCCGATTGCAAGCGAGAGCTGATGCTCGGGAACCTTTACCTTTGCGCTTTTTTCCTCTTCGTTGATTTGCGTGGAAAGAACCTTTGCCGGACTAAGACTTGCCGCAATAAATTCGGCGGGATCTTCGCTCCATTTTACAATATCTATTTTCTCATTTTTCAGCTCATCTCCGACGTGTTGAACTCTGAGGCCTTTCGGTCCGATGCATGCACCCTGAGGATCAACGTCGGGGTCATTTGAATGTACGGCAATTTTTGTTCTTGACCCTGCTTCTCTCGCAACGCTTTTAATCTCGACAATGCCCTCCTGAATTTCCGGAACTTCCTGTGCAAATAAGCATTTGACAAGTCCGGGATGCGTTCTTGAAAGCAGGATTTGCGTTCCCTTGCTTCCGTTTTTAACCTCGCTGACATAGCACTTAATCCACTGATGAATTTGATAAGTTTCATTTTTCGGCTGTTCATTGACAGGAAGAAGAGCCTCCACCTTGCCTATATCAACGAATACGTTGCCTCTTTCAATTCGCTGCACCTTGCCCGATACAATGTCATTTTCTTTTTCGGTATATTCACTGTATATAATTCCGCGCTCCGCTTCTCTGATTCGTTGTGTTACGACCTGCTTTGCCGTCATTGCGGCAATTCTTCCGAAATTTTTAGGCGTGACCTCGACATCAACAATATCGCCGATACCGTATTGGCCGCTGATTTTTCTTGCATCATCAAGGGTTATTTGTGTTTGTGAGTCTTTATAATCCGCCGTATCCACAACCTCTTTTTGCGAATATACTTTAACTTCTCCGTTTTCCTGGTTAATAACAACTTCAACATTCTGTGCCGATGCGAAATTTCTTTTGTATGCCGCAACCAATGCCGCTTCAAGAGCATCCAGTATAACGTCTTTTCCTATCCCTTTTTCCCTGCCCAAATCAGACAACGCACTGATCAATTCCTGATTCATTTTTCTACCATTCCTTCCGTATCTGTCTAAAAATCAAATGCTAGTCTAATCCAAACCGCATCTGATGTGTTTATTTTCACTGTTTCTCCGTCTGTTTCAACAAAGGCTGCTTTATCATGAAAATCCTTGAGTATTCCTCTAAATTCTTTTTTCCCGTTCCATGGCTTGTATAGCTTTACATCGACATCTCTGCCTATATAGTACAAAAATTCGCGCTCCTTTTTCAATTTCCTATCCACTCCGGGAGATGAGACCTCAAGATAGTACTGTCCGCTGATGGGATCTTGTCTATCCATTTCCTCATCAAGCTCCCTGCTGATTTTCTCGCAATCGTCAATGCTGACTCCGCCGTCCTTGTCGATGTAAACCCGCACAAACCAATCCTTTCCCTCTTTTTTATATTCGACGTCAACCACATAAATGCCATGCCTTTCGGCAATTTCACAGGCAATATCAAGTACCGTATTCTCCGTTTCCCTTGACACACGCAACCTACCTTTCAATTTCATCGCTACAACGTGAAAGAGTGGGATAAACAACCCACTCTTTCACGCAACCCACTATTCTGCTGTTTATCATTATACCATTATCTTACGTTTATTTCAAGCTTTTTTTTAATATTTTGCGCCAAATGAAGGATTTTTTGCATTTTGCATAGAATAATATTAGCATATATTGTTCAATTCGGAGGAAACTATGAAAAACAGCCCCAAAAAGTTAAAAAAAATTGCCCTTACCGCTTTGTCGGGCAGATGGATTTATGCCATTATGAACTAT
Organism: Clostridia bacterium; assembly: GCA_026418715.1. Taxonomy (GTDB): domain Bacteria; phylum Bacillota; class Clostridia; order UBA1381; family UBA1381; genus SKW16. The sequence continues at coordinate 42,900 of JAOAAV010000035.1, forward strand.
TTTATATATTATTTTGTGAACATAGCCATATCCGCGCTGTTCAACTCTGCAACATATTCGTGGCAATCAATTTCCATAACGCAAATGCTAAAATCCCCGTCTTTATTTGTTGCGCCTATTTTGATATATATTCTGTTGAACCTTTTTGTTATGATTTTGCTCTCCCCGTTTAAAGTGGGACTAAACAGATGCTGGCTTGTTTTTGTGGCGGGAAAGGTAGTTTCGCCGCTTTATATGTTTTCAAAGCCGGAAAGATGGCTTGTTACCATGAAAGCGCAGCTTTTACGCATTCTTATGCTCGGCGCCGTCGCTTTTGTACCTCTGTTTTTGACTATCACCGAAAATCCCTATGCTAATATTGCCGTCTTAGTGTTTATGGTGCCCTTTTTCTGGATTTTTATGAATTATTCCTTAACTTTTTTTATACTTGCGGAAAACGATTCCATTTCCGCTTTGGAGGCGCTGAAGAAAAGCCGCCTTATGATGAAGGGACGCAAGTGGCATTATATCAATTTGGTCGTAAGCTTTATTCCATGGATATTTTTGTCGTTTATTACATTTGGCATAGGGCTTATATTCCTTGAAATATATTTTATGGTTACAATGACCTGCCTGTATATTAACATAAAAAATACCGGCAGCATTGATGTGACGGTGTAAAAAATGCCAATCTCCGATTCTGCGATTGGAGATTGGCATTTTTTATTCGTTTACATTTTTTGTTGAGTCCGCAGTATCCTTGGGTTGTGTAGTCGCTTTAACATCGGATTTTACATCGGAACTTTCTGTCGATTTTACCGAAGGAACTGCAGTGGGTTTGGAAGTGGGCTTGGAAGTAGGTTTAGAAGTGGGTTTTGGAGTTGCCGCTTCCGTTTCCATTTGTGTTTGCACTTCTTCATCTTCAGCTTCCTGCTGTTCGGGAGTTGGAGTCGCCGCAGACTTTTTCGCAGGTGATGCAGTCGCTTTTACTGAGTTTTGAGGAGTGGGGGTTGATGTTTTCTTTTTATCCTTTGTTTTTGAGCTTCCGTCAGGCGAATCTATCGTTATATTCGACGCATCATAGCCAAATACATTTTGTACAAGAGTCTTAGTTGCTTCCAAATCACAAATCCAATAGGAGGCTCCGTAATCTGTTCCGTTGTTTTCTCCGGGAAGCTGATATGTGGTAATATTTTCTGATTTAAAGTCTTTCAAATATGCCGCATATTTTGTAACATCACTGAGTGTGAAATTTGTTTTTATATCCTTGCTGAGCTGATTAAACAAATCAGGCACTTTCAAAATCAGTTTTGCGTTCAGTTTTTGATCCACCAACGCTTTTACAAACTGCTGCTGAACCTCAATTCTTCCTCTGTCTCCGTCTGGATAGCTTATCACTTTTCCGTTGATAGGGTTGCTTTTTCTATAACGCAAAAGCTGCTGGCACTGATTTCCTGTCAATGTCTGTTCCCCCGGCTTTAAATGAATATGCAGATCTTGAACCGGATCGTCATAGTTCATCCCCCTGCCATTTCCTTCTACGTCGGGAACGTTAAATGTTACACCTCCCAATGCGTCAATGAAATGATCGATGGCGGTAAAGCTAAACTCCACATAATAGTTGATAGGTATCGCCGTAAGACGCGTTACTGCCTCAATAGTTCCTGCCGGACCTGCAATTTTGCCCGTCATACCGCCTATCGCATGAGCTGCGTTAATTTTCTGATACGTTTTCCCTATGTACATTCTCGTATCACGGGGAATAGACAGGAGGTTCACCTTTCCCTGCTTGATATCGTACGATGCCACCATAATGGCATCAGTTCTCAGACCTTCCACGTCCACACCAAGCAAAAGCACATTTATTTTCCCTTCTTCGACGGGAGCTATAACGCCCTCATCCTCTCCCGCTTTTGAAAAGTCAAGTCCCATGCAGATAGCGCCCACACCTATCATAACAGCTAAGGATATACCCAAAATCTGGAAATATCTTTTTACGTTTATTTTAAATCGTTTCCTTTTAACAGTTTTTATGTCGGTTTCGTTTAGTGTTTTTTTTGCTCTTTTCACTGATATTCCTCCAATGCAGTCCCACATTTTGCAAAACTGCCCATATCCCGTTTTATTCTTCGATTGTGCTTGCGGCATCATTCGCAGGCAATGTTTCATCGATATGCGTACTTTCAGTTTTTTCCGTCATTTCAGACATTGGTGCTTCCTTCTCAAGCGGCACTGCCTCAGAACCTGCCGTTTCTTCCGCAGGACTTTCAGACGAAGGTTTTTCTTCTGTTTCATTCAGATCAATTATAGGCTGTTTTGTCTGTACAGGCGGCATTTCCGTTTCCTCCGGAGCAGAAGAAGGAGGTACGGAGGCAGTCGGTGTAAGCTTCACGTCCTTTGATTTGCTTTTCCCGTCCGCAGAGTGGATTGTTATTTTGGTCGCATCGTACCCAAACTCGCTCTCAACAAGCGTCTTCGTCGCCTCCAAATCGCAAATCCAGTAAGATGCGCCATAGTCCGTATCATTATATTCTCCCGGAAGATGGTACATCTGCACATTTTCGACGCTCAAATCCTTCAAATTTGGAAGGTATTTAGCCGCATCAAGCACTGTAAAATTCGTGTTGACATCATCCTTGAGCTGGCTTATAATATCCGGAATTTTGGTTATGATTTGAGCGTTGAGCTTTTGCTGCATAAGTGCTTTTAAAAAGCTTTGCTGCATTTTCACTCTGGCAATATCTCCTTCCGGATACCTGCGAAAACGCACAAGCTGTTCCGCCTTATCTCCGTCCAAATGCTGAAACCCTTTTTTTAGGTTAATATGTAAATCCTGTACGGGATCCTCATAAAACATATCTCGCGGTACATCAAAGTCCACACCTCCAAGGGCATCAATGGTATTCCTAAACGCAGAAAAGCTAAATTCTACATAGTAATTAATCGGTATGCCTGTAAGACGTGTAACCGCTTCAATCGTTCCCTGGGGACCTTTTATTTTCCCTGATTGCGTTATTGCATGGGCTGCATTGATTTTTTGGTATCTGGCTCCGACATACATTCTCGTATCACGTGGGATGGACAAAAGCTTAAGCTTATTGCCATCCAAATCATAAGACGCCACTATTATGGTATCCGTACGCAACCCTGCCATATCGACTCCAAGCAGCAAAACATTAAGCTTGCCCGTCTGCTTGTCCACAGGCGCAAGCAAATCCTCCTGAATTTCTTCGCTGCTATCAACATTTTTGCTGCCAAATATGCCAAAACTTGCAGCCGCAAAAAACGCTCCCAAAGCAATGCATAAAACTGTACCCAATACTAAGAGATATCTTTTTATGTTGATTTTTTGCGACAATATTCGCTTTACATATTCGATATTTTTTTCTTCCTTTATACAAATCACTTCTTTAAACTGCAATGTATTTTATACAAAAAAACAACACCATTATACCAAAGCATTATATCACTTATCAATCGGCAATGTCAATAATTCGATTATTAACTTCCATGTTTTTCTTCTCTCAGAGCACGAAAAAAATCTTTTAAAAGCTTAGAGCACTCATATTCCATAATTCCGCCTTCAATTGCGGTGGTGTGATTGAATAGATTGGGTTCAAACAAATTAACAACCGAACCCGCGCACCCCGTTTTTTTGTCATATGCTCCAAAATATACTTTTTCTATGCGGGCGCTTAAAATTGCTCCCGAACACATGGCGCACGGCTCAAGAGTGATATACATATCGCAGCCGGGAAGGCGCCATCCCCCAAGCTTTCTTGAAGCCTTGCCTATTGCAATAATTTCCGCATGACACAAGCTGTTTTTTTTGGTTTCTCTTAAATTGTGTCCGCGTGCTATAATTTTATCGTTCCTTACTATGACAGCGCCTATCGGCGTTTCTCCTATATCTGCCGCTTTTTTTGCCTGCTTTATAGCTTCTTTCATAAATTTTATATTAAACTGATTCATCTTCTGTAATTATCCTCACATCAAAGTTTAAGGGCACATTCACTATAACACACCCATATGCAAAAATCAAGGCAGTACTTCGTCTTGATGAGTTGTACTGCCTTGATATGAGTTAATGTTCTTTTTGCAGTTTTCTTCTGAAAAATCCGTCTATAGCGGCTGTGATAAAAGCAAATATAAACGCTATCGAGAAAAAGTCAACGATGGTTTTGAGTACGGTTAGTGGGTTCGCGGAGGTTGCATTATAGTGATTTCCGCCTTGATTTGCCATGCCGCCCTCAGCGCCTTCAGCGTCTGTAGCAGGCTTTTGTTGTTGACCTCCGCCCGACTCTAACCCGCCGCCAGGCGCATTGCCAGAATACTGCACAGTGACAAAAGGCATTGAAAGCCACCTTGTAAATGATGTTGAAGACAACGCAAAGCAGCCGTAGGCGATAAGTATTAATGACAATATGACAGACAGAAGCTTTGCAACTTTTTTGGGCAGGAAAGCCGCCCTGCCGAGCATACTCGCAAAAAACTGCTTATGAAGGCCCACATGAATTCCGATTAATATCAAAGCGACTGCCGCACAGAAAAAATGTGTTTTCTTCCATGCGTTCCCGCCGGAAAAATGAAACAGTGTCTTTGAAATGAGTACGCCGCTTATGCCAATGGCGGAAAAACTCAAGAGCAGAAGGAAATCCACCAGATACCCTATTTTTGTCCTTTTATCAATGTTGCTGGAAAAAAGTCTTTGGGTAACCTTTGCAATCCAGTTTTTATTGAGCAAAAGATGTATGACAAACATACCAAGCAGTATAAGACCTGCCACCTCATGAAATTTCAGGCTGACAGCATTTTTCCTATACAAGAGCATAAGGACGAAAATCATAACAATATCAAGAATAATTTTAACAACAGGCATCTTTTTCATAATCATTATCCCTCCTTAGAATTTATATTCAAAATTATAACATATCCAAGTGAAATTTATGTGAACAAAATATTAAGTGTTTCAAGAAAAATAAAAATTATTATGGAATTGGAAACATATTTGTTGTATAATTAAACTGCAAATGATGAAAAAGGAGATGGCTCTATGAAATTCAAAAAAGCAATACACCTTATGCTTTCTGCGGTTATGCTTTCCTCGTTTTTGGGGAGTTTTAACGTCGAGGCTGATAATTCTTTGTTTTCGGCAAAATATGATTTTGGCGCAGGCAAGGTTTGCGATGGCTACACGCAAATTAAAGCCGACGATAAATTCGATCAGACAAAGGGATACGGCTTTTCCTCCGTTGACGGTCTGTCAAACGGCGGAAGTGATGTGCCAGATGAGCTAAAGGGTGACTATGTTACATCTTCCTCAGGAGAAATCAACTTTGAGGTCGCTGTTCCCGACGGCGATTATGAGGTGAAAATGCTAAACGGCGGCGATACCGCAACAGAGGTCAATATATATATAAACGACGGGGAGCGTGTGCGGGTATTTACTATAAATGCCAACGAGTATAAGGAAAATATTCAGCGTGTAATCCCTAAAGATGGAAAAATAACCTTTAAATTCAAAGGCAAGGACATCAAAGTAAACTCAATAGAAATTACACAGCTTGCAAACAGAACGGAGAAAGGAGAAAAGCCGACTATTTATATAGCGGGCGATTCCACCGCACAAACCTACAAGGACACGGATTATCCGCAGGCAGGCTGGGGACAGACGGTTGGAAGATATTTTACAAATGATGTTATTGTCGAAAACCGCTCCATCGGCGGCAGAAGCACAAAAAGCTACAATAACGACGGAAGGTTGGACAATATTTTAACATCCATCAAACCGGGAGATTACATTTTCATCCAATTCGGACATAACGATGGCTCAACTAAGCCCGAACGCTATATTTCGGTAGAGGACTTCAAAACTTTGCTGACCGAAAAATATATCGGTGAAACTGTAAAAAGAGGTGCAATCCCCGTACTGTTAACACCTACAACCCGCTGTGAATATGATAAAACGACAGGTCTTTTCGCCGAAACTCTTGCAGATTATTCAAATGCAATACGCGAAGTTGCCGCAAAAACGGGAACAGTTTTAATCGATATCAATAACGACAGCAGGAATCTTTGGAATAAACTTGGCTTTGATGTTGTCAAAACCTATTACTTTATTTGTGAAAAGGGTGAGAGTGTAAAGTACCCTGAAGGAACCGATGACCGTACACATTTTAAAAAAGCGGGGGCCGATGCCATATCCAAATTGGTGGTAAAGGGCGTACGCAGCAGTATTCCCGCTCTTGTTTCATACACTTATGACCCCGACGATATGCCCGCGAAGGACTTTTCCGATATGACGGGGCATTGGGCAAAGGATACTGTAGCATATATGTCTAAGACTGGGATTGTAGAAGGCATAAGCGATACGGAGTTTGCACCC